>CAZCWX010000771.1:0-19892 GCA_964502465.1 uncultured Enterobacteriaceae bacterium | reverse complement strand
TACGGAACCACTCACACTTTCAGCAGTTGCTGTAATCTGCGCAACACCAGCGGGGGTTCCCATTGGAATCATGAGAGTTGTTATCGCTTGACCATTGGAACCAGTCGTAACAGTGAAAGGATTTAATGTTCCTGTATCTGTCGTAAAGAGAACCGTCACATCGGGAATTGGCTGATTACTACTATTGAGCACAGTTGCGCTAATAGTTGATGTTCCTCCGGTCACTCCATCGGCAGAAGGTGGTGACGCCTCAATGACAATAGTAAATATTTCTGCAGATGTTGCATTAATAGTTACTGTGGCTTGGGCGATGTTCCCGACTGAATCAGTAACGATAATAGTGAAATCTCCTGCTGTTGCCCCTGCGGTATAAGTGAACGACCCACCTGATGCCGCTACAGTACTTGGGTCAACCGTTCCACCACTCGCAACGATATTGTACGGTGGCATGCCTCCAACGATAACAAACGTGTTGCTCTGGCCCTGATTGATGGTGACCGTAGATGGGGAGATCAACGGGTCGCCTGGAGTTGAGTCAAAGGGGCAAGGTGGCAATGTAATGCTGGGGAACGAACGGATCACCCCACTTGCAGTCGCAGTAATCGTCGTTGTTCCTCCAGCGGCACTCCGTGGGTACTTGAGACACGAGAGCGCGTCGCCAGGCTGCGGCGTGATCTCAAGCCCGCTATCTCGCACGTAGGTTGAAATGTCACATGGCGGCAATTGATTGGTGAATGCAGGACTCGTTACGGAGACTGCCACGTTGCCACCTATTGTTGTTGCTGGAGATGCAGCGAAATCTACCCGCGTTCCGTCATCAACAGGATTGCCTTGCGCATCCACAACAAGGGCCGAGAGAATAGTTGTACAGGTGCCGTCATTGTTATCGCCTGAACGATCGGCAAAGAGATCCACGAAAATGTCTGCTGGCGGTCCTGCCGGTTCGCCTAGTGTCACAACAGCGACGTCTACAAACCCGCTCACTCCCTGAGCAGAACCTGTCACGCGCACGATACTAGCAGGAGTCAACTGTGGGACTGTAAGGGTTGTCACCGCGCGCCCACTCGTATCTGTTGTTGCGGTCAGTGGATTGATCCTTGCCCTTACACTGTCGTCTGTGAAAAGGACGGATAGTCCTGGTATGGGTTGGTTGTTTTCGTCTAAGACCGTCGCTGTAATAGTCGAGGTTCCACCGGTGATGCCGTTGATCAAAAGCGGGCTCGCCTCCAGTATGATGGTTGTTACTGTTGGTCCTGCTACCGGATTGACGCTGAAAGTCACCGTGGCCGTACACCCACGACTGTCGCGGATCAGGATCGAGCCGGGATCAACCACACGCACAGGATCAGGCAAAGTGAGGCGAACGACACAATTTTCTCCTATTCTGTCACACACCTCACCAGGGATGATGTTCCCGTTTTGGTCAAGGACAACAATGTCTACGACCACCGAACCGGGGAAATTGGGAGTCACCGTAAACGGAGGAGTTCCATCGGAAACGTTCACCTGAAAGTCTCGTCCCGGTACCCCAAGAACGCCTACGTCTTCTCCATCTGCTTGCAGCCGACAATCCGCAAAAATCACATTGACCGTCGCGGTTGCCTGACTCCCGTCGGCATCGAGTAATTGGACAGTATCTTGCAAAGCCTCGCCGACTTCAGTTGGGATTGGACCAATAAGCGTGTATGTGGCTTGTTCGTTAATGTTTTGCAGACCAATTGGTTCTATTGTCCCCAAACTCTTATTACTGTTGTTCCATCTGTATGGTGGCGTCCCACCCAGAGCGTGAAAGATGGTCATTGGGCCAGGAATACTCGGGTTCACCAATGGATTGATGAAGGTCACTTCGAGGGGGATAATCCCGAGAGGTCCAAGGCTGACAAACCCCTGCGCAGTGAGTTCGACGGTAATGCCAGTGGCAATATTGAGCGCGGGTGGGGCTTCGGCCAGCACGCGCATGTGACCAGTGGTGAGCCCCGCCACAAGGGTGATTTTCGCCTGACCCGTGTCATTCGTCAGCACCGATCCCTGATTGTCACTCCCAGGAATAAACGTGGCGTCATTAAACTCTGCAGTAAATGAGATCGCCTGGTTGCGAAACGGTATCCCCTGCGGATCCAGCAAGGTCGCGGTCAGGGTCACCACACGCGGATCGTTGGTCGGCTGGACAATGAGGTTCAATCGCCCACGGGTCTGAAAGACCAGGGGTTTTCCCGAATCTGAGGGTCCCCCGCCAGTGCCGCCACAGCTTGCGGCAATCACAGCGAGTGCGAGCGTGATTCCCTTGCTCCATCCACCACAGCGTCCCATACCTCACCTCTCCTTCCACAGATCCCCACACGCCTGGGGAGTACCCCTCACCCTGTCTCCTTCGACTTTGCTCAGGACAGGCCTCTCCCACAAGGGGAGAGGGAACTTTTAGCCCAAAGTGCAGGAAAACTAGAATGCTCCCGAGCTTGTCCACTCGATGGTATAACGCATTTCATTTGTTTGGATGCGGTCTCCGCTGTCGGTCCGTCCGAGCGCCTTAATGTGAATAATCATCACATATGGCAGCGCGGGGAGAGACGGCTGGTTCTGACGCAAAAACTGTACAAGTGTACTGGGCACCAATTGTCCATCGAGTTGCACAACCACCGCATTCACTTGCCCAAATGGGCTGGGGGTTTGCTCTGGGTCGGCATCGACTGGATTTATTCTGAGTCCGGTTGGCGCAGAATTGGCGGGAATGGCAATGCGCGCCCCGGGAATCTCATACTCGAAGTCAATCCGGTCTACGACAACCGCTTGACCAAGCATATTGTTCTCTAGCTGGAGAAAGCCTCGGCAGAAGCTTAACACGGAAAAACTATCAGGATAGCCGTCATTAACAAAAGGCGAGTTGAGCGGAATGGCAATTCCCGCATCAGCAATCGCGCTATCAGCGGTCGGCACCTGACACTGGTCTTCTTGTTGCTCCCCTTGCAGGATGCCAACAGCGCGAAATGAAATCCCCTGATCGTTGTCGTTGTCACCACAGCCAACAATGCCCAGCCCTACTACAACGAGGGCTACCCCTATGCCACGTCCAACCGCTCCCACACCACTCCTCCTTCCCCACGTTTCCCCTCACCTGCACCCGCCTGCGCGGCTGCTGCCCTCTCCTCCGTTTACGGGGGAGAGAGATGGAACACCGGGGTACTTATGCTGCTAAACTCTTTTGGCTCATGTCTAGAATTTGTGCAAATTCCTGGATTCCCGCCTACGCGAGAATGACGTCATGCCCGTGGAAACGGGCATCCAGAGAGGTGGGGGGCTGCCTCTCGCAACCAGTGCACAGATTTCAGACATGCGCCACGCTTTTCACAGGTATCCCACGATCTCCTTTGCCGGTAAATACTCGAAGCGGGTTTTGCCAATGTCCTCGATGCACACAAATTTGACCTGACCATGGGCGACTTTCTTGTCGGTCTCGATCCCCAACAGTAAATGCTCTCCCTTCAGGGCTTTGGGGATGTCAACCGGCAGTCCAGCCTTTTTAATCAGTCGGCAGACGCGCTCGCTGATCTCAGCACTACACAACCCACGTTTCTCCGACAGATGAGCGGCGAAAGCCATGCCGATGGCCACCGCTTCACCATGAAGAAATTTCTTGTATTCAGTCGCGCTCTCGATAGCATGGCCCAACGTGTGACCAAAATTGAGGATCGCCCGATAGTCGCCCTCAGTCTCGTCCTCCTCCACCACCAGCGCCTTGAGCTGACAGCAGGTTTTCACCACGGCGATAAGCAAATGCGGGTCGCAGCGGAGCAGAGTCGCCAGGTGTTCTTCTAAGAGGTGAAACAATTCGGGGTTGAGAATCACCCCATATTTAATGACTTCCGCCATGCCAGCAATAAATTCCCGCCGGGGTAACGTCTTCAGAGTGTCCACATCAATCACCACAAGACGTGGCTGATAGAATGCGCCAATCAGATTCTTCCCTGTGGGGTGATTGATCGCCGTTTTCCCACCGACACTCGCATCAACCTGCGCCAGCAGGGTCGTCGGCACCTGGATAAAAGGCAGGCCACGCTGAAAGGTTGCCGCAGCGAACCCGGCCAGATCACCGATCACCCCACCACCAAGGGCAATCAGTGGCGAGCGCCGTTCGATGCGTCCTTCGATCAACTTATCGTACAGAAAGGCGAGCCAGGCCAGGTTTTTATGCTCTTCTCCTGCCGGGATCTCAATCGCCCAGGGATCGTAGCCAGCTTCAGCGAGCGCGGTGACCACTCGCTCTTTATAGATTTTCCCCACGACGCTGTCGGTTGTGACGGCGACTCTTCCCGCGCTCAGTTGTCGCTCCTGCAACAACCTGCCTAAATCCCCCAGCAGATTCGTGCCGATACAAATGGGATACGAGCGCGAGCCTAAGTTGACAGGTACGGTTTCCATGAAACACTCTTTTAACAAAAAGGGCGAGGGAAAACCCCTCCCCACTGTTTCACGTCCCCAGATGTGTTCCCAATACCGCAAGTACCGCCTCCACCGCTTCCTTCACATTGAGAGCAGATGTATCGACCGTGATATCCGCTTGCGCGTACGCCTCGGCCCGAGCCGCAAGGAGCGCGCGAATTTTGCCCAGCGGCTCGTCTCCTTGCAACAGCGGACGCTCGCTATTCCCTTGTATGCGTTGCAGGATGACCTCGGGGCTGGCAGTTAAACAAATCACCACACCACTCGCCTTGAGCCGTTCGGCATTCACGGCATTGGCCATCGCCCCGCCGCCAGTCGCAATCACCACGCCCTTCTCCAGGCAGGCACGCGCGATCGTGTGTTTTTCCAATTCACGGAAATGGGCTTCGCCTTTTTTGGCGAAAATCTGGGCAATAGACATCCCGGCCTCTTGCTCGATGAGCAGGTCCGTGTCAAGCAATCGGTATCCCAGGTGTGTCGCCAATGTTCTTCCCACTGCACTCTTCCCAGTGCCCATGAAGCCCGTCAAGATAATGTTGTCCTTTCGCACAACCCTCTGCAATCTATAGCAACCTCAAAAATTTCTCACCTGCTCCATATATCCGTGATAATTGCGTTTGATCTCAGTCAGCGAGTCGCCGCCAAATTTTTCCAGAAAGGCTTGGGCAATCACAAAGGCCACAACGGATTCGGCAATCACCGCTGCCGCCGGAATCGCACACACGTCGGAGCGTTCGATCGTCGCTTCGACCGGTTCTTTTGTGACAATGTCAACCGAGCGCAGCGGCCGCATCAATGTCGATAACGGCTTAAAGGCAACCCGCACCCGTAAGGGCTCACCGGTAGACATCCCCCCTTCGAGCCCACCAGAATTATTGCTATGACGGACGAAACCGTGCTGCTGGTCAAAAGCAATTTCGTCGTGAACCTGCGAACCAGGGAGTTTCGCGGTAGCGAACCCCAACCCAACCTCCACCCCCTTCACTGCCTGCAAGCTGAGAAGCGCGTGGCCAAGGCGACCATCTAGCTTGCGGTCCCACTGCGCGAAACTCCCTAGCCCTGGCGGCAAGCCTGCCGCCACCACCTCCACCACCCCACCCAAAGTATCACCCAACTGTTGGCATTGATCGATCAAGGCGATGATTTGCTCTTCGGCGACGGTATCGGCCAGGCGTACCGGCGACGTTTCAGCTCGGGTGAATATCTCTTCTGGCGTCATATTCGCGTGATTGGCCACAATACCGCCAATTTCTGACACATACCCCATGATGCGGATGCCAAAAGGCTGGAGGAGACACTTGGCGAGCCCACCGATGGCAACGCGCGCGGCGGTTTCGCGCGCACTGGCACGTTCAAGAATGTTGCGTACGTCACGGTGATGATATTTCAACACTCCCGTGAGATCGGCATGCCCTGGGCGTGGGCGCGTGACCGCAATCTTGTCATTACGATCTTCGGCAAAGGGAGACATGCGCTTTTCCCAGTTTCGCCAATCTTTGTTCTCAACCATCAAGGTAATTGGTGAGCCTAAACTCTCACCCCAGCGTACCCCAGAGTGAATCTGGGCTTCATCTTTTTCGATCTTCATGCGCCCGCCTCGGCCGTACCCTTGCTGCCGGCGGGCTAAATCGTGATTCATACGTGTCACATCAATAGTCACCCCAGCCGGAAAACCTTCCACAATGGCGGTCAGGCTCGGGCCGTGGGATTCTCCAGCGGTAAAAAAACGGAGCATGGGTATATCCTTCTTTTCTCAAATCGTGTTCTTGCTTCCGTTCTCTTACCACACTACACTTGTTTCTTCAGTCCCTGCATATGAAGGGCAAGTTATAGGGGCAAGATCTTTCACCACTGTGCAGACGGAGAAGATCTCGCCCCTATCTCGTCCTGTCATCACCACCACACCTCTGCCCCACAAACCACAGACAGGGACGCTCGGAGGCTCGGAGCTGGAAAGCGTTCCGTCCCCCGCTTTCACCACACTCCACTTCCACCGCAGCAACCACACCAGCTACCAAGCCCCCGAGTGTCCCAGCCATATTGTTGTACCCCTCACCCTAACCCTCTCCCACGAGGGGAGAGGGGACCTTGTGCCTTACGAATAAGCGAGAACGCTTCCATTGTGACCAATGACTATTATGTCGCTCCTACAACGGTTTCGCGGTCCACAACTCTGCCTTTCTCCTTTCGACAGAACTCACAAGTCTAAGAGCTCCCATGTGTTCACCAACCACCCATCACCACCACCCCGAGCTCTTAGACTTCTCAGTTCTCTCCGTTGGCAAATCTGAACTGAGAACTGACTACGCCACTGCATCTTCTCTCCATCTTCTCTCCATCTTCCCCTTACGGCTGTGCCATTGCCTGCGGGGCTTGCTCTTGTTGTGGCCGGTTCTCCCAGAGCTGCTGCGCCGTTGGCATTCCTGCCGTCGAAACTCCGGCGACTAATTTAGGAGTAATAAACACTAACAGTTCATCCTTTACCCGATTGTTGGATCTGCCCTTAAAGAGCCAACCAATGCCTGGAGTATTCCTGAGGTAGGGAATCCCCGTTTCCTGCTGGATGAGGCTGTCTTGGAGAATTCCGCCCAAAACGAAGGTATCGCCTGCACGAATCAGGATGTGTGAACTCGCCGTGCGTGTCAGCGTGTCAGGAATAATGGGAAAAGCCGTCGTCGTTCCGGAAGGAGTCACACTCGCAGGAGCCAGCTCACTACTTTCGGCGTCGATCTCCAGCAGCACAAACCCATCCGAAGAAATTTGTGGGGTGACTTTGAGGGTGATGCCCACATCGAATTCCTGAAACGCATTCCCCCCGCCAGTTGTCCCCTGACCCCCAACGGTGAGAGACCCCGCTACAATCGGCACACGGACCGCTCGCCGCGCCCGAATATCGGCGATGCGATTATTGAGGGTGACCACACGTGGGCGCGACACCACGCGGGCTTTTCCTTCACGTTCCAATGCACTCAACCGTACATTGAGCGACTGAGAACCATCGAGCGAGCCAAGGGCAAGATCAATCGCCGACCCTGCTCCAGGCGCCGCACTCGCAGGAAAATCGGCAATAAACGGGAGCCCGCCAACTCCCTGCCCGAGTCCAGACCCACCGAGACCAATTGCTCCCGGGAAATTGACCCCAGTAGGATTGCCGGTTTGTGGACTCGCGACATATTGATACCCCCATTGAATTCCCAGGTCGCGAGCGAGGTTTTCATTTGCCGTCACAATGTAAGATTCAATCATGACTTGCGGAGTTTGGATGTCGATGTTTCTGATTAATTCGCGGACCGCCGCGATGTTGTCACGCACGTCTCTCACGATGACCACATTCGTTGTCGGATCTGCCGCGATCGTTCCGCGTGGCGACATGATGGCCACGCGGCCCCCAGCCGCTGCCCCTGCTCTTGCGGCTGTCGGCGTACGTGTCGGAGCCGCGCGTGTTGGTGCTCTTGCAGCAGCCGCTGCCCGCTGCTGCGCTTCTTGCGTAATCAGTCTGACGACGTCTTCCGCTTTGACATAGTTGACTCTCACGTACTCCGTTTCGAGCGGAGCAAGTCTCTGTTCAGCGGTTTGTGCAGCCAGACGGGCATTGCGTTCCACCTCCAGGCGTCTGGTGGTCGAAATCGTAATAACGTTACCAACTTGGGTTTGTTCCAGTCCATTGGCCTGCATGATGACATCGAGGGCTTGGTCCCACGGTACCTCAACGAGCCGGAGCGTCACGCGTGCCCTGACGTCGTCCGTCGCCACAATGTTGAGTCCGCTCACGTCAGCCAGGATCCGCAACACGTCATGAATGTCGGCATTCTTGAAGTCCAACGAAATCCTTCTTCCAGTATAGGCGGACGGCGGCGGCGCTTCGAACTCCGTGGTGGGTGGTGCACTGTCCAAAGCAGGGGGAGATGACGTGGGCCCGTCGATCGGCTCCTCACGCAGGGGGCGTGATTCTGGGGCAGCTGCAGGAGGAGCCGCCGGCGGAGGAGGGGTCTGGGCGAGTTGCATGGGATCATTACTCTCAGGAGGGACAGCCCCATCCAGGGAGTCCAATGGCTGTGGCTCCTTTGCCGTTGCTTCCAGAGCGGTCATGGCGAGCGGGGGTGTTTCGCTCACAGGAGTGACATCCGGGGATTTCGCTACGGCAGGGATGACCTGGGCGCTGCGGTGGCCATTACGCGCCGCATCGGCCATGAACAACACTTGCGCGTTGCTCTCGGTGTATCCGTTACTACTATTCTTCTCGCCCAAAAAGGCGGTGACGAGAGTATCGTAATTATCCACTGAAAACTGGGGTACTTCTGCCCCTTTGACATCGACCACCAGGCGCATGCGGTCTTGATAGGTGCCAACCCGTATGGCAGACACCAGTGAGTCCGCGGCCTTATAACTCTGTATTTTCGGGAGAGAATTGATTGGGCCTTTGACATCAATCACCAAGCGGCTCGGCCCCCGGAGCGGAAAATAGTCAATCCCTTCCGGTGGCCGGGAAAAACGAAAGAGCACACTGCGTTGGCCCGCCGTTTCTATGACCTGCACCTCATGAAGCGTGAGCGGGCCAGAATAGGTAGGCTGTGGGGGTTGTTGCAGGGTTGCAGTTGGTTCCGTCCCCGCTGGCGGAGAAGCCGGAGGTATGGATTGACTCGCTCGGTGGGCGCAGGCCCCGACAGTCATGAGCGTCAGTAGTATCACTGTAGCTCCCTTCCTACTCGCTTCCCGTAAGCTCCACATCCCCACATCCCCCTCATCATCCCAGCACTACTTGCGCTGCGTCCTCGTTCCCTCTCGACCAGCTTCTATGATTGAGAGCAGTAATTCGCGTTCCTGAGCACGGCGTTTTCCGGAAAAGTCGGTTTCGTATTCTTCAACGACAATCCGTTTCGGCTCGATCGTTCGAATGATTCCGCCCTTTGACCCAATCAACGTTCCTCGGGTTACGATGTATCCCAGTCCACCCCCATCTTCGATCAGGGCCTTGGGCTCATCGGCTTCCCAAATAACCCCGACGAGCCGCAGTTGCCCCAGATCAAAGCGTTGGAGCGGCGTTTTGGCCTCTTCTGGAGTGGGCGCTTCTGGCGGGACATAAAAAGGAGAGAGGAAAGGATCCCGTTTCTCGGTGGGATCGTATCGATACGCAGATTCTGTCGCTTCATCCTGCTGGGCATAAATGGGGCAAATCCCTGCCCCATAGAAAACCAGCCAGGCACAGGCGAGGCAACTCAAGCTCCGGCGAGCATGCGGAAGATTCATGGCTTCCTACTTCTTCCTTGCCTTTTTCTTCGGCTGCGCTGCCTCTTTTGCTTTCGCGATCCGCTCTCGCTCCTCTTCACTGAGGAAACGATACGTCGTCGCAAAGAATGCTGCGTCTATTTGCATCTGGCCATTTTTCATTTGCGGATTTTTCATGCTGATATCGGCGACGTTCACAATCCGATCAAGATGACGCACCTTATCGAAGAACAAAGCGATTTGGTGATACCCCCCACGCACCCCCATCTCGACCGGCACCTCGGCATATAAATCCTGAAATACTTCTGGTTTCTGACGGAAGAACAGCACTTCCAGACCGGAGTCGCGGCCGAGGTTCGACACCTGGCGCAGTAGCTCAGGAATTTCTTTCTGGTCGGGGAGTTGCGCTTTGATCTGATTAAAGCGCTCTTCGACCTCAGCGATTTCGCGCTCGGTTTTTTCGCGATTGGCCACCAATCGTTGCAGCTTCGCGCGTTCAGCATTGATGTTGCGGATATTTTCTTCTTTATCGGCAATGTCTCTGGATCGAGGGATATGAAGGGTAAACGCGTAGAGAAGGATGATGAGAACAACGATGCCGCCGTACAGCAGGCGGCGTTGATGCGGCGGGAGGGAAAAAATGCGGTCAAGCATGGCTTACCTTCTTCCTTCCGGTCTTTTTCTTACGGGCGGTCCCTTCCCGTCCTTTTGTTCCTCTTCCTCTCCTGTGCTCGCCCGAGCACCTTCTTCCTGCAGCCCTGGTATGTTGATACGTGCTTCGATGAGAAACCTCGTCACTGGGGGTGCAAGCGGGGCATCAACACTCCCGCTCCCGGCTCTTGCCGCCCTTCTCCTCGGCTCGGCAGCGGTTGCTGTTTCCTGGACTGTCTCGCGAATCTCTATATTGCGGAAATAGCTGGAACGAGAAAGATTATGGGCAAAAGCCGCAATGGTTTGGTTATCCACTGCCCTGCCACTGATCTTGGCTGCTCCCTTGTTCTCAACAAAATCAATGAGCCACAGCGACTCTGGCGTGCTCATGCTCAAATCGTCGAGCACATGCACTGACGCGGCACGGCGTTGTGGGGACGTCAATATCTGGACAACCTGGAATTTATTTTCGATATCTTTCTTTTGTTGCTCGAGTTTGTCAAATTCTTGATTTTGCTGCCGTGCGCGCTCTAGCGCTTGCTCCGCACGTTTGAGTTCCGCATTAACCGTGCTGATCTGCAGTCCTTGGTAGAGGTACGCGGCCGCAACAGCGATACAGGCCAGGACAATGAGCCCTCCGCTCAGTACTGTCTCCTTACGGCGAAAGGACGCTTGCTCAATTTCGCGGACAGGAAGGAGATTAATGCGAATCATTTGTCCCCCGGCCTCCGCGTCGCCAGCCCCACACTGACCGCAAGGGCTGAGGCATGCTGGTGCATAAAGGCATCGTCGATGTGACGGCTGACACTGAGGCTCCGAAACGGATCCGAAACTTCCACCGGGATCTGCAGTCTTTCACTCATGGATGAAGCGAGGCGAGGCAGTTGGGCCGTTCCGCCACTTAAGTAAATAGCGCTAATCTGCTCTTCTGTTGAACCGGTCCAAAAGAAACTGAGGGCACGCTGGATTTCATCGAGCAGTTGTTCCGCTGCAGCCGTTAGCACCCGCGAGACCTCTTCTTGTTCTCTCAGCATCCCGGCAATCTTCGTTTCCTCGGCTTGTTCATAATTTACGCCTAGCTCCTGGGCGAGCATTTCGGTAAAATGCCGTCCTCCTATCGGGACATCTCCAGTGAAGGCAGAGCGCCCTCCTTTCAGGATGTTAATCGAGGAATACCGAGCACCAATGTTGACAAGCGCGACAATCTCTTCAGGGCCAAGCGTGTAATTCACCTCGAACATGTTCTCCAAGGCAAAATAATCAACATCCACTACGATCGGCACAAGCCCAGCTTCATGAATCGCCGAAACGTAGCTGTTGATCACGTCCTTTCTTACTGCAACCAAGAGAACCTCGGCACTCTCGACTTCAGCGTCATAGTCCAGAATCTGATAGTCGAGATTCACGTTCTCCAAGCTTTCAGGAATAAAGTTCCCGGCTTCAAAAAAAATCGTTTCTTCTAGGGTCGTGGGATCCTGGGAGGGGAACGTCGCACGTTTAATAATGACTGCTGGGCCAGGGACAGCCGTAATCACTGCGGTTGCTTTGATTGTATGCTCATCGAGGAGGGAACGGATCGCACCCGTCACCGCGTTGCTATCGTGGATCACATTGCTCTGGACCGCATTCGCTGGGAGGGGAGCAAGGCCAGCATTAAGAACACGCATCCCACTACCGACCCCCCGGACTTCAAGCATCTTCACTGAACTTGAACCGATGTCGAGGCTGAGATAGTTCTTTTCTCCACCTGGGACCAGAGAGAGGAGAGGACTCATCACTTTCTGTAACAAGCTTCCCCTGGTGTGTTTTGTGCTGGCCATAGTGTATATCAACAATGGCTAATATTTCAGTCACTTAGTATGTAATAAGAAAACTAATTTGTCAAATGTTTATTCAAGAAAATTTTCCTCCCTCTGCTTTTGTCTCAGTTATCGTTCCTGTGCCTATCAACCCCACAGGAACTCTCATCTACCATGTTCCCGAAGCCCTGCGCTCACGTCTCGCTCCTGGCATGCGCGTTCTTGTCCCCGTAGGTAGGCGGAAAGTAACAGGAATCGTCACCAACAGCCGTCCATCTGGAGACGGTCCTGCTCCCGAGAAGGTAAAGGATATTCTCGATATCCTAGACGAAAATATTGTTTTTCCTGAAGACCTGATGCGTCTCTGGCAGTGGGCAGCCGAGTATTATTTGACCACCCCCGGAGAGATGCTACGGACGATCTTGCCAGGAAGTTTCAGACGCGAGAGTACGCGGATAGTGAAACTGAAGAGAGAGTCAACCGGTCATCATCGGGTTACTGCAGAGACGGACCGGCAGTCTACCACAGGGCCGCAAGGGGTTCGCAGCACAGCCCCTGCTCTCGACTTGACTCCCACCGAACAAGAGATCGTGGCTCTCGTGAAAGAAAAAAGCAGGGTCACGGTGAAAGCGCTCCAGCGACGTTTCTCTGCCCTTGCTCTCGGCAAAGTACTGGAGAAGCTCGCAGCCCTGGGCGTATTAGAAGTACGCGAGCACCTGCCACAGAAGAAAAGCCCACGCTCAGAAACAATTGAGACACATGAGACAAACCTCGGTGAGAAGGAAGAGAGCCTTTCTCCCCTCGTCCTCTCCTCTACCCAGGAGCATGCTCGCACTCAGGTGACCATGGCAGTACACGAATCAGCCTTTCGCGTGTTTCTGCTGCATGGCGTCGCTGGCAGTGGCAAAACAGAAGTCTACTTACGCGTGGCGCAGGATGTTCTCGCCCAGGGAAGAAGCGTGCTCATGCTAGTGCCGGAGATCGGACTGACTCACCAACTGGTCACGCACGTCAGGCAACGCTTCGGGACGCGGGTGGCCGTGTTGCATAGTGGCATGGTCACCAGCGAGCGGTGGAAAGAGTGGCAACGGATCGCCCGTGGCGAGGTCAAAGTTGTTGTTGGCGTGCGTTCGGCAGTCTTTGCGCCCCTCGACGGTATCGGGCTGATTGTTGTCGATGAAGAGCATGACACTGCCTATAAGCAAGAAGAGGGAGTGCGCTACAATGCTCGCGATCTGGCAATCATGCGAGGGAAGATCGCTTCCTGTCCGGTGCTCTTGGGATCGGCCACCCCCTCACTGGAAAGTTATGCCCACAGCCGGGCGCACCATTACGCGCTGGTCGAACTGCCTGAGCGGGTTGCGTCGCGCCAATTGCCGCGTATTGAGATTGTCGATCTCCGTCAAGAAGCGAGGGGAGAACGAGCCGCAAGGATTTTCTCAGCTGTCCTGCGAGAAGCCTTGATCGTCAACCTCCAGGCAGGAAAACAGAGCCTCTTATTCCTCAACCGCCGTGGATACTCCAGCTACCTGCAATGCCAACTGTGCGGCTCGGCGTTATCGTGCCCGCGCTGCAGCGTCACGCTGACCTTTCACTTGCAGGGGAACGTCCTCCGCTGTCATTACTGCGACTTCTCTCGACACGCTCCGTCCTCGTGCCCAGTGTGCCATGCACCAGCACTGACAGGAGGCGGGATCGGTACCGAACAGGTAGAGGAAGCCTTAAAAAACTTTTTACCCCAGGCGCGAGTTGCACGCCTCGACCGCGACAGTACCAGCCGCCGAGGGACTCTCGAACAAGTGCTGAAGGCCTGGACCGCGCATCAGCTCGATGTCTTGATTGGCACGCAGATGGTCGCGAAGGGCCATGACGTGCCCAATGTGACCCTGGTCGGCGTATTGCTCGCAGACCTCTCTTTGAACCTTCCCGATTTTCGCGCGGCAGAACGGACATTCCAACTGCTGACCCAGGTTGCGGGCCGAGCTGGCCGTAGACAGGAACAAGGACGGGTGATCATTCAAACATACGTGCCTCAGCACTATAGTATTCGCCTGTCTGCACGTCACGATTTCTTACGGTTTGCTGCTCGTGAGCTACGCTACCGCAAACGTTTTGGCTATCCGCCATTCACCCGCATGATCAACATCCGTATTGAAGGCAAAGACGAAGAAAAGGTTCAGGAAGTGGCCGAACGTCTTGTGCAGCGGTTTCGTACCGACTTACAAGGGAGGGTGAAAGCTCCGACCATTCTCGGTCCGGCACCGGCACCGATCGAACGGGTGAAGGATCGGGCACGCTGGCATTTGCTGCTCAAGGCTGAAGACCGCTCTGCCTTACATACCCTGGTCAGAAACGCCCAACACGACATACTGAGGTCTCATGCTACTCCCGGCATCCGTACGCTCATTGATGTTGATCCATATAACATGTTATAGGTCGAGTTGTGATTAGAGAAATCCTGAAATATCCAGATCTTCGCCTGAAACAGGCCTGCGCTCCGGTGGCCAATATGAACGGCGATCTCGCCCAGTTGGTAGAAGATATGGTGCATACGATGTACAACGCGCCAGGCGTCGGGTTGGCGGCCGTTCAGGTCGGTATTCCGCAACGAATCATTGTCATCGACGTCGACCATGAAGAGCCGGGGAAACATTTACTCAAACTCGTGAACCCGGTGATTACCGCCCATGAAGGCGAAGTCATCTGGGAAGAAGGGTGCCTGAGCGTGGTCGATTATACGGCTGAGGTGAAACGTTCGGCACAAATTGAGGTGAAAGCCTGGACGCTCGACGAGAAAGAAATAGCCTTCCAGGCTGAAGACTTACTCGCCGTTGCGGTGCAACACGAACTTGATCATCTGGAAGGGAAACTCTTTATCGACCGCATTAGTCGGCTCAAGCGGGAATTGTATACCCGCAAAGTAAAAAAACTCTTGCGCGAAGGGCGGCCACTCGAGCCGCGCAAGGGTCCGCCAGCCATTTAGGAAGGTGCTGGGGGCTGGGTGTTAGGGGTTAGGGAAAAGCAGGCTAGCAGGGGTCATTGTGAAGCGGTTTCTTTTCCCGGAATCGAACCTTCATCTCTAACCCTGCTGTTAAAATCTCATGGCAAATGTCCAGTTCCTGACACCTAGCACCCAACACCCAACACCCAACACCCATCCCCTCCGCCTGGTCTTCATGGGCACGCCAGAGTTCGCGGTGCTCTCATTACAGACGCTCCTCTCGGGTGAAGACCCAGTCGTTGGGGTCTTTACTCAGCCAGATCAACCATCCGGCCGCGGTATGGTCCTGCATGCCCCACCAGTAAAAGTCCTTGCTCGAGCCCACAACATTCCGGTTTACCAGCCAATGAAGTTGCGTGAGTCTGGCGTGCTTGCACAATTGCACGCCTGGCAACCTGACCTGATCGTCATTGCCGCATATGGGAAGATCCTGCCGACAGCGATCCTCGACCTCCCTCCCCACGGCTGTATCAACGTGCACGCCTCACTGCTGCCGAAGTATCGGGGAGCCGCGCCGATCCAATGGGCAATTGCAAACGGAGAGATCGAGACCGGAGTGACAATCATGCGTGTGATCGAGCGTATGGACGCAGGGGACATCCTTTTGCAGAAGGCCATGCCCATAGCGGACACCGATACGGGCGGCAGTCTGCATAACAAGCTCGCTTGGCTTGGAGCTGAGGCGTTGCGTGAAGCACTCCAGCTCTTCAAGCACGGGAAGCTGGTTGCACACCCACAGCATGAAGCAGACGCTACCTATGCGCCCATGATCAAAAAGGAAGATGGTCGCATCGACTGGAGCCAAAATGCTACTACGATCGAGCGCCGCATTCGTGCTTTCAATCCGTGGCCCTCAGCGCATACCACGTGGAATGGCAAACTGCTCAAAATCTTCGCTGCACGCGTAGCGCGATCCTCATCGTACCCGTCCCACCCGCCTGGAACAGTCGTAGAGGTAACTCCAGTCAGTCTCGTGGTCGCGACTGGTGCCGGACATCTCTCTTTGGAAGAAATCCAACTAGAAGGTCAAAAGCGCCTCCCCATCGAAGAATTTCTCAAAGGCCACCGTCTGACGCCAGGTCTCGTCCTGAATGCGTGATCGGTAGGTTGACGACCTGTCCTCTTCTGTGGAAAGAGAGAGGGCCGGAGGGACAATGCGTATGGCAGAAAAATACTCGATGGAAGACGTGAAGCAATTCTCGCAGAAATATAAAAACTGGGGCAGGTGGGGAGCGAATGACCAACTTGGCACCCTCAACTATATAACCCCAGAAAAAGTGGTCGAGGCTGCCAAACTCGTCAAACAGGGAAAGACGATTTCCCTGGCGATCCCGTTCGACGATAAAGGACCCCAGACCGGATCATTCGGTCGCTTCAATCCGATCCATTTTATGCTGCAAGACGGGGGAGACGTTGTCGTTGGCGCTCAGAATCACCTCCCAAATATCCGCTACACGGATGATGCTGTCACTATGCCGCTGCAGTGCGCCACTCAGTGGGATGCCCTCGCTCATATCATGTATGAAGACAAGATGTACAACGGTTATGCCGCGAGTGAAGTGACCAGTAGCGGTGCCAAGAAAAACGGCATCGAGCACATGAAAAATAAAATCATCACGCGAGGGGTGTTTCTGGATATCCCGCGCTACAAAGGAAAGCCATGGCTTGAACCAGGGGAGGCGATCTATCCAGCTGACCTCGATGGGGCGGCAGCCATGGGCAAGGTCACCGTAGGTAAAGGGGATATTGTCCTGATTCGCACGGGTCAGATCGCACAGGTGCGCGCGGAAAAGAGTTGGGGGACCTATAGTGGCGGCACTGCTCCAGGCCTGAGCCTTTCATGTGCACCGTGGCTCTGTGAGAAACACATCGCCGGCTATGCGGTAGACACCTGGGGGACTGAGGTCATTCCCAATGAGACTCCAGATGTGTTTCAACCCTTGCACATTGTGTTAATCGTCCACGCGGGCATGCTGGTCGGAGAGATTTTTGATCTCGAGGAGTTGGCTGAAGACTGTGCAAAGGACGGCGTATACGAATGTATGTTCGTCGCGCCGCCGCTGCCAATTACCGGCGCAGTCGGTTCACCGGTGAATCCGCAGGCAATTAAGTAAAAAAGCAATCAGCCATCAGCGCGTAGCGGCTCAGGAAGAACCATTTTTCTTGCTTGGCCTTTTTTGCTGAAAGCTGAGAGCTTTCAACTTGACAGCCCAACTACAAGCATGCCAGACTGAGGAGCCACAAGAAGGAGGGACCGACATGCCCGAGCCGGCTGTACTTTCTTCCCAACGCATTGAAGTCCAAGAAGATGATCCGATTGAACTGCTCTATGCTCGCGGTCTCACCGATGGCTTGCCTGTTGTCCCACCGACGGAGCAACGGGTCAAACGCATGCTCGCCGCTACAGAGCATGACCCACAGGAATTGATTGGCACCATCGGCCCCAATTACGGTCGCGCCACCGTAGAGAAGATCGCCATCAATGCCGTCATGGCAGGTTGTCATCCCTCTTATTTTCCTACAGTCCTCGCCGCGGTTGCGGCCATGTGTGAAGAACAGTTCTGCATTCACGGGATCAACGTGACCACGTTCTCGGCCACGCCGATGGTGATCCTTAACGGTCCCATCCGCCACGAAATCGGCGTGAATTGTGGCCATAATGCGCTTGGCCATGGATTTCGTGCCAATGCCACCATCGGTCGTGCGCTTCGCCTGATGATCATCAATATCGGTGGAGCGAAGCCGCACGAAATCACTAAGGCAACAATGGGCCACCCAGCTCAGTACACTTTCTGTGTGGGCGAGAACGAGGAAGCAAGTCCGTGGGAACCGTTGCATGTCGAGAAAGGTTTTCGTCCTGAGCAAAGTACCGTGACGTTATTTGGCGGACATTCCCCTTTGCAAATCAACGATCACGCCAGCCGCACTGCCGAACAACTGGCCCTTTCGCTTGGCTGGACGATGGCCGGACTCTGGAACCACAAGAACTTCCCACTGTTTTCAGATACGGTCTTGGTCGTTTGCCCAGAACACGCCAAAACGTTCGCTCAGGATGGGTGGTCCAAAAACGATCTGCGACAATTTCTGTACGAGAAGATTCGTCGGCCCTTACGCGAATTGCGTCCTGGCGTGAATGGCGGCGAAGGTGCTGGGGTCAGTATGCTGCGAACCCCGAAAAAAGATCGTGAACCGCCGACCGATGACACACTCTTTCCGAAGTTTCCCAAACCAGAGAATATTGTCATTATCGTGGCTGGCGGCACAGCTGGGCGTTTCTCAGCGGCCGTTCAGGGTTGGGCAGGAGCCGACGCAGGCAGCCGTATCACGACGAAAGAGATTCGTACATAAAGAAAAAGGAGGTGCACTATGGGAGACATATTTCTCGACCCTACCGATAAGGTGGACCGAGGGCAGAAAGCCTTTGCTCCCCGGCTTGATTCGTTAGCCGGAAAGACCATTGGTTTACTGGACATCAGCAAAGCCAAAGGGTCCTTCTTCCTCGATCGTGTGGAAGAAGTACTCCGCGAACAGTACGGCGTGAAGGACGTACTGCGCCGCATGAAGCCAACGGTGACACGGCCTGCGCCCGAACCGCTCAAGGCGGAACTGCGAGAGCAGTGTGACGCCGTCATCGAAGCTCTCAGCGATTGAGGGGCCTGCATTTCGTGCAGTTCGCACGATGTCGTGTACTTTGAAGAGCAAGGTATCCCAACCGCCAATGTCACAACCACTGAGTTCATCGGCGCTGCGCATGCGCAGTGTACAGCCCTAGGCATGCCGCAATACGAACCGATTCTGGTTCAACACCCCATTCAACCCAAGACCCAAGACGAAGTCCGCGCCTTGGCCGATCAAGTGATCAACCAAATCATCGCCAAGCTGCTAAAACAGAAAGTGCAGCAGGCAGCGTAAGCATGCCCGCCTTGCTTTCTCCACAACCGTACGCGGCTTCTTCCCGCAAGGGAAGAAGCCCGTGGGACTTGGCACTATCGGATAATTCGCGTGACACCGCTTTTCCTCTCTTGAGAAGCTGAGCATCCACTCTTATTATGTCCTACCTCCCACTGCAGTCTGCTGATACCTGACAACGCTCCTCGATCAGGGCAGACACCCAGGGGACAATGGGTCCATAGAAGTGGACCTGCACTGCAGTGCGAGGAAGGATCCTCTCTTCAATTAAGCCTCTTATAACGTCGAATAAAAGACTGGGATTCCTCCTCCCCTGGTAGAGAGTACCTGCGTATGTGATAGAGAAGTGCGTTGTCATCTGCTATAGACGTGTCTCATATTGGTGGTGTAGTGAAGGATATTTTTATCGTCACCCCCTACCCAACACAGCAATCGCTCATCCAAGAATTCTCCATCGCTCAGGAATTGCGCCGCGTTCGGGTACGGGCAGGCATCCTCAGCAGAGCCAAGCCGGACTGTGAAGCATTGTGTTTAGGAAGTTGACTTAGATGCCAACTCATACCCTTGCCTGTATCGGTGCTGGAGACTGGGGGAAAAATCTTATTCGGAATCTGCACACCCTTGGTGTTCTATCTTGGGTTTGTGAACGAGAGCCGGACCGGCGTGCCCAGGTTGCGGCTGCATATCCCATGGTCAGGTGTACCGACACGGTAGATCATATCTTGGCTGATACGGATGTGATCGGCGTGGTGATTACCACCCCAGCCGAAACCCATGGTGAACTGGTGCGACAGGCACTCCTGGCCAACAAGGATGTGCTCGTAGAAAAGCCGCTGTGTCTCTCTGTTGCAGAGGGGAAGGATCTGGTC
>CAZCWX010000770.1:0-2976 GCA_964502465.1 uncultured Enterobacteriaceae bacterium | reverse complement strand
ACCCTAGATGTTCCACGAAAGAGACGATGCCTCCTTCGTAGTGAAAATCGTGATGCTTGGCTGGTTCCCGTTCGTCATGAATGGCGATGCGCAATCCAGGATTGAGGAAGGCAAGTTCTCTGATTCTTTGAGAGAGAATGTCAAAGCTAAACTCCCTCTCCTCAAAGATTTGCGGGTCGGGTTTGAAGGTCACCCGCGTACCACTTTCGCTTGTCTTGCCGACTTCTGTCAAAGCGCCTTGCGGATCTCCTCTGAGATATTTTTGTCGATAAACCTTTCCGCCCCTTCTGATTTCGAGTTCGAGGCGCTCGGAAAGTGCATTTACCACAGAGATCCCCACGCCATGTAATCCACCGGAAACGCGGTAGGCATCTTTGTTGAACTTTCCACCGGCATGCAGTTTGGTCAGAACGACCTGTACAGCCGATACCCCTTCAGTCGGATGAATCTCGGTTGGGATGCCTCTGCCGTTGTCCTCGACGGTGACACTATTCCCAATGTGGATGGTGACAAAGATACGGGTGCAATATCCGGCAAGGGCTTCGTCTACGGAGTTATCAATGGCTTCAAAGACGAGATGGTGGAGGCCTCTTTCAGCCGTATCGCCAATGTACATCCCCGGTCTCTTACGCACCGCTTCGAGACCTTCGAGAACTTTGATTTGATCTACGCCGTAGTCTTGTTCGAGCATGAACTCCTCAGGGCAATATTTAGAAAAACGTTATTTTTGTACGCCCCTAAGGAGATAAAAGGTATCATTTCTTGGCTCTTAGGTAAAGATTTATTCAGAAGAAAAATTTTCTTTAAAACGATTTATTAAAATTAAAAAATCCTCATAGGCATAATAACATAGGAAAAGTCCTGATCTTCTTCAGCCTGTAACAGCCCAGGGCTGACTTCGTCTTTGAGGAAAAGGGTGATCTTTTGTCCTTCGTCTATAACCCCAAGGACTTCGAGCAGGTATCTGCCGTTGAACCCCACGGTAATGCTTCCAGCATCGTGGCTCACCGCGATCTCTTCTACCCCTTCGCCGAGGTCTGGTGTGTTCACCGACACTTCCATCTTCTCCTTGTCTATTTGCAGCTTCACGCCACGTGAACGCTCAGTCGTGAGCACTAACAAACGGCGGAGCGCACCAAGAAGATCTTCTCTTGAGAACGTAATGGTATGCATTCTCTCTTTCGGGATGACCTGCTGGTAGTCGGGAAACTCCCCTTCTATGAGCCGCATTGCCAGTTCAGCATCCTCTTTTTTCAGGCTGACAATAGCCCCCTGGATAGACAGTTCAATTTCTCCTTCGACTTTTTCAAGAATCTTCCGTGCTTCTATGAGCCCCTTGCGAGGGAGGATCACTTTGGGCCAGGCTGAGGAATCGGCAATCGAGGCATCTCGCTCGATGAAGGCCAGCCGATGTCCATCGCTGGCGACCATACGCAGCTTTCCTTGCGGCTGGGCCTCGGTGTATACCCCACTCAAGTTCAAGCGGGTTTCGTCAGGAGAGGCGGCAAAGAGGGTTTTTTCGATCATTTCCCTCAACGTCTGTCCTGGGAAAGACACGGTAGTGGCGGATTTTTTTCCCTCCTGGTTGGGGGGGGGCGCTGCTGGCTGCACGATGGCAGGGAACTCTTTCGGATCAAGGCTCGCCATGCGAAAACGAGACCGTCCACTGCTAACCTCGACCCAGCCGGTGTCTGTAGAACTGATAGTGATACGCTCAGGTGGCAGCTCACGAATAATTTCGTACAGCTTACGAGCATCAGCCGTAACAGCCCCGGTTTTCTTCACCGTTGCTTTACACTGCTGCCGAATGCCAATCTCAAGATCTGTTGCCCCCAGCGAAAGCATGTCCTTTCCGCACTCGACCAACACATGGGCCAAGATTGGCAGAGACGAGCGTTTTTCCACTACTCCTTGCACCAAATAGAGACAACGAATCAAGTCTTCTTTTTCAATCACACACTCCATAAAAGTCCCTTCCTGTCCTTTCCTCTACTACTATTATCTTCTTTTTATATAGTAGTAGTAGGGGGTGTGAATAGTGTGAATAAGTAGGGTAACTCCTAGTGTGAGAAGCAAAATTTTATCCACAGGGGCTGTGGATGACGCTGTGAATAAGTCTATCGGAAAAAAGTTATCCACAGTAATTCACACCTTAATTCACAGGTTATTCACAGGGTTATTCACAGGCTAGGAACGCTGTCCGTAGATGATGCGTTCGATGCGCTCAATCACAGTCCTCAGTTCCTCATCTTTTTTGAGGCGCTTTTCGATTGCACTGCAGGCATACAAGGCAGTAGTGTGATCCTTCCCCCCAAATCGCATACCGATCATGGGGTAAGAAGCACCAGCCAACTTGCGGCAGAGGAACATGGCGACTTGGCGTGGGAAGGCGATAAGTTGCGTGCGTCTTTTCGAATTCATATCGATCACGCGAATGCCAAAGTATTTGCAGACGGCTTTTTGCACGGCTTCGATAGAGATTTCCTTTTCTTTCCCTTTTACGAGATTCTGTAAGACTTGACGAGCGAATTCTAGCGTAATTGCACTGCGGGTCAGCGTTGCCAGCGCGCCCAAGCGAGTCAGCCCACCCTCGAGTTCGCGCACGTTTGACGTGACATGCGAAGCGATGAAGAGAGCAACATCTGGGGGCAAGGAGATTTTTTTCCCTTGCGCCTTCTTTTGCAGGATGGCAACGCGCGTTTCGAGGTCCGGAGGTTGGATGTCTGCGATCAGTCCCCACTCAAAACGATTGCGCAGGCGTTCTTCGAGGCCATTAATTTCATTGGGAAACTTATCGGACGTGAGCACAATCTGTTTATGTGCATCGTGAAGCGAATTGAAGGTGTGGAAAAACTCTTCTTGGGTCCGTTCACGTCCGGAGAGAAATTGAACGTCGTCGAGAATAAGCACATCGGCCTGGCGAAACTTGTTTTTGAAATCATCCATGCGGTCGCGACGAAGATGGGCAATCAGCTC
>CAZCWX010000769.1:0-3346 GCA_964502465.1 uncultured Enterobacteriaceae bacterium | reverse complement strand
TCTTTACTCATTCACAACATGAAATGACTGTTGAGTGGGGAGAGCACGAACGCGCGCTTGCCGAATCGCTTTTGGAAACGACGTTAAGTCTTGTCGAGGAATACTGATGAACACTATTCTAACCTGAGTTGCTACCTAGCGCACGGATATCACTCCGCTACAGTTTGGGTGCCTAAACTCAAGCTGTGATGAAGGAGATAGCCATGCAGGAACGTATTATCACGATTTACTGCCTGTGTGATGAATTTCTGAAAGCGAACGGTTTTGTGGATCATCCCTTTACGGACATGAGTACGGCTGAGATCATGACCACTGCCTTGGTCGCCGCCGACAGGTTTGGCGGCTGCTTCGAGCAAAGTCGTTCCTTCTGGCGCTCGCAGGGCTACATGCCTCACATGCTGAGCAAAAGCCGCTTTAACCGTCGCTTGCACGCGCTGCCGGAGAGCCTCTGGCAGGGACTCTTTGCACTGCGGAGCGCTGTGGCCAAACAGGCCAATCGCAGCGGGGAGTACATCGTGGACAGTTGTCCCGTCCCAGTGTGTGACAACCTCCGCATCCGCCGTTGTCATCTCTATCGTGGGGAAGCCTATCGCGGCTATATTGCCAGCAACCGTCGCTATTTCTGTGGCCTGCGCATTCCTCTCTTGGTCACGGCCACCGGCCAACCCGTAGAGTTCCTGCTCGCACCGGGAGCCCACGCCGATATCACCATGTTCAAAGCGTTGCCTCTCGATTTGCCCCAAGGTTCCACTATCTATGCCGACGCGGCCTATACGGACTACGAGTGGGAAGACTTGCTTGCGCAGGGCCCCCACCTCCATCTCATGGTGCCACGCAAGGTCAACGCGACACGCACCCTGACTGCCTGCCAACGTTATCTCTGCCCTTACATTCGCAAACGGGTAGAAACCTCCCTCAGCCAGATCACCGCCTCATTCGCTCGGACTCTGCGCGCGGTTACTCACCGCTGTTTTGAACTCAAAATCGGTCTGGCTTTGCTCGCTTTTGCTATCTGAGGACCAATGGCAACTCAGGTTAAAGCTACTCTAAGCGAGACCGTAAAGCTACTCTAAGCGAGACCGTTGAGTCAAATTTTGCCTTGGAGCTGGGTGCATAACAATTTCTTGGCTCATGGATAGAGGGAAACAGCAATCCCATCAACAACACTTCCGTACCGAGCATTGCAGCCTGCCCGTCATTCCCGCGCAGGCGGGAATTCAGGATTTTGTTATGCACCCCTTAGAGTTTACCCTTCTCCACTTCCATTTTGGTATAGCAAAGGCTCTCAGTTGCTCTCGGCAAATCCGGCGCTCCTCTCGTGAAGAGAGGACAGTTGACAGTCTGTCTCTGCTTGCGCAGGATACCTGAAAGAAACCGCTCTCACCAAATCACAGCGAACCAAGAGGGTTATATGTCTACGCCAGCGTTCGATCTTTTCAATCCGACCGCGGAACATGCGATGCTGCGTCACACTGTACGAGCATTTGTGCGAGAACAGGTCGAGCCCCAGGCTTTAGAGCACGACCGACAGGAGCGGTTTAACCTGCCCTTGTTTCGCCAGCTTGGTGCCCTGGGGCTGCTCGGAGTCACTGTTCCGGTTGAGTACGGCGGTGCTGGCATGGATGCCAGCGCTGCAGTCATTGTCCATGAAGAGCTTTCTGCCTCAGATCCAGGCCTCTGCCTGGCCTATCTTGCTCATTCTATGCTGTTTATCAACAACTTTTATCATAACGCCAACGACGAGCAGCGACACCGTTACCTCGACAAAGTGATCTCCGGCGCGTGGGTGGGCGGCATGTGCATGACCGAGCCCTCAGTAGGAACTGACGTGTTGGGCATGAAGACTCAGGCTGTACGACGTGGCGACTCTTATTATTTGACTGGCCGCAAGATGTTTATTACCAACGGCGCTTTGGATGATACCATCCCTGGGAATCTTTTCCTGGTGTATGCGCGAACCGCAGCAGGGATCAGTTCTTTTGTGGTTGAGAGTGGGTTTCCCGGCTTTTCTCTCGGACAACGGCTGCACGACAAAACTGGTATGCGCGCCTCGACGACCGCAGAACTTGTCTTTGACGACTGTGCGGTGCCAGTGGCGAATCGGCTGGGAGAAGAAGGGGAAAGCCTCCTGCACATGATGCGCAATTTGGAGATCGAACGCGTCACCATCGCGGCGATGTCTACCGGGATTGCTGGTCGTTGTGTAGAGATTATGACTCGGTATGCCAATGAGCGGATGGCATACGGCCAGCCCATCAACAGCTTTGGCCAGATCCAACGCTATATCGCCGATTCTTATGCCCAGTATATGGCTGCGCGCACGTACCTGTACCATACTGCCTATAAGATGGATCTCGACAAGCCGGGTCAGCGGATCGATTCTGACGGGGTCAAACTCGTCGCGACCACCATGGCCAAGCAGGTAGCAGATAACGCGATGCAGGTCTTGGGCGGCTATGGATATTTTGGCGAGTACGTGGTTGAACGGTTGTGGCGTGACGCGAAACTGCTCGAGATTGGTGGTGGTACGCTCGAAGCACATCAGAAAAACATTACCAAAGATTTGACCAAGAGAATGGACCTCATCCGCTAAGGGGAGCGGTAATGAACCGTGGCACCTGGGATCGCTTCATGATTGTGCTTATGGGCGCGATGATTTTTTTCTGCCTGCAGGAACTCTGGCAGTCGCCCGCTCCTCTCAATGAATCCCGCTATTTATTGGCCATCGGGCTCGCCATGCTCGTCATCTTTCTGAAAGTCAACGCCATCCGCAGAACAAAAACTGACTGATAGATGAAGAAAATCTCCCGTCTCCCGTCTAGACACTTGAACTGAGGAGCCATACAGAGCAAGACTGGGGAAAAAACCAATGGCACTCGCACGGATCAGGTCAACGCGTTGTGGGTTTACTCTCCTAGAACTTATTCTCGTCCTGGTGATCATGAGTGTCGCCATGGCTGTTGTCGGACCTGCTATTGGCACCCGATTGAAAAGTGGCGATCCCAGACGCACCGTACGACAACTCCGCGCCACTATGGAATTGATGAGAGTCCGTGCGGTGCAAGGAGGAGGGGAAGAAGTCCTGGTGGTGGCACCTCGGCTGAATTCGTACTGGAGCGAGCGTGGCGGTGAGACCGTCGCGATACCATCTGAAGGAGGAGCGCTTTCTGCACGTGGCCGTTGGGTTCGTGAGGAAGGTGAGGTAGAATTTCGTTTCTATCCTGACGGTACCAACTCTGGGGGCGAGGTGCGGATTGAGAAGCGTCAAGGTGTGGCATTCACTGCTTACGTGCTTTTGCTTGACCCGCTTCTCGGTACTGCCACAATCTGGCGTGATGAGGGCTAA
>CAZCWX010000768.1:0-2925 GCA_964502465.1 uncultured Enterobacteriaceae bacterium | reverse complement strand
CTACGAGGAGGACGTGCAGGATAATGAGCCCCGGATTGTTTTACGCTTCCACCCACGCCTTGCCCCGGTCAAGGTGGGAATCTTCCCCTTATTGAGAAAAGACGGGCAACCAGAGAAGGCCCTGACTATCCGTGACCTCCTGAAGCAGCGGTTTTCGGTCTTTTACGATCAAGCTGGATCGATTGGCCGGCGCTATCGCCGGCAAGACGAAATCGGCACCCCGTTTGGCGTCACCGTCGATCACCAAACGATGCAGGATGATACGGTCACCCTGCGTGACCGTGATTCAACCCAACAGATTCGTTTGCCGATCGATCGGCTACTTTCCGAATTACTCAATCGCCTCGAGTCGTAAACCGTCGGGTATTCGCTGTATTGACGGGTGGATAACCCTCAGGCCTCATACAATAACGTGTGAGATCCGCCCCTGGCTGGTGCCTTTGCGGGGTATCTCCCTTTCTCACGAATTTTCCCTTTCTGCTGTTCATATGACAGGGAGTTGTGATATCTTCCCACGTTCCTTAAAGGAAGGAGAAGAGAGGCCAGGCTTATGGAAACACACGCACATAATGGGCAAGCGGTAGGAAAAAATCGCAGCAAACGCTATATTTACGCCTTCGGCGGTGGGAAAGCCGATGGGAATGCCAGCCTAAACTGGTTGCTTGGCGGAAAAGGGGCCAACCTCGCAGAAATGGCTGGGCTGGGGTTGCCCGTCCCCCCAGGCATGACGATTACCACCGAGGTATGTACGTACTACTATGCCCACCAATACACCTATCCACCTGCATTGGAACAGCAAGTCCAAAAAGGGGTAGCCCGTATTGAAAAGATTATTGGCCGACGCTTTGGTGATCCAAAGAATCCCCTCTTACTCTCTGTGCGTTCCGGGGCCCGAGTCTCAATGCCCGGCATGATGGATACCGTGCTGAATCTTGGTCTCAATGACTCGACGGTGCAGGGCCTTATTGCGCAATCTCGTAACCCGCGTTTCGCGTATGATTGTTATCGCCGTTTTGTGCAGATGTATGGCGACGTCGTTCTTGGACTCAAGCCTGAATCCAAAACCGAGCGCGACCCGTTTGAGAAAATCATCGAAGAGAAGAAAGCCGTCCGGGGAATTCAACTCGACACTGAGTTCACCGCAGATGACCTGCGCGAACTGGTCGCTGAATTCAAGGCACTGATTCAAGATCGGCTTCATATGACCTTTCCCCACGACCCCCATGAACAGCTCTGGGGTGCCATCGGTGCAGTGTTCGGCTCGTGGAACAATCCGCGGGCGATCACGTACCGCAAGATCGACAACATCCCCGAGGAATGGGGCACCGCGGTGACTGTGCAAACCATGGTCTTCGGCAACCTGGGAGAGGACTGCGCCACCGGCGTTGCCTTCACTCGTGATTTGTCTATCGGAGAAAAAGTGCTCAACGGCGACTTCCTCGTCAATGCCCAAGGTGAAGACGTAGTTGCTGGCACCCGTACTCCCCAGCAGATCACACTTGCGGCTTCACGCGAGCGGGCCACACGCGAGGGGAAATCCGAGGAAGAACGCATCATTCTCTATCCTTCCCTGGAAGAACGCATGCCAGAGTGTTTTGCCCAGCTCCAAAAGATCACGCAGACTCTCGAGGCGCACTATAAAGATGCCCAGGACATCGAATTTACTATTGAGAGAGGGACACTGTGGATGCTGCAAACCCGTGCGGGCAAGCGGACTGCGGCGGCAGCGATGAAAATTGCTGTTGACATGGTCCACGAAGGTCTCATTGATAAGCACACGGCCGTGTTGCGCGTCGCCCCTGCCCAACTCGATCAATTGCTGCACCCAACGCTTGACCCGACTGCTGCCAAAGAACGTCTCACCCGTGGCTTACCCGCCTCTCCCGGCGCGGTGAGCGGGGAAGTCGTCTTTTCTGCAGACGATGCTGAAGCAGCAGCACAAGCCGGCCGCAAGGTCATTCTGGTACGTCTCGAAACCTCCCCCGATGACATCCATGGTATGCATGCTGCGCAAGGCATTCTCACGGCACGAGGAGGAGCCAGTTCACATGCCGCCTTGGTCAGCCGAGGCATGGGTAAGTGTGCAGTGGTGGGCTGTGAAGCTCTGGAAGTAGACTACGAACAGCATGTATTTCGTGTCCGCGGCTCCAATACGGTGGTCCATGAGGGGGACTGTATTACTCTTGATGGTTCGACCGGTGAGGTGTTTCGTGGCACAGTGCCGACCCTCGACCCCAATCCGAATACTCCAGAATTCCAGGCCTTTATGGAATGGGCAGACCGCTTCCGCCGTCTGCGCGTGCGAGCCAACGCTGACACACCGCACGATGCACAGGTTGCTCGCATGTTTGGCGCCGAAGGCATTGGCCTGTGCCGCACTGAGCACATGTTTTTTGAGGGGGATCGTATCGATGCAGTCCGTGAGATGATCCTCGCCGACGATACAGATGGCCGCAAACGTGCCCTGGAAAAGATCCTGCCGATGCAAAAAGGAGACTTCGTCGGCATCCTTCGGGCAATGGCTGGCCTGCCAGTTACCATCCGACTCCTCGACCCGCCCCTCCATGAGTTCTTGCCTCATACCGAAGAGGAGATTCTCGATTTAGCAACCAAACTGGGGGTGCCAGCCGCACGCCTGCGTGCGAAGCGCAACACCCTGGAAGAGGCAAACCCTATGCTGGGGCACCGTGGTTGTCGCCTGGGGATCACTTTTCCCGAAATCTACGAGGCCCAGGTGCGCGCGATCATGGAGGCGGCCGGCGAACTCACGCGCGAAGGCGTACCCGTGATACCGGAGATTATGGTGCCACTCGTCGGGTACCAACGCGAGTTAGAGATCCTGCGAGACCGTATCGTGCAGGTCTGCAGCGAGGTCGCTCAAGCACAGGGAGTCTCAGTACCGTATACGGTCGGCACCATGATCGA
>CAZCWX010000767.1:0-9472 GCA_964502465.1 uncultured Enterobacteriaceae bacterium | reverse complement strand
TTCGCCAGGTTGGCGTTCTCCAGTTCGACATTCTTTTCCTGCAGCGCGCGTTCGGTCCGTCTGCGCTCGGTCACGTCACGGATGGAACTGCTGACCAGAACGCCCTCTTCAGTTTCCAATGGGCTGAGGCTAATCTCCACCCGCGACTTCGTAAAAGCAAATCTTGCTCAGACGTTTCTGAACCGGGGGCGCATAGCCCGCCTCCCCTCCACAAGGTTGTGTGTTTTGTTTCAAGAAAGCGGGAAATGAATAGGCACACCTCAGCGCCGGTCGTAGAGCGGATGCCCTTTACGTCCCAGATGCACCTTGGCGACGTGATCGGCTTCAAGATGAGCAATGTACAGGTCATCAAAGTTGGGGCCACCAAAGGCACAGTTCGTTGGTCCCTGCGTTTTCTTTCCTTCTGGATCGTCAAGCAGGATAGAAAGCTGACCGTTTGGATCAAGCACTACCAACCGATTGATCATGGGCAGTGTGGTGATCATGAATCCTTCTGCGTCAAAAGCCATACCATCCGGAAGCCCGCCAAGGTTCTCACCAAAGACTTCAGGTTTGCCGTGAGTGCCATCTTTCTTCATGGCGACTCGGACACAGTTGTTTTGGGTCGATTGCAGAACGTATACCGCCTCTTCTTTGGGATCGATGGCAATGCCATTGGCAAAGTACAAGCCTGTGGCCACCACTTCCCCACGCCCATCCGGTCGGAAGCGCACGAGCGTGCCTTTGGGAACAGGATTGCGAATCTCTTCCATAACTTGCTCAATGTCGGTGAGCACGTGATCGGTGGAGTTTGAGACGTATAGGTTCCCTTCGGCGTCAAAGACCGGAAAGTTTGGCAAGGGCAGTTTCATATTCCCGGCTTGATCGGCAAAGAGGCTCACTGGGCCCGAGGGACTCACTTTAAGGACGCCTGCCTTGCCAACATCGCACACAAAGAGATTCCCCTGGCGATCCAATGCCATGCCGGCTGGCCGGCCGCCGGTACGGGCAAATTCGCTGACTTTTCCGTCTGGGGAAAGTTTACGGATCACACCATCCGTTCCACCACCATACACGTTGCCCTCGCGATCAACGGTAACGCCTTCTGGTCCTTTAAAGCCTGTGGCTGCGACTGTGACTTGATCGAGAGTGAGTTGTTGATATGCCATGATAGTCCTCCTTTACACACGCGTGTTGATGTTTCCGTGTTCTTCTATATTGTTACAAGTCCACTGGGTAGTGGTCCGTTCGTACTTCGACAAGCCTGTCCTGAGCGCAGTCGCAGGGCTCAGCACGAACGGATTCTGTTCTGCATACCTCTCCGAACCGTTCAGCCCGAGACTCCGTAGCGTGCGCCATGCGCACGGGGCAAAATCTATTCCTTCGTGGGCGTGGTGTCTAACGCCCCAAGCCCTTCCAAGGCCAATCCGTACCCCAGTAAATCAAGCATCTGACGCTTCAACTCTTGTGTCAGCGCCACACGTGCATAGCGAAGCGTCAGCAGTGGTTGTTTCGCTAACTGTTCTGCCAATTCCCAGGCACGGGGCAGGAGTTGCTCGCGTGGTACGACCTCATTCACCAGCCCGAGTTCTAAAGCCTGCTGCGCTGAAAGAATTTGACCGGTTAAAAGAAAATAGCGGCCACGGTTGGGACCCAGGAGTAGGGGATAGACAATGTGCATGCCATCACCGGGGACGAGTCCGCTGGGGAAATGGGCGGAATCCTGAAACTCGGCGTGTTCGGCGGCAAGGACAATGTCACACAGCAGTGGCAACTCGGAGTGCCGTAACGCTGGTCCGTTGATGGCGCTGATCATAGGTACTTCAATGTTGAGCAAATTCATCTGCAGTTGTTTGCCTTCCCAATAGATAGCGTCCCAGGCTCGCGGAGTTCCCCCCGGTCGATGGGGTCCTGTCGGTCGCGGACCGGAGAATTCCTCTCCTGTTCCTGTCATAATCACAATCTTGTTTTCTGGATCGCTGCCGATATCGGCAAAGGCAAAGGTAAACTCTTTGTGAGGAAGCAGGCCCCAGCGCAAGGGACCACCATCAGTATGGAAGGTAATCTGTAGAATGCCATCCCGCCGTTCCATACGGATCGTTTGATACTTGTTGGCATACTCTTCGAATCGGGCCATGATTTTCCTCCTTTTCCTGTTTGCTAAAGCATGCCGAGCGGCACCTGACAAGGGCAAGCCTGTCAAGTTGTACCGAGGGGATAAGAGGAGTAAAGGAAGAGAGGGAATCTCATCAGAGGAGGGATATATGCGTATTGGCTTTATCGGCTTGGGGAACATGGGTGGACCGATGGCGATGCATATTCTGGAAGCGGGTCACACACTCACGGTGTACGATGCGCGTCGGGAAGCTGCCAACCCACACATCGAACGAGGTGCGCGATGGGCGGAGAGCCCTATGGCCGTTGCGGCGGCCAGCGAGATCACTTTCACTTCACTTCCCGGACCCAAAGAGGTTGAGTCTGTCGCGTTGGGTGAAGGTGGCATAGCACAGGGCGCAGCCCCTGGCACTATCTACATCGACTTGTCTACTAATGCCCCCATGCTCATCCGGCGTATCCACGACTTGTATCGAGAAAAGCAGGTGGCTGTTCTTGACGCGCCTGTCAGTGGCGGTCCTATTGGTGCGCAGCAGGCGACTCTGGCAGTGATGGTTGGAGGCGATCCCGCTGTGTACCAACGAGTCAAACCGGTCCTGGATGCTATTGGCAATAAGGTCTCCTACGTGGGAAAAATCGGCTGCGGGGCGATTGCCAAATTGGTACACAACATGATTGGTATTTGCCAGCAACTTATACTGGCTGAAGGATTCACACTGGGAGTCAAAGCTGGGGTTGAGCCAGAAGCATTGCGGCGAGCGGTCGCGGATGGAGCAGTGGGACAGGGGTTAATGCTGAATTATGTGATGCCAGAAGTGGTGTTCAAAGGTGATTTTGACACCGTGCGCTTTGCATTGAAGCTGGCACGGAAGGACATCGGATTGGCAACCGAACTGGGTCGAGAGTTTGAGGTGCCGTTAAAGATTGCGAGTATTGTCGAACAGGAATTTGTTGAAGGGCTGGCACGGGGATGGGGGGAGCGTGACTCCACGCTGCCGTTCACCTTGCAAGAGGAGCGGGCTGGGGTGAAGGTGCGCCGGTCTTAAACGAATCATCTACCATTGCAACATCCTTGGGGTAGCGTGCGCTGCGCGCACGTCTATCGCACCGCCGGTCTCACTTCGTGTGCATGGCGCACGCTACTTGTCTATAACGGAGTGAAGCATGATATCGCGTTCACCCTTCGACAAGCTCAGGGTGAACGGTGCGTGTATTGAAAACAGGGGGGATTGTCCGTTCGTGCTAAGCCCTGCGACTGCGCTCAGGACAGGCTTGTCGAAGTACGAACGGACCCTGTCTCATGTCAATTATGGCTGGGATCACAACCCGCCCGAACGCAGGACTTGCCCCGGCAGCGCGCCGGTGTGTTTCTGCGCGGCGTACAGGCCCTCGCCATTGACGATGGTGTACTGCACTCCGTGAGCTGGCATGACCAGGCGGCGTCCACCTCCGGGCAGATCGTACTGCATCTCTGGACGTTTCCCTGAGCCAATGGTGTTGTAGTCAAAAACGACGATGTCCGCTGCCATGCCTGCCGCCAGTTGCCCTCTGTCTTGAATGCCAAAGAAGCGCGCCGGCTCAGCGGTGAGGCGTTGAATCGCCCGTTCCAACGTCATCACCTGTTTGTCTCGCACCCAGGTCCCCAGCAGATAGGTGCAATAGCCGGCATCACAGAGCATATCCACGTGCGCGCCACCATCGGAGAGGCCGATGAGCGCCCGTGAGTCAGTGATGAGAGCAGGGATGAGGTCTTCGTTGGCATTGAACAGGACAATGGTGTATTGGATCTTGAGGTCATCTTCGAGAGCAAGATCCAGGAAGGTGTCGAGTCCATCTTGACCGCGCGCTTTGGCGATGTCAGCAACAGTCTTTCCTTCCAGAGACTTCATCGTCGGATTGCTGACCTCTTTGACCTCGAGCCGTTCCCATCGCCCGGAGAAGATCCGTGGGGTTTCTAGCTCCTTGCGGAATGCCTGGCGAAAAGCTGGGTCCCGGTACACGCGTGCTTGCTCTTCTGGCGGGCGGTTGAATACCGGATTCCAAGAGGGATGGTTGGCAAAGATGAAAGGATTCCGCAGGTCAATCTGGATGACAAAGGGGCGGCACGTCACTTGTGGAATGCCGCCGCGTTTGATGAGTGGCTCGGCCTTCTGCAACATGGCTGGCCCGGCCTCAGGTTTGTCATCGCGGCTGACCACTCCTAACCATGTCACTGGTCGCCCACTTTCTGTCAGCAGAAAATCGAGGAGGTCGTATTCCTCATCAGAAATCTCTCCCGCTGTGGCGGTGAGTGCCAGCTCAATGACTCCCTTCCCCAGATCTTTGAGCACGTTCGCATACGCCTGCAGTTCCTCACGGCTCGCCTGTCGGCAGGCCAATGGTCGGCCTTTGTAGCCAATGTGCTGGGGGATGTTTGTCGTCGTAAAGCCCAGGGCACCCGCGCGCGTCGCCTCGCGCAACAGGGCGGCAATCTGAGTAATCTCTGCAGGCGTTGCCGCCCGTTCCATCGATTCCTCTCCCATCACAAAGTGACGAAAAGGAGTGAGCGGAGCGAGAAATCCGAGATTGATGCCGGAACCGCGTTTCTGCGCAGCCTGCATATATTCGGGAAAACTGACCCAGTCCCAGTGGATCCCTTTGGACAGCACGTCGAAAGGAATCGCCTCGACATTCACCAGATCCCAGGCGGCAATCTCCCGCACTTCGGGCCGGCACGGAGCGAGGCCGACTCCACAATTGCCCATCACGACCGTGGTCACACCATGCCAACTCGAACAGCTAATCAATGGATCCCAGCAAATCTGCGCGTCGTAGTGGGTATGGGGATCGATAAACCCAGGTGCTACGATCAAGTCCGAAGCATCAATCACAGTCCTGGCACTTGCAGTGATCTTGCCAATCTCGACAATGTGGCCGCCGGCGACGGCCACATCCGCACGAGAGCGCGGCGCACCGCTGCCATCGACAACGGTTCCGTTTTTAATCAACACATCGTATGACATGACTGTCCTCCTTCTGTGGCGGTGTTCCTTGCCGCCGTTATGACCTGTTGCCTGTTTCGTTTTTTATGCCGGACCAGGCCGCAAGACTTGCCCTGGGAGCGCGCCAGAGTGTTGGCCATCGGCAAACAGGATCTCGCCGTTGACAATGACCCAATGAATGCCTTGGGCTTGCTGGACAAACCGTCCTTCCCCACCTGGCAGGTCATAGAGCATTTCCTTGTCTCCGGCTGCTACGGTACGGGGATCAAAAATAACCAGGTCTGCCGCTTTTCCTTGCGCAATCACTCCCCGGTCGGTCAGACCAAAGAACCGAGCTGGCTCAGAGGTTAAGCGCTGCACCGCTCGTTCCCAATTCATCACGTGCCGTTCGCGCACCCAGGTGCCGAGCAGGTAGGTCGGATAACCCGTATTACACAGCATATCGACATGGGCGCCGCCGTCTGAGAGGCCAATAAGCACCCGTGGGTCGGTGATGACTTCTTGCAGAAGCGCCGGTTCAAAATTTAACACCGCCATGGTGAATTCTGTCCCGAGATCGTCTGCCAGGGCAAGATCGAAAAAAGTATCCAGCGGGTCTTTACCTTGCAGTTGACTCAGGTCGGTAATGCTTTTCCCTATCCAGGACTGATGCGCTGGGTGCTGGACCTTGCACACCTCGATGCGTGGCCACTGACCGCTGAATGCCTTAGGACTTTGGGTGTAGGCGGCGTGAAAGGCGGTGCGAAAGTGGGGATCCGCATAAATCTGTGCCTGTTCTGCAACCGGCCGGTTAAACAATTGGTGACACACTTCATAGGGACCAAAGAGAAAAGGATTGCGCAGGTTGAACTGAATTTCGGTCGGTTGACAGCTCGCTTGCGGGATCCCACCCCGTTTCACCAGGGCGTCGGTGTTCGCCAGTAGCTCGCGGTGGGCGGTCGGCTGATCGCTACGGGTTTGCACCGACAACCACGTAACGGGCCGCTCACTTTCGGTCAGCAGAAAATCGACTAGTTCGGGTGCCCCAGGCGGAAGGATCGATGAACCCGCACCTCCCAGGTTGACTTCTATGGACCCATAGCCAAGTTTCTGTAGAACCCGGGCGTAGGTGCCCAATTCTTCGCGGTTCGCCAGTCGGCATGCCAGGGGTCGGCCGCGGTAGCCAACATGCTGGGTGGCCACCGTGGTCGAGAAGCCTAAGGCTCCGGCTTGCATACCTTCTCGTAACAATGCAGCAATCTGGCCAATTTCGTCCGTGGTCGCGGCGCGCTCTTGTGCCGCTTCACCCATGACATACGAGCGAAAAGGGGACAGTGGCATTAAAAAGCCACAGTTGATGCCCATGCCTTTGCGCTGAGCGGTCATGAACTCGGCAAAGCTTTGCCATTCCCAGCTCACGCCTTTGGACAGGACGTTGAATGACATACCTTCCACATTCACCAGATCCCAGGCCAACGCTTCCCGCTGTTCTGGGCGACAGGGGGCGATTCCGACACCACAGTTCCCCATGACCACACTGGTGACACCGTGCCAGGAAGAGCAGGTCACCAGCGGGTCCCAGTCGATCTGTGCGTCGTAGTGGGTATGGGGATCGACAAAGCCCGGTGCCACGATCAAGTCTGAGGCATCGATCACCTGTGTGGCGCTCTCGGTGATCGCGCCGATCTGTACAATCCGGCCATTCGCGATCGCGATGTCTGCGTGGTAGCGGAGCGCGCCTGTCCCATCGATTACCGTGCCGTTACGAATCAGCAAATCATGCGACATTTGTTCCCTCCTTTACACAAGAAGAAAGAGAAGAAGAGTAATCCTCAACAGTCTGCATAGACCAGTGCGAAAACCTCTGTCAAGGGAAAAGGGAAACAATAGGGGATAACATCAGTTTTCTCTTGACCCCGCTATAGGAGGCACGGTAACGTTGCTGTCACATCCGCAATCTCAATGACACGAAGGAGGAAAAGAGTATGGCCCTGACATTAGACCTGGCAGAAAAATTCATTGCCGCAGCCAAGGCCAAAGCCCAGGCAGAGGGATGGGCGATGAGCATCGCCGTTGTCGATACTGCTGGCAACCTCGTCGCACTGGCACGCATGGATGGAGCTCGTTGGCTCACCGCCAAAATAGGCGAGAGTAAGGCGTTTACTGCTGCGACATTCCGGCGCAGCTCAATGGAAGTCGCGGATCTGGCAAAGTCCCGTCCGCAGTTGATCGACAGTGTTGGGACCATCATTGGCAAGCCACTGCTCCTGGCTGGTGGTGGGCTGCCCTTGATGGTGAAAGGAGAATTGCTCGGCGGTGTTGGTGCCAGCGGAGGGACAGAAGAGCAGGATATCGAATGCGCCAAAGCGGGTCTGGCAGCGATTGGCGGAGAGTAAGGAGGATGAATGAAGCCGTTAGCAGGTCTGAGAATACTCGATTTGACCCGCTTTCTCGCCGGGCCGTATAGCACCCTGCTGCTTGGGGGACTGGGCGCAGAAGTGATCAAGATAGAGCCGCCGGACGGTGGCGAGTTTGCACGTTCGCGGCCCCCATTTGCCGGTCCGCGGGGAGCCAGCCTGTCCCAGCAGACCGAGGACGATCTCGGCATGGCGATGCTTCACCGCTCGCGCAATAAGAAGAGCATCACCCTGAACCTGCGTGCTCCAGACGGCAAGGAGCTGTTTCGGCACCTCTGCGCCAAGGCAGATGTCGTCGTCGAGAACTTCGCGCCAGGAACCCTGGAGCAGATGGGTCTCGGGTTTCCCATCCTGCAGGCTTGCAATCCTCGTCTTATCCTCTGTTCGATTTCCGGGTTTGGTCAGTCCGGACCGCACCGCGGGTGGCGTGCCTATGATCCTATTATTCAGGCTGCCAGCGGCATTGCGAGTGTGACTGGCTACCCGGATCGTCCACCGATTCGCTGTGGGGCGGCCGTGAGTGACACGACCGCCCCGCTCTTTGCCGTCATTGGCATTCTGTCCGCCCTGCAATTACGCGAGCAGACCGGTTGTGGAGAATGGGTGGATATCTCTATGCAGGATAGTTCGTTTTTTCTGTTACCTGACCTGATGGAATTTTTGGTCGCCGGAGTGATGCCTGAACGCATGGGAAATGCCCACGTGGGCGGCGCGCCGTTCAATGTCTACCACGCCACCGATGAGTATGTGTCCCTCTGTGCCCTGTCGCCGACTGATTGGCAAAAACTCCTGGTTGCTATCGGGCAGGAGGAACTCGCGCAGGACCCTCGCTTTGCTACCATCCTGAGCCGGCGTGAGCATCGTGAGGACATCGACGCCATCGTGCAACGATGGATTGGGCAACGTACCGTCGCCGAAGCGGTGGATCACTTGCAAAAACATCAGGTCCCGGCTGGTCCAGTGCTGAGCCCTGCTGAGTTGCTCCAGGATGAACATCTGCTGGCTCGACAGATGGTTGTTGATCTTGCCCATCCTGTCCATGGTCCTATGCCTGGAGTGAAAGGGATCGGCATGCCGATCAAGTTTGTGCACCACCCCGTGGCGTTCGACCAACCCGCGCCAGCGTTGGGCGCTCATAACGAAGAGATCTACGGCCGTCTGCTCGGGTGCGATGATGAGCGACTGCAGAGACTGAAGGACCAGGGGGTAATCTAGCAGACAACAAGAAGGAGAGGCTTCCTTAACGTAGAAGAAGGCCGCAAGCTCGATGCAGCCATTGAGGCCAATCTGGAAGGGGCTTGGGTATGAATAGCGATATCCGCTGGAAGCAACGGTTCGACAACTTTGACCGTGCCTTCGTCTTGTTGCGCGAGGTATGCGACCGGGGAGTCGATTCCCTTTCCCAACTGGAGAAAGAAGGCGCCATCCAACGCTTTGAGGTCGCCTTCGAGCTGGCATGGAAGACACTCAAGGACTATCTGGAGGACAGCGGCGTTGTCGTGAATCCGCTGACGCCCCGCAATGTCATTAAGGAGGCATTTGCCGCCAAGCTGCTCGAAGATGCGCAGGTCTGGATCGACATGATGCTGCACCGTAACCTCCTCTCCCATACCTACGACATCAAGGTATTCGAGGCGGTTTTGCAAACGGTCGCAGAACGGTATTTCTCCGCCTTTGACCGCCTGCATGAGTTTTTCCTGAGCAGAAGTGTGGAATCATGAAAGACATCGGCCTCACGCCTCATGAGATTGATCTGATACGAGGGGTGTTTCGCCGCTTCCCGGCGATCCGTGAAGTCGCGTTGTACGGCTCCCGTGCGAAGGGAACCTACCGGCCAGAGTCGGACATTGATCTTGCCCTTGTCGGGGTAGATGACGATGTGCAGGCCGAAGCTGTTGCTGACGAACTGGACGAATTGCCTCTACCCTATCGCTTCGATGTGAAGGCTTACGGCGGCATCAAGTACGGCCCCTTGCAGGAACACATCGCACGCGTAGGTAT
>CAZCWX010000766.1:0-4105 GCA_964502465.1 uncultured Enterobacteriaceae bacterium | reverse complement strand
TCTCTCTGCTTCCTCGCTCAGAGAACCATTTTTCATGGGGTGTCGGATTGTGAACGACAACCCAGAGTTATTCTCGTGCGCTCTTGTCGGCCTGGAGGATCTCTCTGTTTGAGGCCGCTTCTTCGCATGCTTAATTTCACGTTTCTCCTGAAATTGGCGGTATCATCGATCTGCTGTCGGTTCTCGTTTGGTAATCACCCCGATCGTGGTGACCCCGGCTGCCCGACAGTCATCCATAATATCGACGACTTGGCCGTACGACAGGTGACGATCTGCTTCCAAAAAGATGGTCTTATCTGCTCTCTCTGTGTAAATGCGCTGTAATTGCGTGACGAGCGTGTCTGCGAGAATATGCTCGCCGTTGAGCAGCAGGGTCCCGTCGGCGGCGAGTGAGAGCGTCAATTGCGACAGGTCTTTCGTCTCTCGACTGTTGTCAGCAATCGGCAATTCGATCGGCATCTCTTGTTTGAGCAGCGGGGTCACTACCATAAAAATGATCAACAGCACTAAGACGACGTCAATGAGCGGCGTCACGTTGATCTCAGCCTTGAACTCGTCACTCCCGCCAAGCTGCATTGCCATGGTTGTCTCCTTCGTGCACTGCTATTGAGGAAGCTCGCGTCACTGGCTGCTCCGTGCCTAACGCGGCGACAATCAGTTCCTCCGCAGCACACTCCATCTCGGTCAACAGTTGAGCAATCTGTTGACCGAGATAGTTGAACAACCACACCGCTGGCAGCGCCACGCCGATACCGAGGGCGGTGGCGACCAAGGCTTCGGCGATCCCTGCCGCAACGACGCCGAGGCCCCCTTGACCTGAGACCGCCATTTGCTGGAAAGCGTTCACGATACCAATGACGGTACCGAAAAGACCGACAAATGGGGCAGTGGACCCCACGGTTGCGAGCGAACCTAGCCCTTTTTTAACTGTGGCCCCGGTCGCCAGGATTAAGCGGCGCACAGTGCGGTCGTAGGCTTCGAGCGGGAGGGGCGCGCCTTTCGCCGCAGTCAGAACCCGAGTTCCTGCGGCGATGATTTGGGCAATAGGGCTCTGTGGATACCGCTCTGCCACTCCCGCCGCTGCAGCATAGCCTTGGGTACTGAGAGTCTCGTGCCAGGCACGCAGGAAGCGTGCCGACTCTCTGGCTGCGCGTTTCAGCATTAGCCATTTTTCTGTCGCAATAGCGAGTGATAACAGGGACATCATCGCCAGCAGGAGCATAACGCCTTTGGCGAGTGGTCCCATTTCGTGCCACAGTTCTGCCATAGTAAAGTGCATACACAACTCCTCTTCGCTGCAGGCTTACTTCAGAACAAACCGTATTGGGACTTCGAGAATGACGCGCACGAGTCGCCCGTGGTGATCCTGGGCCGGTTTAAAGCGCCACTGGCGCAGCGCTTTAATCGCGGCGTCGTCGAGCGGCGGGAGAGACTGCACAACCTTGATGTCCTCTTCGATTTTCCCTTGCAGATCCAGAACCGCTTCCAACACCACTAAGCCCTCTATCCCTCGTTGTCGTGCGAGTCTGGGATAGTCCGGTACGACTCGAGAAATGAGGAGAGGGGGATTGGCGACTTGCCCGACCGGAATAGGACCTGTCCCGGTGCCACCGATGGTTCCCCCGACGACCCCTCCTGCGACTCCTCCGACGACTCCTCCAGGAACTCCGCTCACCGCACCGGTTGCAATTCCGGGTTGAGGTTCGGCCGTCCCCTTTGTCGCCATGTCTGGTCCAGGGTTTGGCGTAGCAGGAGAAACTGGTTCTGGCTTAGGTTGGGCAACTGGTTCGGGCTTTTTATTTTTTTTGGCGATTTTCAAGCGATCCGGTTCTAGCTGTTGCGGTTTGATTGGTTCCTTGGGCTTCTCCTGTTGCGGTTTCTCTACGACTGCTGGGGGTTGCTCCGGTATTGGGGTTGTTCCCGTGGCGGCAGGAGCACCTAACGGAGCTGGCGGGGGCGGAGGGGGTTCGACGAAGACAAGACGGATTGTCGGTGGCGGTTCTTCGATGACACGTTCGAACCCCCACAACACGAGAATGAGCAGAAGTATATGCGCCGCACAGGAGAACAGCCACGCCGGCCAACGTCGTCTCTGGGCGAAAGGTGTTCGCTGGATAGTGATTGTCACAGGCAAAGAGGGTGCTGGCAGAAGCGACAAAGACGATTCAACGTGGTTCATTTCGGCACTTGCGCAGGGGGCTGACGACTCGTGCAAATCTCGCGAGATGAAAGTTTTCATGCTACGCCGGCTCTGGGTATAGACCACGGACCTCTCTACTCGTTGAAAACCGCTGGTCTTTTGTCAACGATCCAAACATGTTGTGAGTTTTCTTTCAATTGAAAATGATTTTCAATATCATTTCTTTAATAAAATCAATAACTTAGGTTGACATACGGGTTGGCGATGCGTATGGTAGTTCGTACTGACATTAGTCAGACTTTCCTGCAGAAAGGGGAAGCATATGGATACGAAAAAAGTCATTACGGCTCTGAATAAAGTGGTTGCGCTCGAACATGCTGCGACATTGCAATACCAGCAGCACGCACTCCTGGTGAACGGCTTATGGCGAAAAGTATTTGCGGAATTCTTTGCCGCACAGAGTAAAAGTGCCTTAGAGCACGCCCACAAATTTGGTCAGAAAGTCGTCGCATTGGGCGGGGTCCCCACGGTTGAAATCGGTACGACCGTCCACCAATCGACCGATCTTGAGGAAATGCTCCACCAGGACTTGCAGTTAGAGAAGGACACCATGAAAGCATACCTCGAGGCTCACGAACTGACAGAAGGCGATGTGGCGTTGCGGACCATGCTGGAAAGCCAGATTGAATCTGAACAGCGGGACATTGAGGAACTTGAAATGTATGTAGGCATAGTCAAAACCAAAGGAGTTGAGCGGGAAGTCAATCTGAGGCGCGTCAAGTAAATATCGAGGAGTCTCCCTGTCTGAGGTTACTCCAACGGATGGCGGTTGCTCTTCTCATCGCGGGCAGTGCACTCAGTGCGCTGCCCGTTTTCTTTTTGGCTTCCCGGTTCACCACAGTAGTTTTCTCGGACGTACCCTAAGCAGTCTTCCGCACACTTGCCTCTTGCTGCGCCGCAGGGTGGGGAAACGGAATCACTTTCCGCGCTGGTGAAGCGGGCGATCGTTCCCTCCAATGACTGCGGTTTCCCCTCAGTGCTGACAGTAGCCCTTCTGCTTCACTGGCGTGAAGACGCAGGGTCTGCTGGCGGTACCAGCCGACTCCTTCGCCCCAGGATAAGCGACGCAGTTCAAGCGTGGGCAGTCCTTCATCGTCAGCACCGAGCGCAACTTCGAGTAGCGTGTCTGGATCTGAAGATGTAATCGTTGTTGTGGTCTTTTCGTCTGTCATTGTTCCCTCCAATGACCTCTTATTCTCTTGAGAAAATGATAGGCACTCGTCCGTCGAAGCGTTCAGTCAGTTCTTTCTTTATGCAGGCCTTGCCACTGCACGGTCACGCCATGCCAGGCAGAAGAGGTTCCCCAAGGAATGACAATGACGCGTTTACAGCGTCGGCATTTCAGTTCTACGCCCTCAGGTCGCAGTCGCGCCAACAAATTCCCGCAGTGGCAACGACTTTCCTGTGCTGTTCCTGAAGGAGTCGCAGAATTGAACGAGTTCATAATGATGAAATTGAAAATCATTTTCAATTTCATTTGTCAAGTGTCTATGTGCGCAAGGGGCGGTGTTCTCTTTGATTGAGTGACCAGAAAATTGATAGGCACCTCAAACAGGTGTGGACGTTGCACCACAAAGCGGGAAACGGTAGGATCGAATTCTACACAATACGGAGAGGTGGCCGAGTGGTCGAAGGCGCTCGCCTGCTAAGCGAGTGTACGGCTAAAACCGTACCGCGGGTTCAAATCCCGCCCTCTCCGCTCTTACGGCTGCACATCCACAATGACAAAATTCTGTAATTCTTCCCGCCACTCTACGATCACGTTGCGGCCATCGAACTGCAAGGTGTATCTGCCACTCGCGCCGGTAAGAAATTCTCCACCAAGCGTGGTCACTGTCACGGTCGCGCGGCCAAATTCACCCCCATCAGCCAACGCAACAAGAGTGTGAGGACCATCTCTCAGGT
>CAZCWX010000765.1:0-3195 GCA_964502465.1 uncultured Enterobacteriaceae bacterium | reverse complement strand
GGAAACCCGTGAAGACGCGGCTATTGGACTCGCGGCTGGTGCGTACCTGGTAGGGAAACAACCCGTGGTCATTATGCAAAATTCCGGGTTAGGTGTGTGTCTCAACGCGCTTGCGTCGCTGAGTTTAATCTATCATCTGCCTTGCCTGTTGCTGATTACCTGGCGTGGGTATCAAGGCAAGGATGCTCCTGAACATATCATTATGGGGGAAATCTCGCCCACCTTGCTGTCTACTTTGCAGCTCCCGTATCGCGTACTCAGTGCCACAACTGTGCCTGAGGCTCTCCACTGGGCGGCAGACACGCTCAGGCAAAGGAACCGCCCCGTTGCTTTACTCCTACCGTCGGGGGTGCTGCAGTGAATCTGGCTGAGGCACTGGCGGTTGTGGTGCCGCTGTTACGCGATGAGTTGGTCGTGCACGCGAACGGCTTCATTTCGCGTGAATCATTTAATTTCAGTGACCGTCCTGGTAACTTTTATATGATCGGTTCGATGGGGCTAGCTTCGTCGATTGCGCTTGGGGTTGCACTGAATCGGCCAGATCGGCGCGTTGTTGTCTTTGATGGCGATGGTAACGTCTTGATGAACCTTGGTTCGCTTGCGCTGATCGGTGCGACACAGCCGCCAAATTTGCTGCATGTCGTGTTTGACAACGAAGCGTATGGATCGACTGGGAACCAGCGAACGATCTCTGCACAGGTGGAGTTGGCAGAGATCGCACGTGCGAGTGGCTACAAGCGGGTGCAGCGGGTCGATACAGAGACAGCGCTTCAGGCGACTGCCCAAGAGTTTCTTGCTCAAGAAGGACCCTCTTTCTTACTTGTCAAAATCGTACCAGACCACGAAGAGCGAAAGATCGGCCGGATCACGCACGCGCCGCCACAAATTGCGGCGCGGTTCAAAACAGCAATCAGCGGTCAGCAATCAGCAGTCAGCAGAAGTCAGGAAAAATCATAAACACGTGCAAAATCTCGTCGACAATGGTAGACCACCCGTTTTACTGTTCTGTTTGAGCTGAAAGCTGACAGCTGAGGGCTAACTGTTGCCTATGCGCCAATCTATCCTCCTCAACCCTGGTCCAGTGAACGTTTCGCCTCGCGTTCAGCAGGCACTATTGCGCGGGGATCTCTGCCATCGAGAAGAAGAATTTGCTGATTTGTTAGTCGCGATCCGCACAAAACTGTTACTCGCTTTTGCGCCACGGGAGTACAGAGCGGTGCCGCTGAGTGGCTCTGGTACCCTTGCGGTCGAGGCGATGGTCTCTTCTGCCCTGCCAGACGGGAAAAAGCTGCTCGTCATCAACAACGGTGTCTATGGAGAGCGGATCTTGCAGATGGCCGAGGCCCATCGCATACCTGCAGTTGAGCTGCGTTGGAGTTGGACTGAGCGCCCCGATCTTGTACAGATTGAGCATGCGCTCAAGAACGATTCCGCTATTGGTGCTGTTGCTGTGGTGCACCATGAGACGACGACCGGTCTGTTAAACCCTGTTGCTGAGGTCGGGACCATTGTTCGACGCTTCGGCAAGGCGTTCTTGCTCGACGCGGTCAGTGCCCTGGGAGGTGAAGAGCTAGACCTGGAGCGCGAGGGTGTTGACCTCTGTGCGTGCACGGCGAACAAGTGCGTGCAGGGACTGCCAGGGGTTTCGTTTGTGCTGGTGCGGGACCAGGTGATGAGAGCGATGCAGGATTATCCCCGTCGGTCGTTGTCCCTACATTTGCCCTTACACTGGGAGGCGCACGAGCGACGCAGTATTCCCTTTACCCCGTCTGTACAGGCCTGGTATGCGCTTGATGAGGCGTTAGACGAACTACTTGAGGAAACCGTTGCTGGGCGCGTACGGCGATATCGCGCAGCAGCGCAGTTGTTACGTGAGGGGTTTGCGCAGTTAGGCCTCGAGCCGTTGCTCCCTCCTGTGTATCAAGCGAACTCACTCACTTCTCTTCTGCTGCCTGAAGGACTGACATACCCCCGCCTCCATGATGCACTGAAAGAGCGCGGCTTTGTCATCTACGAGGGACAAGGCAAGCTCCAGACCGATATCTTCCGGGTGGCCAATATGGGACACCTGACGCTCGATGACTTTCGCCGCTTCCTCAGTGCATTGGCAGAAGTGCTCACGTGAGAGCAGCTCTCCTGCTCAGCCTGTTGAGATCAGGAGAGTCTCTATCAATTGGTAATGGCTCCCTGTCGGCACCGTGCCACACGTTGGCAAAAGGCCGCCATAAGATCAGTCGCCGGGGAACGCGTCGGCAGTAGCCAACGGTTATGCCGCATCTCTATTGACGCGTAAGCGGCTGCTGCGCAACAGGAACACGCCCACGAGTGTTGTCCACAGTAACAGCACCAGACTACTGGGCATGCTTACCGCCATGGCAACATCCGAAAACCCAGTGTGCGCTTGAACAATACTCGATGCCATCGTCGCCGCACCGCCCACAATGCCCAGCACCCCCAACCAATTGGGACCTTCCTCACTGGACAACAGCGCACCTCCGTAGAGCACTGCCGTCAGCCCGAACAACAGTCCCATCACACTGGCAAGACCAACCTCGATCTGTCGTACAGCAAAGGCGGTCTCAAATAGCAGAGGCTGTAACTCAGGCGCTGCATTTGACCATCGCTCTACCATGATCTTTAGCGCGACGCCATCTACTGCCTGAAGGGCTCCTGCGAGAGATATGCTTGCGAGCGCTCCCACAGCTCCTAGGATAGCCCACATTCCAGCGCGCCCCCTGCGCAACCTCCAAGACAGCGAGACGAGACCACCACCAATGAGAACGACACCGAAAAGCTGCCCCAGGTGTGTGGCCACCCAAAACCGGTCGGCCGCGTATTCAGCAAATGCCGCTGGCGCATCCCCTGGGTGGGCATCCAATGGGTGCAGCAAGGTCGCAATCAATAAAATGACGATACCAACAATGGCGGTTATTCCACCTACTTTAGAGAAGTATTCTTCCAAGGGCATATGCGTCGCGGTCAAATTGCGCTCGACCTTAAATGGGTCAGATTCTGACACTTTGGACACTTGCTCAGGCGCACTTCGGCATGGGGGTTGAGCATGAATGAATAGCGAGGAGGCAGCTTGCCAATTCTTGTGTTCGCCGTCGTTGTATTCTCCCTATCGTGTTCGCTCATAGCCGAAGGGCTCAGATGTTGCGAAGTGATCAAGGCGTAGTGCAACGTTGGTGCTGA
>CAZCWX010000764.1:0-13009 GCA_964502465.1 uncultured Enterobacteriaceae bacterium | reverse complement strand
GCTGATCCCGATGATCCGGGTATCAAACAGGTCATTGACTATCTGGGCGACGAGAGCATCGTGACTGCCACCGATTTCAGTCACCCAGAGGGACGCCGCTATGAGGTCGCGGTAAAGGAGATTATGGAGCTCCCGCATGTGTCGTTGGACAGTAAGAAAAAAATGATGTGGGACAATGCGCTAAAGCTCTATCCGATTCGCCCGTAGACAGGCGGGTTCCTCAAAGGCACGCCCGCAATAACGGTGATTGGCAACAGAGCGCGGGAATGTTCTATACCCTTAACACTCACCTAAAAGAGGAGGACAAAGTCCATGGCAACTGCCGTCGCCACTGAGGCCACGTCGTACGCCTTCGATGATCGAAATATTCGCTGGTATACACTGGGGGAGTTCGAGCATTTTGTGTTTGCCATGCTCGACGTCGATGTGTCACAGAAGATCGTCGATTTTATTCTCAAATTCCCGCCTAACCAGCAGATCTTTCTGCATCGCCACCTGGCGCTGACGAACACGTTAGTCGTCCAAGGCGAGCATCGGCTGTATGAACCCAATGGCGCTCTCAGGGAGGTGCGCCCCGTGGGCAGTTATACCTCCAGCCCTCCGGGGGACCCGCACCGAGAGGGAGCAGGAGATGAAGGGGGCGTGGTCTTTTACAGCGTGCGGGGAAAGGACGGCGTCTTATTCGAAGTGCTGGACGATGAGCTGAACGTCATTGGCACACTCAGCATGGAGGACTTCATTAACGCCTTCAACGAACAGTCGTCACGACAACTCCGCCAAGTGATTCCTGACAAATAACGAGAGAGCGTTGCGTACTGCCTTCGGCTCGGCCAGGTCTGCCCCGCTCTCCTAAACTTTCTACCTTCCTTGATATTTTTCGTCTCCCATACTACAAGAGCGAGAGCCTGTATTTCCCACCAGGGGGTATCAGTTAGGATCATAATATATGGGGTTGAAGGAAAACTTAGAGGAACTGGCGCGCCGAAATGAAGAGGCTATCCAGGGGGGTGGTCCAGAACGTATTCAACGACAGCATGAGCTGGGCAAACTGACTGCCCGCGAACGAGTAGAGCTGTTACTCGATACCGGTAGCTTCTCCGAACTTGACCGCTTTAAGACCCACCGCTGCACCGACTTCGACATGGACAAGAAAAAAATCCCCGGGGACGGGGTAGTGACAGGCTACGGGACTGTCGATGGCCGCCAGGTCTTTGTCTTCTCGCAAGACTTTACGGTGTTTGGTGGCAGCTTATCCAGCGCTTTCTCGGAAAAAGTGTGCAAAGTCATGGACCTGGCAATGAAAACGGGCTGTCCCGTCATCGGCATCAACGATTCCGGTGGCGCCCGCATCCAGGAAGGAGTAGTCAGCCTGGCTGGGTACGCTGACATTTTCTTGCGCAATGTCCTCGCGTCAGGGGTGGTGCCACAGGTCTCGGCGATCATGGGACCCTGTGCCGGCGGAGCAGTCTATTCGCCAGCTATGACCGATTTTGTCTTTATGGTCGAGAACTCGAGCTATATGTTCATTACTGGCCCAGAGGTCATCCGCACAGTGACGCATGAAGAAGTCACCATGCAGGAGCTCGGCGGCGCCGAAACTCATAACACTCGCAGCGGAGTCGCCCATTTTTCCTCGCCCAACGAACGAGAGAGTCTCCACACCATCCGCGAACTCTTGAGCTTCCTGCCCAGCAACAATATGGAAGACCCGCCAGTGCGACCAACACGCGACGATCCGAACCGCCGGGACGAGAAGTTGAACACGCTGATCCCAGACAACCCGAATAGACCGTACGACATTAAAGACTTAATCAGAGTAGTGGCGGACGAAAACTATTTCCTCGAAGTCCACAAGGACTTTGCCCGCAATATGGTTGTGGGATTTGCCCGGTTCGGAGGCCGCTCGGTCGGTATCGTCGCGAACCAGCCTGCCTATCTGGCCGGCGTGTTGGACATTGACGCCTCAACCAAAGGTGGGCGCTTCGTCCGCTTTTGCGATTGCTTTAATGTTCCCATTGTCACCTTTGTCGATGTTCCCGGATTTTTACCTGGGACCTCGCAAGAATACGGCGGGATTATCCGCCATGGCGCAAAACTGCTGTATGCCTACTGCGAAGCGACTGTGCCGAAAATTTCCATCATTACCCGCAAAGCGTATGGTGGGGCCTATGTCGTGATGTCGAGCAAGAGCATCCGTGGAGATGTGAACCTTGCGTACCCAACCGCGGAGATTGCGGTCATGGGTCCGGACGGGGCAGTCAACATCATTTTTCGTAATGCCATCGAAAAAGCCTCAGACCCACACAGTGAACGCGAGCGGCTCGTGGCTGAGTACCGCCGCACCTTTGCCAACCCCTTTAAGGCAGCGGAACTCGGGTATATCGACGAGATCATCATGCCCGCAGATACCAGGCCCCACCTGATCCGCGCGCTCGACATGCTCCAAAACAAACGAGAAAAAAATCCACCGAAGAAACATGGGAATATTCCACTCTAAGAGCACTCAGCTATCAGCAGTCAGTCATCAGCCAGAGAAAAAAAGCCTTCTAAGAAGCTGAAAGCTGAGTGCTGACCGCTGACCGCTAAGGTTTGTGTATGTTCAAACGCATTCTAATCGCCAATCGAGGTGAAATTGCTGTCCGCGTGATCCGCGCGTGCCGCGAACTCGGCATTGAAACGGTTGCCGTATACTCCGAAGCTGATCGCACGGCTCTGCACGTGCAGTATGCCGATTATGCCCACTTCATCGGCCCATCGCCTTCGGCTGAGAGTTATCTGGTTATCCCCAAGATCATCGAGGTTGCCAAGAAGAGCGGAGCCGAAGCGATCCATCCCGGGTACGGCTTTCTCTCTGAACGTGCTCCCTTTGCCCGCGCTTGCCAGGAAGCCGGAGTCGTCTTTATTGGCCCGACGCCGGACGCGATCGAAAAAATGGGGGACAAAGTCACCGCACGCACCATTATGCAGAAGGCTGGCGTCCCAATCGTCCCTGGAACCGATGTTCTCGGCAGTGAAGAAGAAGTCCTCGAGGCAGCACAGCGTATCGGTTTCCCAGTGATGTTCAAAGCGTCGGCCGGTGGTGGCGGAAAAGGCATGCGCCTGGTCCATACTCGCGATGAGGTGCTCTCGGCGCTGCGTGGGGTCCGCTCAGAGGCAAAGTCCTCGTTTGGTGATGACCGGATGTATATGGAAAAGTTCGTCGACAAACCTCGGCATGTGGAGGTACAGGTTCTCGCCGACACCTACGGCCATACTATTCACTTGTACGAGCGCGAATGCTCGTTACAGCGCCGCCACCAGAAGGTCATCGAAGAATCTCCCTCGATGGCCATCAATGACACTGTCCGTGAGAAAATGGGCCAGGTGGCAGCTGAAGCTGCACGGGCAGTGAACTATATCGGCGCAGGAACCGTTGAGTTTTTGGTGGACGCCCACCAGAACTTTTACTTTCTCGAGATGAACACCCGTATTCAGGTCGAGCATCCGATCACCGAGATGGTCACCGGTGTTGATCTGGTTAAGGCGCAAATCGAAATCGCGGCGGGTGAACATCTGACGATCCAACAAAAAGACGTGCAGCAGCGTGGCTGGGCTATTGAATGCCGTATTTATGCTGAAGATCCGGCACGAGATTTCTTCCCTAGCCCAGGAAAGATCGAGATCCTGCGGGTCCCGGGCGGGAGTGGGGTACGTGACGACAGTGGTGTCTACGAGGGCTGGGATGTCCCTATTTACTACGATCCAATGATTTCCAAGCTGTGTGCGTACGGTCGGACACGGGAGGAAGCCATTCAACGTATGCTGCGGGCACTGCAAGAATATACGGTCGAAGGCATCATCACCAACATTCCCTTTCACCGCTGGGTTCTGCAACATCCACGGTTTCTCGCCGGGGACCTCGATACCGGATTTATCCCTCAGGAGTTCCAAGGCTTGCCGTTCGATGAAGATCACCTCCATCGAGAAGTAATTTTAGCAGCCGTCGCCTTGTCTGCGTACAAGAAAGACCAGGCGGCCACCCGTTCACTACCCCAAGGCGGTGGGACTGGCATGTCAGCGTGGCGCGCAAGTGGGTGGCGGGAGGGATTACGTTAGCAAGCGATCAGCAACCAGCACTCAGCTGTCAGCTCAAAAGGTAAAAATTTTTGCTGATAATTCTGACTTTTTCCGGTTCTTGCTGAAAGCTGACGGCTGATAGCGAATTGCCAAAGGAAGTTTATGGCCTACATTGCAACTCTTGGCGACCAAACACACAGGATTGAAATTCACGAATTAGAGGGAGACCACCTCTATCGCATCGTTATTGATGGGGTAGAACGGCTTGTCGATGGCCGCCAGCTTACCGGTCATATATACTCCTTGCTCATAGATAACCGTTCTTTCACGGTCGATGTTGGTGGCAAAGACGACGATTACACCGTGGCGTGTGAGGGCAAGAGTTTTCGCGTCCGTGTCCTCGACGAACGCCGCGCGCTCCGTCCGGGTGAAGCCCAAAGTGAGAGCCGTGCAGGGGGCAAGGAGGTCCGCGCCTTTATGCCTGGCAAAGTCGTCGAGGTGCTCGTGGCAGTCGGTGATGAAGTCGCTAAGGACCAGGGCGTTCTCATTGTCGAAGCCATGAAAATGGAAAACGAAATACGAGCCGCAGTTTCTGGCAAGGTTAAAGAAATCCGTGTTTCTCCTGGTGAGGCAGTCGAGACAGGAGAACTGCTTATTGTGTTAGAGTAGATTGAGGCATGGAAGAATTTTCCCCAGCTGAGCAACAGCAACTGGCCCCCTTTTTCACCAACCTCACAGCATCTGTTTTTGGTCTCAAGCTCCCACAGGAAGTCGCTGGGGCACTGTTCTCGCGCTACAGCCGCTCGGCGAAGAGCCTCCGTCGTATTTTCTTGGATGAATTTTTGACCAACTCGGATTTGCTGCTCACCCAACTCCCTGGTGGACAGATAGCTAAAGCAGATCACAAGACAGCGCTAACAAAAGCGCGGGAATTTTATGACCGGGTCTTGATTGGCTATGGCGACGATTCAGTCGCCCAACTCGGTGGAGCGCATGTCGCCTGCGAGCAAGTCTCGAATGTTGCAGCAAAGCTCCTTGAGGATGCCCGCGTTGGTATTGCGCCACTAGAGAAGTCCACTCGCTATGTACGGTTCGACGCCAAGGGCGCAGATGGAGAGTATCGCTTTTACAAAGAGCCACGTATCATGGCGTCCCCTCACCGTGACGCCTATCTTGATGGCATGCGCGTATTATTTGCAACCTATGCGGCACAGATGGAGCCGATGATTGACTTTGTCCGTCATAGTCTCCCAATCGAAACAGTAGAGTGGAAACACCCACAAACCGGCGAGCCTCTCACGTATAAAGACGCAGTCAAAGATGAGCAACTGCAGAAATGGGCAGAGACAGCGTACCGTTCTACAGTGCGTGCCCAGGCATGTGATATCCTTCGTGCCTATCTGCCAGCAGCAACACTAACGAACGTGGGTTTGTTTGGTGTTGGCCAAGCCTTCGAGCATCTGCTGAACAAGTTGTACTCTCATGAAGTGGTTGAAGCCCAGTCGCTGGCAATCGGTATTCACGGAGCACTCAATGCGTTGATTCCTTCTTTTGTCAAAAGAGCGAGACGAAATGAATATCTCGCTGAGACTGCAGCAGAGATGCGGACCCTGACCACGCAGATTCTGGAACATACGCCAAGCGAATCAAGACAGTCCGTGACGTTGGTCGATTATGATACAGAGGCAGAAGAGAAAATTATCGCTGCTATTCTCTATCCACACTCCCAGCATCCGCTTTCGCAGCTCAGAAATGTAGCTAGCCACCTGACTCCAGAGCAGCGCAATCAGATTCTTCATGAGTATGTGAAGCGACGGCGGCATCGGAGGGATAAGCCAGGCCGCGCCTTGGAGCAGGTGTACTATACGTTCGACATTCTGGGGAATCTTGGGCTTTACCGGGATTTACATCGACACCGCATTCTTACCCAGGAGCGGCAGTACTTTACAGTCGCTCACGGCTACGACACGCCACTCGAAATAGAGGCTGCTGGCTTCGAGCCGGCTTTTGATCGCTGTATGGAGCAGGTAGCAACCTTGTACGACCAGATCCGGCGAGATTTTCCTTTAGAAGCGCAGTACGTCGTGCCCTTCGCCTATCGCATCCGCTGGTATATAAAGCTGAACCTGCGTGAAGCGGTCCACATCGGCGAACTGCGCACCATGCCTCAGGGACATCCTGACTATCGCTTGATCGTGCAAGACATGTGGCGACAGATCGAGCGTGTTCATCCGTCGCTGGCACGCTGTGCGACGTTCGTCGACTGGCACACCTACCGTCTTGGCCGGTTACAGTCTGAAATGCGCAGTGAGTACAAGAAGGCAGTCAGCGGCAATCAGTAGTCAGCTATCAGCAGTCAGCTATCAGCGGTCAGTAGTCAGCTATCAGCAGTTAGCTATCAGCAGTCAGTAAGACAAAGAAAATCATCCAGAGGCTCCAGGCCATAGGCTTGAGGCTTGAGGCTTGAGGGGAAAATTCTTGAGCCTGATGCCTAAAGCCTCTTCTAGAATGCTGTGAAAACTGATAGCTGACAACTCAATGCTGACAGCCAGAGGTTTTCATGATCCTGACCCGAGATGTGATCCGACGTGAGCTCGACAGTGGCCGTCTTGTCATCGATCCCCTGCTCCCTGACCAGATTGGTCCGGCCTCAATTGACCTGCATCTGGGTGATGAAATCCGCGTGATGGCAGGTGGACCCGAGGTAATCGATGTTACCGAAGACGCAGACTACCGCACCGTCACCCAAGTGCGGCAACTCAACGGTCCGTACTTGCTCAAACCAGGGGAAACAATTCATGGAATTACCCGTGAGCATATCCGTTTACCTGGCGATATTTGCGGATGGCTTGAAGGACGGAGTCGCTTTGCTCGGCTTGGACTGATGATTCACGTCACTTCAAGTTTTATCTCTCCAGGTGTGGATAATCGGCAAGTGCTCGAGATTGCCAATCTCGCCGGTCGGCCGTTGGCGATTCACGCTGGCACGCGACTCTGTCAGCTTATTCTCCAGCGGACCGAAGGCAGCGCCACTTACCAAGGCCGCTTCGCCAACCAGGAACGGTTATAGCACTCTTCGGAACTCTGCTGTTCTCCCGCTTTTCCCTCTCCCCTTGTGGGAGAGGGCTAGGGTGAGGGGGTCTGCGGCAGCCCAAGGACAGACTAATACAAGACAAAGTGTCGTAGCCCGGATACAATCCGGGAAACACTTGCATTTTATCCCCTGGATTCCGCTGCGCTCCATCCAGGCTACCGCTTTCCAAACAGCCTCACAGGTGTATTCGAATCGTTGGATAGTAGCATCCCGCTCTATCCGTGAAGGATACTCAATGACTACGAGTTCTGCCAGACTGCTCAGGGCGTGTCGGGCAACGCCGAGGCGCTCTTTCAATCGTTCCATGAAATGCCTTCTTCAAGCACCCGCTGGCGAAAGGCAGGGTCAGCCTTCTGCAGGTCTACCACATCTACTCGGTAGGGTACGTGACTCTCCTCTAGCCGCTCTCGCAAATGAGCAAGCACCCCCGGAGAGAGTGGGGAGCTAGACTCAATAGCAAGATCAATATCTGAGCAATGAGTTGCCTCCCCGCGCGCCCAGGACCCAAAGAGGTACACAGAAACACCTTTTTCTTTCAGCATTTCGTTGACGATACGTCGCACTTCAGCAAGAGCACGAGCAGCAATTGGATTTCGAATTCTGGCCGAACTATAGCCTTTTTCCATATTACCCTTCTATTCCCCCTCTGCCCGAGGACCTCCTTCCCTTCCGTACCTCCTTGTTCTGCCTCCACGTTACGCTGGCCAAATCACCTGATGCTCTTGGGCCACGAAGCTCCATGCAAGAGACAAGTCGAGGAACTTCTCTCCATCCGGCCACGATCCTTCTGTAAACTCTTGTGAGTCAAGCATCCGTTGCATCGCCGCAACGTCATCGACCCACAACTGCGCAACCCCATCCCAGCGCGGCTCAGCATAAGTGTACGCTGCATCGACGGTATGGCACTGGACGTAACGCCGCAACCCAGGAAGTTTACAAACGATCGGGCCGTGCACGTCAAGCCAATATTTGCGAAAATCCGCAAGCGACATGCCAAATTTGCGCTTGAGTTGGAAGATGAGTTTCACTAACTGCGGCGTTTGTGGACCGTCCACAATGACATGATCTTCTGTCACCAACCACTCAACCCGATTCATATCGATGAAGTTGGGTTCATCCGCCAGGGCACCGGTGAGATATTCGGGACTCTTGCGTAACGCGGCCAGCGCCGCTTCGTCTTCGAGCCAGACCTCAGCCGCACCATCATACGGCGAATTTGATCCGGCAAACGGCATACGATGACTCTGTTCATATCGCTTCAGTTGTGAGATCTTCTTGGCGATGGGCCCATGGACCTCGCGCCAATACCGATGAAATTCTGCATCGCTGATCGATGACTTCCGAGTGATGAAGTACAGATTATGGAGCATGAAATTCCCTCCTTACTCTTCGCTGACAACTGATAGCTGAACGCTTCTGATTTATATCCCCTCCCTCACGCACAAGCAACGAACACGAGGGCGCTTCCCTGGCAGGTGTCCATCAGTATAATTGTTTCAGAGTGACGGTTGATTTCTGCAAGGACGCACCCACATGAAGATTCTCGTTGCTGAAACTGCTGGATTTTGCTGGGGAGTACGACGAGCCCTTGATCAAGCCGTGGATCTGTCTAAGAAGACCGATGGTCCAGTCCTGACCTTTGGACCACTGATCCATAACGCACAGGTGTTGGAAGAGCTTACTGAACAGAACATCCACACTGCAGAACAGATCTCCGACATCCGTGGTGGTGCAGTCTTGGTTCGTGCGCATGGTGTCCGGCCAGAAGTGTTTGACCAACTGCGCGCGACTGGCGCAGAGGTCTTTGACGCGACCTGCCCACTGGTGCGCAAGGTCCAGAAGATCATTAGCAAATACGGGAATGATGGGTACGATGTGGTCATCGTCGGAGATGACCACCATGCTGAGGTGGTCGGCTTGCGTGGCTATACAGCGCAGCGTTGTTTTGTCGTTGCCAACGAGAAAGAAGCCGACAATTTGCCGGAATTCGATCGGGTTTGTGTGGTCTCTCAAACCACGCAGAACGATGACACGTTTGCTCGCACGGTCGAGGTCATTAAGCACAAAGCACGAGTGATCCGGGCGACCAATACGGTCTGCGAACCAACGCGCGATCACCAACAAGAAACCATTGATTTAGCCAAACGTGTTGATTTGATGATTGTGGTCGGAGGCCGTCATAGTGCCAATACCTGCCGTCTCGCTGAATTGGCAGCCCAGGAAGGTCCCCGCGTGCTGCACATCGAGACTGACGCCGAATTACATGAGCACGAATTTGGCGGGTGTACGACGGTTGGGGTCACTGCCGGCGCGTCCACCCCCGAGTGGATGATCAATCGTGTGGTTGAAAAGATCGAAACATTTAATCGAGAAACGACGGGTCGCCTGCAGACCTGGCTGAAACATGCCATGAGTGTGCTCGTCGCCAGCAACGTGTACGTTGGCCTGGGGGCAGCGTCACTGACCTTGGCGGCAAGCTTGTTGCTTCACCCCCTGTCTCTCCCACGCGACACGTTATTGTGGCTGATGAGCGCAGCAGGACTCTTCATTCTGGCGATGCACTCCGTGAACCGCTATCAGGAACGCTCACATTACAGCGGCTGGGGAACCTTCCCTCCCCGCGCTTTTCAACGCTTTCAGCAGATTATGCTGTGGGTGGCAATCAGTGCCTTGGCAGCGGCTTTGGGACTGGCCGCCTCGTTGGGACCTGGGCAATTCCTCGGTCTTGCCAGTTTCGGTCTCCTGGGCGCCCTGTATGGGGTGAAGCTCGTGCCGCTCAGATGGGCACGCCACATAACGGGGATACGCCGGATCAAAGATCTTCCCGCCTCCCGCGATATTGCCACTGCTTTAGGCTGGACGGTGGCTGCGGGGATCGTTCCACTGGTCACCGTGGGCTCGTCCTCACTGTTGCGAGCGGTCGGGGTGATCAGTTTCATCTTCCTTTTGGTCTTTCTGCGATCAGCCCTGATTGGGGTACGCGATGTTCAGGGCGATAAAATCATGGGGATGGAAACGCTCTTTAAGGTTGTTGGCAAACGGCGTACCAAGGAGGTCCTCTTTACTGCGGTCGCCACGCTCACCGTGCTGCTCCTGGTGTTAGTCCTGCCGTGGCACGGCCTCCCTCTCTCGGCGTTCTTATTGGTCGTTGTCCCCTACATTTGTGGGGTCAGTTGGCTCTACCATCAACGCCTCCTCCCCAAAGGGGCGGCTGGTGAGATTTTGGTAGACGGACAGTTCCTATTGGTGGGCGTGATGGCTCTCCTCTGGCACCTGCTGCGCTAAGAGAGCCGCCAGCTTTCAGCGATGGGCGGTCAGCAGGAAGGGCGTAGGTGTTGTTAAAAGCCGACGGCTCATTTCCTACACTGGCGGTGCAGACACAGGAGTTCCAGCGGCATTGCGCGCCAGTGGTTCTCCTCGGAACCGCACTCGCAAGGCTTGAAACCCTCGCTTCGCCAGCCGATACAGCTTCGGGATCAGCCAGACAGCGAATGCAGTAAACCCGAAGACCAAGACCAACATCAGGATCGGATGGTTAAACACTAACCACAGGCCGCCGAGAACAGTCAGATCCTCTCCGACACTGGCAAACCAGTTACTAAACGGCTCTGGGCTGGTATTCACCACTAACCGGACCGTCGCCTTCGTACCATGAGCGGCCAATGCCACAGAGCCGCCAGCGAGCAGCGCGGCCAGTTCCAGCCCAGGATTAACACTGCCTACAGCTCGGGCAGCAAGCAGCGCCCCTGCTGGAACACGAATGAACGTGTGGATGGCATCCCAGCCATTATCAACATACGGCACCTTATCGGCAAAAAACTCAATGAAATACATGATGCAGGCCACACTGACCACTAATGGGTCAGTGAGGATCTGCAATTCCGGTGGCAGTTGGATCATGCCTCCGCTACCTGCCAAACCCAGGACCGCAATGGTCGCATAAAGGTTGAGACCTGAGGCCCAGGCCACACCCATTGCCAAACTTAAGGTCTCCAGTGTCCCCATCGTTCACCTCGATGACAGTGATAAGGCATGAGACAATCAGCGATACCAGGGATTGTACCTCTGGGGAATGCCAGAGTAAAACGGTCGGGGAGAGTAATATCGGTAGTTGTCATCATAGCGGTTTCTGTAATACCCGCCCCGATAGGAGTATCTGCGGTCACGATTATGGCGGTCGCGGTAGTAATCGCGGCGTGACTGCTTGAGGTCACGGTGAAATTCGCGATGCGAGCGTTTGAGGTCGCGGTGGAAGTCGCGGTGGTCCTGTTTGAGGTCGTGACGGTACTCGCGACGGTCCCTCTGACGTTCCCTATGCGAATCGTGGGCAGAAACAGCGGGTGGGAGGAAGAGCAGTCCTACCAGTGGGAGGACTGCGAAGAGAGTTTTCTTCAATACAGTCTGCATAACAAACTCCTTTCTGCCAGTTTTCTCTTGCCCATATCAACACGAGACCAACAGAAAGGTTTCATCAAGCAGGTACATTGACCCAGGGTTGGCTTCTTGGCTACAAAGACGGGACACTGAAGGGAGGGAATGTGCTATGCACGCAACTCACATGTCTCACTGGCCTGTTCTTGCGAGACTGATACTGTACGTGACTGTCTTTTTTCAGGCGAGTGTGGCTCTGGGCGAAGACCACCGTTTCGTCCATCCTGAGCAGGCAACGACGTACATCGATCCTGTGAGCAAGAGTGAAATCACCGTCTTGATTGATCAACATCTCGGCGGAACCACAGACCTCACGGTCGCCCATCTCATTATCCCACCGGGAGTCGATGTCCCCGACCATGTGCATCAATCGACAGAAATCTTCTATATTCTCTCCGGTGAGTTAGAACAGACCAGCGAAGGGAAGGTCAAAAAACTGACCCCTGGTATGGCCTGTTTGGTGCCAGCCAACACCACCACCCATCACACGGTTACCTCGAAAGAGCCGGTCCATGCGTTGGTGATCTGGGCACCTGGAGGAGAAGAAAAGCGCATTACTGCCGATTGGCAGAAAAAAGGACCAGCGGCTAAAGAATAAGGAGCCGAGCAGAAATAAGTTGATCGTTCTCATATTGTGGTGCAGGCGTCCCGCCTGCATTGTGAAGGGCAGGCCAGAGGCCCGCACCACAAGAATTGACCCAGTTATTCTTGCCCAGGTGCTAAACAGCTATCAGCAGTCGGCAGTCAGCCATCAGCAATGAGGAAAGCAACAAGCCCTCTGTGAGTTGAGAACTCTTTGTTTATATTCGGTTTGATGATAGCAGAGGACGCTAACTGACAGGCCGTGTATTCACAGAGGCGAGCACCGCCTCCGCTGCCGCTTCACCGCTGCGTACGCAGTCGGCAATGCCAACTCCACGATAGGCATTGCCGGCCAGCGCCAAGCCTGGATGTCGCGAGACTGTCTTCTCAATCTCATCGACTAAGTCCAGGTGACCCACCAGGTATTGTGGCATCGAGCGCGGGTACCGCGCGATGCGAACAAATACAGGAGCGCCTTGTACCCCAAGGAGTTGCCCGAATTCTTGCCGGACTTTCCGTTCCATCTCCGTATCATCGAGATGAAACAGTTCTTCCTGTAACGTTCCGCCGACGAAGGCACGCATCAGTACGAACCCGTCTGGGGCACGGCCAGCATATTTCACACTCGAGAATGACCCCGCGATGATCGCTCGATTCTCGACTCGCGGCACCACAAACCCAAAGCCGTTTAAGGGATGGGGAATCTGTTCACGGCGGTACGCAAGGTTCACCGTTGCCGCCGAGCTATAGGAAATGCTCGCAAGGCGTTCGGCAAGCTGCGCATCAAGAATCCGCATGATCCGTGCAGTGTGAAAGGCTGGTGTGGTCAGCACGACACCGTCAGCT
>CAZCWX010000763.1:0-9430 GCA_964502465.1 uncultured Enterobacteriaceae bacterium | reverse complement strand
GGTATGCTTTAAGTGTCTTCTGTAAAGCGAGATTCTGAGCCTTTGCTTGTCGTACTGATGCTCTATCAGGTTTCTGGTATGTGTCCGGTTGCACGCCAGCAATATCACGAGCGTTCATTTTTGTTATTTTGCTTTCTCTTGGAACCATGCGAGAACCTGAGCCCAATCGTATCTAACGCATCTTTTTATTTGCTCTTTTGGTAATCCTTGCCGCTGCCACTTTATAATTGCCGATGGCGACACCTTTAATTTCTTGGCAAGTTCGCTTCGAGTGAGTAGTTCTAGTTCTGCCATTTCCATAATGTGATTCCTTTCTTCATTTAATTTTTCGATCCGATGCTGCCGGCATTAACAGGACATCATCAAAAGTCAGTCCTTCAGCAATCTCAGCAGGAAGCATAGACACGCTCCTTTGTCGATGGAGAAGCTGATGCAAAAAAGCCCATCTACCCTCGAGGGACGACGGGCTTTCGCATGGTAGCTTGAGGAATGGCCAATACCATACCCTTTTTTAACAGGACCCTATTCCTTTGACAAGAGAAGGGCAACCACCACAAGATGTTGTGGTCCTCGCAGCACGAAGTGGGCAAGCTGCAATCCTCTCAAAAACCTGTGTGGTAACGTGGCTCTCTTGACGTCTCCAGGGTTGATACTTACGCCTCTTCTTTCATCCGCTCATAGGTGGGATGATCCATCCACCCAGAGGCCCGGCGCGGGTTGGTCATGACCTCCACATCGGCTAAAACCTGCGACTGGCAGGCGAGGCGGTAGGACTTCCCTTCCCATCCAAGTTTCCTCTCGTCAGCCAAGGTACGAGGAGAAAGCGTGCGATGGTCATCAACTTTCACACGACAGGTTCCACAGAGTCCGCGTCCACGGCAATTGATCAGGTTAGACGGAAAGGCATACAAGTCAATCTTATTCGCTAAGGCCACCTCGCGGAGGTTGGCACCTCGTGGCACTTCAATGGTCAGCCCCTGCTTCACGAACGTTACCAACGGCATGCGCTTGCGATCTCCTTCGTGGTCATGGTAGGCAGATATTTATATGGTCTTCTCGGACAAATCTAGAGGAGAACATGCACGTCGATGTAAGCTGTAAGAAATGTGGCCGGCGGCAGCGCCTGGATATTGGCGCCCCAACGAGCGGGGTCATCGAAGACTACCTCCACCTCTTGAAGGAACGACTTGCGCATCAGCCGAGCTTTGAGTGTTTTGGCGGACACTTCGAGTTTTCTCCACCACTCCCGCATTTTTGGGAAATCCATTGGGATACTCTCGAATAGGAGCAACGGCCTCGCCGCCAGTCGGGGGGTGCGCTCTCAAGAAGGGCGAGGAACAGGTTATTGTTCGCCGTCTGGTTTCCACGTATCGTAGGAAGTCAGGAAGAAAGCGGTGCGGTGGAGCCGCCCGAACGACTACAGATTTTGTTCTCTGTCCCGATCATTTCAGAGAGATTCTCTAGGAGAATGAACGGAGTCCTCATGACAGAACAGCGTGGCCGGTCTTCCAGTTTTTTTGACGAAGCGACCGCTCCCCAGGCGTCGCAGGATGTCGAACGTTGGCGTAATGATCCGTACTATCTCCCGCCATTTCGGGTCGTGCGTTGGCGAGTCGTTGATGAAGTCTGGGAAGGGCGCAGTGCGATCGATGCGGTGGTCGAAGTTGAGATCGATGGGATTCAAGACTTCGGCGCGGCCCCAGGTGTCGGAGGAGTTCATGCCTTGGATTTGGCATTGCGACGAGTCCTGGTGAAACACTTCCCTTTTCTTGAAGAGGTGCAAGTGATGGAGTCGTACACGCACCGGGGGGGCGAAGGCACCGCGGCAGAAGTGGTCTCGATTCAGAAATTTACCAACGGCCGGCAGCAGTGGAGCACCATGCGGAAATCGCGTGATCTTTTGGCATCGGCGTGGATGGCACTGGTTGACGGCTACGAGTGGATCATCGTCAACAATGTCCAAAAGCAAGATCCGCTGTAGGGAAAAGATGGCGTAACCGATTGACGTGAGTCGCAGGAACCCTCTTATGCATGCTACAGTTGAACCACACCATCGTCTGTGGACCCGTGACGAATACTACAAGATGGCCGAGGCAGGCGTGTTTCGCCCTGGCGAACGGGTTGAGTTAATAGGGGGGAAGATTGTCGTCATGAGTCCACAGAACAGTCCGCATGCCACCACCATCATTCTGTTAGAAGACGCTCTCCGCACGATTTTTGCCTCCGGCTATGTGGTGCGGGCACAATTGCCATTGGACTTAAACCCTTCTTCTCAACCAGAGCCTGATATTATGGTCGTACGCGGCACCGCACGTGATTATGCCAGCGCCCACCCTTCGACAGCCCTGTCCTGAGCGAAATCGCAGCACGAACTGCTCTTTTCGTCAGCGAATCGTCAATTGACGATAATTCTTTCCGCTCAAGGTTTTTTCAGAGCGGTGCCCCAGCGGTCCACGCAGGTCACTTCTTCGACTGCCAGGCGTTGTACTGGACCGAATTTCCCCAACGGATAGCCGATCGGAATCAATGCGTAAGTCGAAAGATCAGCCGGTAACCGCAGGATGGGTTTGAGTTCGTCATCGTGCAGCGAGCACACGGTCGTCAACGTCGCACCCAGCCCGAGGGCTCGGCAAGCCAGCAGTATATTCTGTACGGCGGGATAGATGCTCGACCCAGATAAGCGCGCCAGCTTCGCCGCGAGTTGCGGCGGCATAGGTCGCTCTTTCAGGCAGGCAAAAAGTAAGACCGGAGCTTCGGCAAGATGTTCCGCCAGATGCGCGGCCGCATCCAGCAAGCGGCGAAATTTCCCTTCCGCCATGTGTTCCGGTGCAGTCCGAGTGCGATACATTGCCTGCACCTCACTCCACCCTTTTTGGTAGACCTGCTGCACTTGCTGTTTGACTTGGGGATCCTTCACCACGACAAACCGCCAGTGCTGTGTATTCCCTCCGCTCGGCGCTCGGATGCCCGCATCGAGGATGCGATACAGCACCTCATCTGGAACCGGATCAGGTTTCAGCCGGCGCATGCTTCGCGTTGAGAACATGATGTCGAAGATCCCTGACTCTGTCATACGATCCTCCTCTGTATAGAAAGCGGTCCTTGTCGTGTCCGCATGGCAGCGCTACAGTAGCCGCCCAAGACCAGCCGACTGCTGTACGCGGCGGCCCCTATTGTGCGCACCATGTGAGTCGCTGTCAAATGCGAAAGAAAAAGGCCGGGCAAGGGAAGGAGCGAGGGGATATGAAACAGAAGATGGTAGTTCGCAGTCTGGTGTTGGTCATGGCTCTCGCCATGGCAAGCTGCGGTCCCTCGGGACCAAGCCTGACAGGAACTGAGCTAGCACAGAAATATCCAGAGAAAAAATACGTACAGATTGACGGAGTGTCGTTACACTACGAGCAGGAAGGGCTTGGCCGGCCCCTCGTGTTCTTGCATGGCTATCCTACGTATTCGTATCTTTGGCGTAATATCACCCCAGGCCTGACATTCGGCAACACCATTTATAACCTCGACCTGATGGGCTTTGGCTTTTCCGAGAAGCCACAGGATACAACGTACAGTGTTGACCTGTATGTCGAGCAACTCGGGAAGTTTCTCGAGAATTTTCACCTCGAGAACCCCATCCTGGTCGGACACGATGCCGGTGGAGTGATTGTCACGCTCTACACCCTCCGCAATCCTGGCAAAGTGCGTAAACTGATCATTATGGACGCGCCACTGTATTATGCCCCTTCCCCTCTCAACCTCCGCTTACTCCGCACTCGCCTCATTGGCGATCTTCTCAGTGGGGATTGGTTTTTCGAACGCCTCTTCCGCAGTGGAGTAGAAAAGCAAGAATTGATGACGGAACCGTTACTCGACGCCTACCTCAAACCCTATCACGATGACCCAGGAGGTCGTACTGCGCTGCTGAAGTTCGTGCGTGAATTTAATCCCCGCCCGCTGATCGAGAACGAGATCCAGCCGAACCTGGCCAAATTAGAGCTGCCGACACTGGTCGTATGGGGCGACGGCGATGCCTATGTCCCCTTAGATTTCGGCCGCAAGCTTGATCAAGATATCCCGAATGCAGATTTCGTCGTGATTCTGCGCAGTGGCCACTACGTGCAAGAAGAACGGCCAGAAGAAGTCCGAGCGGTCCTGAAAGAATTCATCGACAAATAGGCCTGGGTGCCCTGGTTGCCGCACTGTCCAACGGGATTGAGACTGAGCATATGGCACAGGTTTCCCTCCCTCGTAAACTCGCCTTCGCTGCCAGCGGCTTTGGTGATGCCGCCTGTCTGGCAGCGGTGAATGTCTATCTCATGTTCTTCTATACCGACGTTGCGCTCCTCGGCGTGGGCTTGGCCGGTCTGGCCAAAGGGATCGGGCGCGTCTTTGATGCGGTGAATGATCCAGTAGTCGGGTATTTCTCCGACAAGACACACACCCGTTGGGGACGGCGGCGTCCGTGGATTGCGATCGCTACCCTACCGTGCGGGGTCGTATTCGTGTTGCTGTTTCGGCCTCCAGAGACAACTGCTCAACTCGTGCTGTTCACATACTTCCTTGGTGCCTCTTTAGCGCTGGACATGTTTTTTACCATGGTCCAGATTCCTCTCTTTGCACTTGCCACGGAACTGTCATCGGATTATCAGGAGCGAACGCAGATTTTTGCGCTGCGCACCTTTTCCAATCACTTGGGAACCATATGTGGCGGGTTTCTGCCGTTTGTCGTTGCTCGCTTTGATAACGTGCGGACGGGCTACGCACAAGTGACGCTTGCGCTTGCCATCGTCGCGGTACCCATGACTTTCCTGGCTCTGTTTGCCCCTGAGCGCCCGGGGGCCCTGCGAGGAGCAGCCGCCAGCCTGCGAGACTTCTGGCGCGGCTATCGAGCCTGTTTACGCAATCACCCGTTCCGTATTCTCTTGTTGACCTTTTTTGTCATGAGCCTAGGAGCTGGAATCGGACAAGCGGTAGCAGTCTATGCACTGGTCTATTGGCTAGGATTTGCTCCTGGTGAGGTCGGGCTTATCATTCCCGTATATTTGGGAGCCGCGTGTCTCGCGTTGCCGTTTTGGACCTGGCTTTCAGGCCGCATTGGCAAGGACGTGACGCTCAAATGGCTCCTCTTCTATGAGATGTTCGTCTTGAGTGCGATCTATTTTTTGGTTCCCATTCGCTCTCTGCTCTACACTTTCATGATCGCCGCAGGCTTCGGACTCGCAGGCTTTATGATTGTTGCGTCGCTCCTTGCTGACGTTTTGGACGCGGACGAGCTTGACACGGGGGCGCAGCGTGCAGGGGCATTTCTTGGCTTTTGGACGTTGGTGATGAAAGGCGCTGCTGCTGTCGGACCGCTGTTGGTCGGATGGATGCTCGCAAGTGTTGGCTATGTGCCGAACGCACCACAGACACCCCTCGTCGTTGAAACCATGCGCTGGCTTTATGGACCCATCCCTGCGTTGTTCTTTGTCGCCGGGTATCTGTTGTTCCGTAACTTTCCTTTAACCCGTGAACGGTTGAGTGAGGTCCAGGCCGAGCTTGCTCGTCGCCGTGCCCCTGCTGTGGAGATGAACACCAAGGAGTCTTCTACCATACAGGGGAGTACTCTGTCACGATGATTTTAAGGGGTTGATTGGGGCGGCATTCCCGCGAAAGCATGGCCTGAGCGTAGCCGAAGGGCGGGCATAACAGGAATGGACCCCTCAAAATTAAGTTGATGGATTAGTAGGTACTACAGACAATCACGCCGGGAACGGCCTGCGGCCTTATCCCAGCCTACGACTGAGAAGACGCTATGTCTCCTCGCTCAAATGAAAACCGCTGTAAACCAAACTTCTGTGGTCTGGTTTAGCTCCCCAGTTCCTCCAGTAGTGCCTTGGCCTCCTGCAGATCTACCGTGTCGAATCCTTCAGTGAACCAGCCGTAGATCTCTGCTAGTATCTGGCGCGCTTCGTTCTGTTTCCCTTGTTGCTGCCACAAATGGCTCAGGCTCATCACTGCTCGTAACTCTAACGACTTGGCATTCTGCTGGCGGGCAATCTCGATGGCCTGATGAAAACACGCTTCGGCTTCCAATTGCGAATTATGGATTGCAGATTGCGGATTATCGATTTTGGACTTTGCACCTTGAACTTTGGACTGTAGTAGCAGCGCCCCCTTGAGCCTATACAGCTCTGCCTCGTAGATACGTTCCCCAATTCTGAGAGCTACTGCCAACGCCTCGTCCAACACGCTCAGGCCCTCCTCGATCTGGCGCGCCTTGCTATACCCTTCAACAAGCAAGGAAAGGAGCCACGGCTGTAACATTTCTGCCCCTGTGGTCTGACAGGCAGTGAGACTTTGATGCATTTGCTCGATTCCCTCCTCTACTTTCCCCTGTCCAATGAGGGCCGAGCCACGAGCAACAGTTGCTATCGCCTCCCAGTGTGCAAACCCGTGGTCAGTTGCAATTTTCATGGCTGTCTCTGCCTGTTTTTGAGCAATTCCATCCTCCCCACGGTAATGATGGAACAGGGCAGCACTGGCTGAAGCGTATACGAAGCTAAAGGGGTCAGACTGTTTTTGCGCCAACGCGAGCGCTTCGCCAGCCCTCTTCATTGCTTGGTCCACGTAACCGAACACCAAGAGATTAGAGGCTGAATAAATACAGCATGCCACTCCGATCGAAGGATCTTGCGTGAGAGAGTCGTAGAGGGCGATTCCCTGTTCGAGGTGGACTTGGGCGAGGGTTCGTTCTCCAAGATGCGTTAATGCGATCCCTAACGTGCCATGAGCCCACACGAGAAGCGCCGAGTTTTGTTCTTTTTGGGCCAAGGCGAGAAGTTGTTCTCCTATTTCGTGAGCTGCCTGTGGTCTCCCTTGCATCAGGTGTGTATTGACAAGGCCTACGAGTACCCAGAAAAACCAAGGGGTTTCTCCCACCTGCTGACAGAGTTCCAACGCTCGGGTGTATACTCGTTCCACCTCAGGAGCTGTATAACCCTTGGTGACCAGTAGCGACGCGCCGAGAGTGACCTGTAACGCGAGCTCTTGCTGGTTGCGTTCGGGCGTGCCCGGTAGAGTCTTGAGTAACGCAAACCCCTTGTTGAGGAGATCGATCGCTTCTCGATAACCACGGCGCTGGATCGCCTTCTCCACCGCCTGCTGCAGATACTGCACCGCCTTTTTGTACTCTCGCCCCTGCTCAAAGTGCACGGCCAGTTCTGCGGCAATCTCCCGTACTCGTGCCCCATACGCCTGCTCCGCCCGCTCGCCAATCCGCCGATGCAGGTGCAGCCGTTGCCCCGCGGTTAGCCACTGGTATAGCACTTCTTTATACAGCGCATGGATGAACTCGTAGCGCCCAGCCACTGTTCCATCTGGCCATTCATCCATGCCACACGGGCGAAGAAACTGCTCGCGCCGTGCTAATACTGCACACAACTGTTCAATTTGCACGACCTCTTCCCCTAATCCCGCCGCCACTGCCGCAGTCGAGAATGCTGCTCCTACCACGCTTGCAGCTTCTAGCACGCGTTGTTCCTCTGGGCTCAGCCGTTCAATGTGTTTCTCGATGAGCTGCCGGAGGCTCCCTGGCACCTCAAGCGTTATTCCCTCGACGACATCCTGGAGTTCCCACTGACCATTCGTCTGCTTCAGCAACCCCTGCGCGAGCAAATACTCCACCATATTGGCCATAAACAGGGGATTGCCGTCTGAACGTTGGTAAATGAGCTGTGTAAGGATTCGGAGGGGCGATGCGTGAACCGCCCCTCCACCAAATCGTGTTGTAAGGTATTCACCAACTGCTGTTTCGGCGAGCAACCCGAGCGGTAACTCTGCACACTGCCCGTGCACCTGTAGCTCTTGCCTGATGGCCTGCAGCGGATGGTCGCTTCCAACTATCTCCATCGGTCTATATGAGCCAATCAGGAGCAGTCGAGCCGACTCGCGCCGCCGAGCCAAGAATGAAATCAGGTCGAGGGTAGAGTAATCGCTCCACTGCAAATCTTCCAACACCAACACCAATGGCCACTCTATTGAGAGTGCTTCTACGACCTCTGCCATCTCCCGTAGCATCCGCTCTCGCGTGGCTCCTTGAATCTTGCGCTGCAGGACATCCAGTTCGGCAGGACTCAACAACGCCGGCATCTGCACCAACCAGGTCGGGGCGTATTGCTCCAGGAGCCCTATAAGGGTCTTGCCTGTTGACCCTCGGCACATACGTCCCAGCGCGTCGAGAACCGGCAGGTACGCTTCTCCTGCCCCATAGTGCTCAATACACAGCCCGTGCCCAATCCACGTTTCATCCTGTACCGTGACACGTGTCAAAAATGCATCGAGCAAGGTCGTCTTGCCGATCCCTGGTTCTCCCGTCACAAAGACAATTTGACGCTCGCCTCGTATGACCTTCTCTAGTCGCCTCTGTAGAGTGGCCAATTCTGCTTCCCGCCCCACTAGGTTTGAGACTGGAGGCTGGAGACTGGAAGTCTGGCGACTAGGGGCAGGTTTAGACCTCTTCCTCTTCCTCCTCGCTCCTGTATCCTCGCCGCTGACTACCGGGGCAATGAACCGATAGCCTCGTCGGGACACCGTTTGGATGAACTGCGGGGCATCCGCCTGGTCTCCTAATGCCTCCCGCAGCTCGCGCACGCAGACAACGGGCACCATATCGCTGACAGAGGTTTCCGGCCATACGGCATCGAGCAAGTGTTCTTTCGTCACCAACTGTCCGGCGTGCTCCAGCAAATATCGCAGGACAGCGAAAGTCTTCGGCCTGAGCGTAATGGCGCGTGTTCCCCGCCATAACCGTTCATTGACCGGGTCGAGGCGAAACGAACGAAAGATAAGCTGTTGTCCTGGCTGCACTTTTTCTCCTCTCCGACCGAATCGCAGTTGAAAGTAAATTGAATAAAAATCGAATCATTTCTTTATGACTTTCTGCTTCGACTTCAGCTATGCTCCGCTCTCGCCACTTCACCTTTCAAATGAGGTTGTTATAGCACAATTTGAGATAATGCGCGAAGAAGGAGGTGGACTAACACTCAGAGCGAATGCAATTTTTCTCTGGAAGAAGGGGCAAGCAGCAAAACGACAAAAGATGAACGGTAGAGAAGCACGTAAGGAGGGAGTATGCAGAGAAGGGCAACACACAGCAGGCAGGGGATCAGGCTTGGTTTGCTACTGGGGATCATCAGTATCCTCACCTGGGGCACGGGTGCATGGGCAGCGACGCGGTTCGGACCGGACATCGAAGTGCAAGCCTGGTACCGCATGCGTCATACCTTTCAGACCGATGGCGAAAAACGCTTCGATTGGGTACAGTGGCGCAACGAAGCCTATGTCTGGCTGATCTATAACAACATCGTAAAAGGCGGCTCGCTCCGCCCCTTCGATCTGGGCTGGCAGATTCCTGGGGTGGAGAACTTAGCCATCAGTGCCCGCTACCGCGCGCGCGTTG
>CAZCWX010000762.1:0-4425 GCA_964502465.1 uncultured Enterobacteriaceae bacterium | reverse complement strand
TAGGGGATATGCACGTAGAGGGAAAAAGACACAACCTTACCTTATCAGAGACCAGCATCATCAGTCAGCTTCAGACAGTCACAGAAAGAACTTAGGACTGTGAGACAAAAGCCGTGGACGCAGCTTGAAGAGCCTGTCATTGCGAGGAGCCGGAGGCGACGAAGCAATCTCTGTTTGCGGGCAAAGATTGCTTCGCTGCGCTCGCAATGACACCTTGACCTCACGACATGTCATGAGAGTTTTGTCCCGTAGTCCTTACCGCTGGAGAACACAAGGAATCCCTTAGGCCTTTAGCCGAGGGCCTGTAGCCTGTTCTTGTCCTCCTGACTACTTGCCATATTTCCGCAGTACCGCAACGACCACCCCGCGGATCTCCAGGTCTTTCTCGCGTGCGAAAATCGGCTCCATCTGCGCATTGGCTGGTTGCAGGCGTACCCGGCCTCCACGCTCGCGGTACAATTTCTTGACAGTTGCTTCGCCGTTCAGCACTGCGACCACAGTCTCTCCGTTCTCTGCCGTCGGTCGTTGTTCCACAACAATATAGTCTCCATCAAGGATTCCGTCACCGACCATCGACTCACCGGTGACCCGCAGGACAAACGCACGATGAGCATGCCGGAGAAAATCCTCCGGAACGGTCAGCGTATCATCGGCCTCGATCGCTTCGATCGGGGTACCCGCAGCGACCCGACCCAACAGCGGCAGTTCGATGGCTTGCGCCGTTTTTTGCGATTGTGCAATTTCGATCGCACGGCTCAGGTTCCACTTACGGGCGATGACCCCTTTCCGTTCGAGATTACTGAGGTGTTTATGCACCGTAGCAAGAGAGGAAAGCCCAAAGTGGGCGCCAATCTCTTCTAATGTCGGCGCATAGCCATGTGTAGCAATATAGTCAGCAAGATAGTCCCACATTTCCTTTTGTCGACGAGTGAGAATCATAATGCCCTCCTCACTAGTGTTATGCCAGCGAATAAAAAGCGAATCAAGAGTTGACCTTATTTTTCTCTCTGGTAGGACAGTCATCATCAGGCAGCCTGCGACAAAGACTATGACGAAAATAGGGAATTCCGCTTCCAGGCAAATACTATCAGCACGATTCGCAGTCCCCGTTTTCGTGATCATGATGGCGCTGCTTGCGGTTGCCTGTCACGACTCGTCTCAGCAGGGGACAGTCATCACTTTTCCTGGCAGCGCAGTGGGTGCAGAAGCGGAGGTGCTCCGCCGTCAGCTCAGCCGCTTTATGGAGGAGCATCCGGACATTCGTATCGTTCAGCGGGCTACCCCAGATGCAGCCGATCTGCGCCACCAACTGTACGTGCAATGGCTCAACGCCGGGGTCAGCGATCCGGACATCCTGCAGCTTGACGTCATTTGGACGCCTGAGTTTGCCGCTGCGGGGTGGCTTTTGCCCCTGGATGCTTTTGCGCCTGATATTGAGAGTTTCTTTCCTGCCACAATTAGGGCCAATCGCTGGCAAGGCCACCTGTATGCACTGCCGTGGTTCGTCGACGTGGGGATGCTCTATTGGCGGAACGATTTGCTTGATGGCCCTCCGCTGACCTTCGCAGAGCTTTCCCAACAAGCCACCGCAGCAAAGAGCCGCAGTGGTCTTCCTTTTGGGTTTGTGTGGCAGGGGGCTCGCTATGAGGGGTTAGTGACGGTGTTCCTTGAACACCTCGGAGGCTTTGGTGGAAGGATGCTTGATGATACCGGACGGGTGGCAGTCGATGACGTTCCGGCAATCCGGGCCTTGACGTATATGCGGGATGCCATTTACCAAGACAGGATCGTGCCAGCATCTGTCCTCACCTGGCAAGAGGAACAAACACGTTTTGCCTTTCAGAACGGGCAAGCAGTTTTTATGCGCAACTGGCCCTACGCCTATCCGCTGATGCAAAATCAGGCTGACTCGCGCATAGCCAACACCTTCACGGTTGCCCTGATGCCGGCTTCTCCCTCAGGGGCCCATACCGCGACCTTGGGGGGCTCTCAACTCGCCATCAATGCCAACACCGATCATCCGCACGCCGCATACCTGGTCATCAAGTACCTGACTCGGCCAGAGCAAATGCAAGAACGGGCACAACTCGTTGGGCAGTACCCCCCGCGGCCAGCACTGTATGAAAGCGACGCCCTCGCCAATGCCCTGGCTATTCCTCCCGCCCAGGTCCGACAGATTATCGAGCGAGCAGTGCCGCGCCCGGTGACCCCGGTTTACACCGAACTCTCTGCCATATTACAAATCCACCTGCATCGCGCTCTGACACGGCAACAAGAACCAGCAGATGCTCTGGCGGATGCGGCGCGCGCCATGCGCACTCTACTCAAGAAAGTAGGTCTGGACCCCAGCAATGGCACTGAAAAAAGACCAGAGAAGCGCTGAGCAGCAAGAGGCACGCCTTGCCTGGGTGCTCGTGCTTCCCGCCCTTGGCTCGATTGTGCTGATCGCCCTGTTTCCCCTGCTGTGGACAGTATGGGAGTCACTCCATATCCATGATCTCCGCATGCCGTGGCGTGGCCGACCGTTTGTCGGACTTACGCATTATATCGAGGCTTTTACGGACGCGCGGTTTTGGCAGGCAATGTGGCATACCGCCTTGTTCACGGTTGTGAGTGTTGTCATGGAGCTGGTCTTGGGGCTCATCCTCGCACTTGTGCTGCATCACGCGTATCGGGGTCGCAGTGTCGTGCGCGTGGCAGTATTGATACCCTGGGCCATGCCAACGGTCGTTGTCGCATTGGTATGGCGACTGATGTTCGAGAGCCCCATCGGCATCGTCAACGCTGTGTTCATGGATTTCGGTCTGATGCACGAACCTTTGCTCTGGTTCACTCACCCCATCGCTGCCTGGGTGCCAGTCATATTGGCAGATGTCTGGAAGACCACACCGTTTGTCGCGCTCTTGCTGTTAGCCGGCCTGCAAAACATCGACACTTCGCTGTATGAAGCAGCACGCATCGATGGCGCAAGCCCCTGGCAACAGTTCATGCACATCACGCTACCGCTCTTGCAGCCAGCCCTTCTCGTCGCATTGATTTTTCGCACGCTGGACGCGTTTCGCGTGTTTGATCTCATCTACATCTTGACCGGCGGCGGTCCAGGCACAGCAACAGAACCGATCGCACTCTACACGTTTAGCATATTGTTCCAGAACCTCCGCTTTGGCTTTGGCGCGGCGTTATCAGTGATGATCTTTCTGGTGACCCTCGCGCTTGCACTGCTTTACATTCGCGTCTTGGGGAAAGACGCCGTGAGAGCGTGACGATGAACAATCCGCGACGTTGGCTCTCCATTGCGAGCATAGTGCTCCTGGTTGTTGCCGTGCTCTTTCCCTTTTATTGGGCAGTAGTCGCTTCTTTGACGCCCGAGTTCCAATTATTTGCTGCACCATCCCTCATGCCGACACAGCCCGTGCTCGATCACTATCGTGCCCTGTTCAGCGAACGAGCGTTTTGGGTTCCTATCCGCAATTCTCTGATCGTCGCTGGCACCACGACTCTTTTTTGTGTCGTCGTTGGCGCCTTTTGCGCGTATGCACTCGCTCGTCTGCGCTTTCGTTGGAAAGCGCAGATCCTGGGGGCGATTCTTGCGGTGACCATGTTCCCGCAGATTGCGATCGTCTCACCCCTGTATCTCTTGTTAAGAACCGTAGGGCTCATCAATACGTACCCAGGCCTGATCCTCCCCTATGTCACCTTCGCGATGCCGTTGACGGTGTGGCTGCTGGTCGGTTTCTTTCGTCAACTCCCCCACGAACTCGAAGAGGCGGCGATGATAGACGGAGCTAGCCGGGTGCGTACGCTGTGGGAAATTATTCTGCCCCTTTCTCTCCCTGGCCTGGCGACGACTGCTATCCTAACGTTTGTCTACTGCTGGAATGAGTTTCTCTTTGCCCTGGCCTTCACGCTCGGTCCCGAACGACAAACAGTTCCGGTCGCCATCGCCCTGTTTCGTGGCCAGTATCAGGTGCCATGGGGCCAGATTCTGGCAGCGGCAATCGTGGCGACCGCACCCGTCGCTCTGGTCGTTCTCCTCTTTCAACGACGGATCATCCAGGGGCTCACAGCCGGAGCAGTCAAGGGATAACGAGGATGAGGTGAACCAGGAGTGGCAGCCATCGGACTACGCAATATTCACAAGATCTACCCAGGTGGCCACATGGCTGTGCAAGCTCTCGACCTTGAGATCGCCGATGGGGAATTCCTTGTCCTTGTTGGTCCCTCTGGCTGTGGCAAGAGCACGGTGTTACGTCTCGTCGCAGGCCTCGAGACGCCCACGCAGGGCCGCGTATTCCTTGGCGAGCAAGACGTAACAGACCTTCCGCCGCAAGCGCGAGACCTGGCGATGGTCTTTCAAAATTATGCCTTGTATCCACATAAGAGCGTGCGAGAGAATCTTGCCTTCGGCCTACGGATGCGCAGGGC
>CAZCWX010000761.1:0-4462 GCA_964502465.1 uncultured Enterobacteriaceae bacterium | reverse complement strand
ATACCCATGCCCTCTACTGGTATCTGACGGCGAGCGCAAGACCATCACCGCGCTGTTTGCCGACCTCAAAGGCTCCACAGCCCTGATCGAAGGGCTTGATCCTGAGGAAACCCGCGCGATTATCGACCCGGCGTTACGCTGCTCTCCGCTTTGCTGTTACTACCAGCATGTCTTTTTGCTGGGGCAAAGGTGATCTGTTTGTCGAACGGGTGGGCGAAGATGTATTGGAGCATCTCATTCCCCTGCGTCGCCTGCGCGGGCATGCTGAATGCCCACAACATTATCGAAGGGAAAAGGGTTCTTCAGATTTCTCGCCCCAACTTCTCTCCTTCATAAATGACTGCAGCCGGTTTCCGTGGCGCAACCACATCACCGACTCGATGCACTTCTGGGAAGCTCTGGCGAAGCTCGCTGAAGAGCGTATCATTCGGCGTTCGCATCATTGAAATAACAATGGTATCGACGTTAGCAATCGTGCGCTTCTCGCCGCCCCAGAGGTTGTAGACCTCGACAGTGTTCCCTGCGATTTTCTCGACAAAGTGCTGTGCGGTCAGTTTCACTCCTGCTGCTACGAGGCGAGGAAAAAGGATCGGCATGTCCTGGGTGCGGACGAGATCTTCACCGATAAAGAGATGTGGGGAAATGACCTCCACTTCCACTCCGCCTTGTGTTGCCAGCACTTCGGCCAGACCAAGAGGGAGATAGCCCCCGGTCTCATCGACGATCATCACTCGTTTTCCGAGCGCAGCTGGATCTTTCAGTGCACGTCTGATGGCAGTTCCGACGTCGATAACGTGCTCTTGAGCAGCACCTGGGATCCCTGGGCGCTCAGGCCGATACGAACTCAGACCAGTGGCACTGTACGTCGAGCCAGTCGCGCAGACGATCGCATCAGGTTTTTCCTGCTCCAATACTGTGGTTGTCGCCTGGACACCAAGGCGCACCTCGACGCCAGCGGTTGCCATCTCGCGGGTGAGATTGTCGATCGCCGTCTGCCACTCCGCCCGAGTCGGGAGCTGTTTGATGAGGTTCAGATGACCACCCAGCACTGGTTCTTTCTCCAGCAAGACGACGTGGTGCCCGCGCTTGGCCGCGACTGCGGCAGTTTTCATTCCAGCAGGGCCACCTCCGACAACCACGATCTTCTTCGCCTCACCTTTGCTAACCATTTTCAGCGTCCCCTGTCCCCACTGGCGCTCACGGCCAGAGGTGGGGTTCATCATGCAGATCACTTCTCGGTTTTCGAGGAGGCGTGCGATGCACTCGTTGGCACCAACACACTTGATGAGTTCCTGCTCTCTGCCCTCGCGGACTTTGGCAACGAGGAACGGGTCTGCCATATGGGCACGGGCCATAGCCACCATATCTGCCGCGCCGTCGGCGATAATCTCTTCAGCCATGCTCAGGTCGATGATGCGGCCGACGATAAAGACCTTGGCGCGATGCCCAACGATTTCCTTGGCGCGTTTGCCAAAGGGAATCATCAAACCGTATGGGCTGCCCATGGGAGCGACGGCCCAGTGGAACGTATGGTAGCCGCCACCCGAAATGTTGAAGAAGTCAAAGAGACCAGTGGCAGCAAGGACTTCGACTTGTTCCTCGGCCTGCTCTTGGGTGATGCCCGCCTCGCCCATGAATTCGTCGAATGACAGGCGGATGCCCATCGTGAAGTCCTGACCAACCCTCCTGCGAATCTCCTCGGCGATCTCGATGGCGAGTTGACAACGTTTGCGCACCGAACCGCCGTAGCGGTCGGTGCGGTGGTTATAGGCTGCACTGAGGAACTGGCCGATCCCGTAGCTGTGGGCGCCATGAATCTCTACCCCATCGAGCCCGGAGACCTTGACGTTCACTGCCGACTCGCCAAATGCTTTCACTAAATCATCGATATGCTGTTGTTCCATCACTATCGGAATCTCTCGATGGAGGAACGACGGCACCCGAGAAGCGGCCCAGAGGGGGTGCCATTCGTCAACGATCATCGTTCCTTTGTCGTGCACGCCTGGAGTGAAAAGCTGGACAAACTGTTTCGCGCCATACTCGTGGACCGCGTCAGCCAGCTTCGCGTAGTGCGGGATGACGCGCTTTTCCCAGGCTGTACAGCCGAAATAGAAGGAACCTTTACTCACGGGATGCGCGCCCTGCTGCTCGGTGATGATGAGCGCAGCTCCACCTTTTGCCCGTTCGCTGTAGAAGGCGATATGACGGTCGCTGAGGATATGATCCTGACCGTAATCCAAGGTTTCAGCAGGCATCATGATGCGATGTTTAACGGTTGTGCTGCCAATGGTGAGCGGGGTCCACAGGTGCCGGAACTCAGACGCATGCGCAGTCATGGCCATCCTCCTCGTGGTACTGTGCTTGTTTGTCTATAGCAGAAACAGCGGACAAGATCAGGAGACGACCTGGGAAGAGGCAGGTCGTCTTACTGGTAAAAACGGCACAATAAACCAGCACAGAGAAATAAAGAGGGCACTGACAAAAATGAGCGGAGTGAAGCCGAGAGCATCATAGAGCCATCCTCCCAGCGCAGTCGCGCCGGTTCTACCGATATTCAGGCTTGACATGAGTAAGGCAAAGACGGTTCCTTCCGCTCGGACTGGACAGGAACGTGCGGCTAAGTCGAGGACTGCCAGGTGGGTGATCTGGGAAATCATGCCAAAAAGCAGGAAAAGGACTACCGCAGACTTTGGTCCGATCAGACCAAGAAAACTGAGGGTAGAGGCAACACCGAGAATCACCGCGAGATACAGGAGTCTGTGGAGTGAGATCTCCCGACAGTAAGCAAAAAAAAGCAAGGCCCCAAGTATGCCCGCGGCATTGTTGATCGCGCCGAGTATACCGATGAACACTTTAGAAAACTGCAAGACATCTGTCTCATAATATATCAGCGGTGTACCGAGGGAGGGGCTAAAGTTCCAAAAGAAGAGGAATCCCATGACCGTCCACACCGTGCGCGATCGTGCTGCGTGCCAGAGTGACCGGCCCGTGTCCTGTACCCTCTCGCGGTTGAGTTGTGTACGTGGTTCTTGGACAACCCTGAGCGTGACCGCAAAAGTGACAAGAGGAAAGCAAGCAGAAAGGAAGAAGACCGTTCGCGGCGTTACATGGGTGGAGAGATAGCCACCTCCGAGCTGAGCCAGGGTAAAAGCCAGGCTGATCGCGGCCCATTGGATGGCTTGAAAGCTCCCGGTCAGGCCGAGTGGACGCCCAGTTTCGACCATAAGGGCATCGATCATTACGTCGCAGAAGGCGAGGGTGGCAGCGCAGAGCATCAAGAGCAGCAGAACAGTATAGTAGTGAGGCGGAAAGAGAAAGAGCGCCAGCCAGCTTCCTGTTCCGACTGCACTCATCAATAACAGGTAACTCTTGCGATGGAATCCAGCCAAAGGGAAGAGATCAGAAAGCAACCCATACAGCGGCTTGATGGTCCAGCCCAAACCAATCAGGGCAAAAAAAAGGCCAGACTGTGCTGCCGTCAGCTGCATGTCCTCTTTGAGGAGATACAAGACGGGCTGATTGGCCAGGCCCGCAGAGAGATCCGCAAGCCCCTGGACGAAGTAGGTGACCGCGAAGAAAAGCGCATATCTTCTCACTCCTCTATGGCGGAAGAGAGAAGTGAGACTCATAGGGAATGGCCCTTACCCCGACCCCTTCGACGGAGCCTGTCCTGAGCAAAGCCTGCCTTGAGTCTCATTCGACCACGCTCAGGGCAGGCCTCTTCCGCCAGGCAGGAGAGGGAGAAAACGAGAAACCGCCCTGTCATGCAGAGGCACTTGGCCGTGCCTTCATCGCCTGATACCAACGGCTCACATTCGTCCAGGCTGGATCGAGCGTGAACTGTCCGTGATGGGCGGTTTCCAGGCCAATAAACAGCATAATGTCGGCGATAGAAAACTGCCCTGCTACCCATTCGCGACCTTGCAGCCCCTCGTTGACCAAAGCAAGACGGGCAACAAGCGTCCGCCGCGCATGCTCTGACACCTCGCCTTTAGAGAGGACCATCCGAGATGCCGGGAGGTACACGCCAATTTCACAGCGCCGTTCCCACATTCGTACCAGCGCTCGTGTGACTGCATCGTGCCCAATCAAGGGCGGCTCAGGAGACAGTTCTTCTAAATACTCCATGATAGGGAGAGACTCGGCAATGACTGTGCCATCGTCCAATTCGAGGATTGGCACGCCAGCAAAGAGGTTTTTCTTGAGAAACTCAGGTGAACGCTGCTCGCCGGCGCGGAGATTGAGTTCTTTCGTCGGGAGAGTGAGCCCCTTTTCTGCCAAATAGATCCGCACTTTCCGCGGATTCGGTGCCCGCCCGGTGTCAAGATAGAGTAACATTGCGCTCTCCTTTCTCGTGAAACAGCAGGATACCGACAACGTACTCCCCTATAGCCCAGCCATGCTGAAAAGGCAAAACAGGCTACAGGCCAAAGGCTGTAGGCTTTAGGGACCCCTCCCTGCA
>CAZCWX010000760.1:0-4488 GCA_964502465.1 uncultured Enterobacteriaceae bacterium | reverse complement strand
TTTCAGGCGCTCATTGATCGCCATCCTTCCCTGCGGACCACTTTTACGGTGCACTCCGGCAAACCCATGCAACAGGTCCACGAACACCTGCAGGTCCACTTCGAGGAGACCGACGCCTCAAGCTGGCGCGGAGATGAGTTGAAAACCCGACTGGTTGAGGAGGTTCAGCATCCCTTTGATCTGGAACGAGGGCCCGTCCTGCGTGTGCGTCTGTTCACGCAATCGGCACGAGAACACATCCTTTTGCTGCTAGTGCATCACATCGTGATCGATTTCTGGTCCCTCGCCGTGCTTCTGAATGAGCTCAGCGTGCTGTACCCCGCGGAAAAGGCTGGCGTGCAAGCGGCTCTCCCTCCTCTTGCTCTGCAATACACGGACTACGTTCGTTGGCAGAGCGAAATGCTGGCGAGTCCGGAAGGTGAGCGGCTCTGGGCATATTGGCAGACACAGTTGGCCGGCCAATTACCTGTGCTCAATCTTCCGACTGATCGGCCTCGACCACCCATCCAGACCTATGGCGGAGCCGCGCACGCCTTCAAGCTGAACGATGAATTGATCTGGCAGCTCAAGGCGCTCGCAAAGGCCGAGGGAGTGACTCTGTACATGATCCTGTTGGCGGCGTTCCAAGTGATGCTTTACTACCATACCGGTCAAGAAGACCTCCTGGTGGCTTCCCCCGTGGTCGGCCGGAGTCGGGCCGAGTTTGAAGGGATCGTGGGCTTCTTCGCCAATCCTGTGGTCTTACGAGCGAATCTTTCTGGGAATCCCACCTTCCAGGCGTTTCTTAGCCAGGTACGCCACACGGTGCTTGCGGCTCTCGATCATCAGGATTATCCCACCCTGCTCTTAGTCGAACGACTCCGGCCGGACCGGGATCCTAGCCGCTCGCCGCTCTGCCAGGTCATGCTCGTACTGGATAAACCGCACCGGCTCGCGGAGCCGGGAGCACCGACATTCGTGCTGGGCGAAACCGGGCTTCGTATGAATCTGGGGGGGCTTGTGCTGGAGTCCTTCCCCCTGGAACGTCGGGCAGCCACTCTCGATCTGGTCTTGGTGATAATGGAGACGGCGGGATCGCTCGCTACCACGATACAATACAACACCGACCTGTTTGATGCTGCGACCATCACTCGGATGGCAGGACACTTTGCAACACTGCTCCACCATATCGTTATACAGCCCAATACCAGATTGCACGCCCTAAAAGAAAGCCTTGCCGAGGCGGACCGGCAACAACAAGTCACAACCCGCAAAGAACGCAAGGAGACGAATCTCCACAAGTTAAAGAATGTGAAACGGAAGGTCGTAAGTGAGTGGCAATTGAACGGAGATGGTGCGCTATGACAAACTCGCCGCTGGAAAAGTCCAGCCTCAAGAAGTTAGGGAATGTAAGGCGGAAAACCCTCAGTGTGTCACAAAGGGAATTAGTCAAGGCGGAGTGCCTGCAGCCCAGCCACCCTCTCCCGTTGGTGATCCAGCCTGCTGTCGACGGCATAGATTTAGTGTCTTGGGCGACAAACAATCAGGAGTTCATCGAGACCCATTTACTGCGACATGGAGGAATCCTTTTCCGCAATTTCGCCATGAGATCGGTGGCTGAGTTCGAGCAGTTCATTGTGGCTATTGCCGGAGAGTTGATCGAGTATCACGATCGTGCAACGCCGCGTAATCAGGTGACCGGCAACATCTATACCTCAACGGAGTACCCTGCAGCTCACAGCATTGAGCTGCACAACGAGAGTTCGTATGCCTCTACCTGGCCTTTGAAAATCTGCTTTTTCTGTGTCACCCCTCCCCTGCAAGGAGGAGAAACGCCGATTGCGGATACGCGGAAAGTGTTCACAGGCATCGCCCCCAAGATCAGAGAGCGGTTCATACAACAGAAAGTGAGGTACGTGCGAAACTTTGGCGGTGGATTAGGCCTTCCCTGGGAGACGGTTTTTCAGACCAAGGATAGAGCCGTGATGGAGGAATATTGCCGGAGTGCTGGCATCGAGTTTGAGTGGAAAGCGGGGAATCGCCTGAAGACCCAACAGGTTCGCCCGGCTGTTGCCAGACACCCGCGAACAGGTGAAATGGTCTGGTTCAATCAAGCTACCGCGTTCCACGTCTCAACCCTGGAACCGGCGCTCCGCGAGGCGTTGTTGGCGGAGTTACCCGAGGAAGAGGTCCCGAAGAATGTCTATTATGGTGATGGCTCGCGGATTGAGTCTGCGGTGTTAGATGACCTTCGCGAGGCCTATCGGCAAGAAATGGTCGCCTTCCCCTGGCAGGAAGGGGATCTCTTGATGTTGGATAACATGTTAGTGGCGCATGGACGTGCGCCCTTTGTAGGCCCGCGAAAGATCGTCGTAGGGATGGCTGAACCCTTTCATTGGCAAGACAGGTAGCGCAGAGGAGCGGAGATACAGGCATGCAACAGGAAGTGATTGAAGGTTTTCGACTTTCGCCTCAACAAAAGCATCTATGGTTGTTACAGCAAATTGACCACAGCCTGCCGTATCGTGCCCAGTGCGCCATCCTGATCGAGGGAAATCTGAACACAAAGATCTTCACAGCAGCCTTGCAGCATGTCTTCGCTCGACATGAGATCCTCCGCACCACCTTTCATTGCTTGCCCGGGATGACTGTTCCAGTTCAGGTTATCACTGACGGCGGGATGCCAGCGATACATAACTACAATCTGAGCGGGTGGGATCCTGCAGAACAAGAGGCCAGAATCGAGGCACTTTTTCAGGAAGCACGCCAGTTGCCTTTTGACTTTGCGCAGGGACCACTTTCGCGTATCTCCCTCGTGACTCTGTCGCCGGACAAGCATATGTTGCTTGTGACCCTCGCCGCTCTTTGCGCGGATACGGCATCGCTCAAGAATTTGGTGCATGAAATCAGCCGTTCCTATGCCGTGTGCCTGCGTCGCGAGGAACTCTCCGACGAACCGAGGCAATACGCTGATCTCGCAGAATGGCACAATGAGTTACTTGAGTCAGTGGATACGGAAACAGCACGAGAGTATTGGCGCAGGCAGGATGTCTCCGCCCTGCTTACGGTAAAGCTTCCTGGTGAAAATCAACCTTGCGAACAACCGAGATTTGCGCCGCACTTTCTCACCTCGGCGATTACTCCGGATATGGCGGCAAAGATCGGAACGCTCATCCAGAAGTATGATGCTTCGGTTTCTGTCTTCTTTCTGGCTTGCTGGCAGACCCTGCTCTGGCGGCTCACCGGCCAGTCGGACCTTGTCGTCGGCATGGCCTGCGATGGCCGGACATACGAGGAGCTAAAAGACACACTAGGGCTGTTGGCAAAATATCTACCTCTTCACTGTCACCTGGAAGAGGACCTGCCATTCAGTGAACTCTTGGTGCAGGTGAATGCCTCGGCGCGCGAGGTCCTCGAATGGCAGGAGTATTTTAGCTGGGAACAGATTGCGGGATCGCATACAAATACCAATGTGCCGCAGTTCTTCTCCGCTAGTTTCGCATTTGCGGAACAGCCGGCAAAGCATTGCGCCGCCAACGTCACCTTTTCGCTTCACAAGCACCTCACTTATATCGACCGCTTCAAGGTGAAACTCTCGTGTGTGCAAAGAGAAGATCGTCTGCTCACGGAGTTTCACTACGATTCTCACTTATTCGGCGCGGAAGATATCCAGCGCTTAGCGGGACAATTGCACACGTTGCTGGAAAGTGTCATCCGCGATCCGGAAGCCGCGATCAGTGAGTTAGAGATTCTGAGCGGCGCTGAGCGACAGCAACTGGTGGCCGAGTTCAACGATACCAAGACCGACTACCCGAAAGATGCGTGTCTCCACCAACTGTTCGAAGAACAAGTCGAGCGTACGCCGGAGAACGTTGCCGTCGTGTTTGAGGACCGGCAACTGACCTACGCTCAGCTCAACGCTCGTGCCAATCAACTGGCCCATCACCTACAGACGCTGGGCGTAGGATCTGAGGTGCTCGTCGCTATTTACCTGGAGCACTCTCTGGAGATGGTCGTCGGGCTTCTGGGCATTCTCAAAGCCGGTGGAGCGTACGTGCCATTGGATCCGGCGTCTCCCAAGGAGCGCCTGGCCTCCATGCTGGAGGATACCCAGGCGCCAGTGCTGCTGACGCAAGCGCATATGGTGGAGAGCATGCCCGAGCATGGAGCGCACGTCGTGTGCCTGGATTCAGGGTGGGAAGCCATCGCTCAGCAGAGTGAGGAGAATCCGCTCGGCAGCACAACAGCCGAGAATGTTGTCTATGTGATTTACACCTCAGGCTCAACTGGACAGCCGAAGGGCGTCATGATCGAGCACCGAAGCCTCGTCAACTACCTGTGCTGGGTCAACGAAAGTCTGCTGGGCGACAGGGTGCAGCGTTTGCCCCTGACTACCAAACTGACCTTCGACGCGTGCCTGAAACAACTGTTCGCCCCGCTCCTGCGCGGCGACGAGGTATGGATTCTCTCGGAGGAGGTCCTGGCTCAACCCGCGGTGCTGCTGTCGGC
>CAZCWX010000759.1:0-8714 GCA_964502465.1 uncultured Enterobacteriaceae bacterium | reverse complement strand
ACCTTGTTTTTTTAGCTGTGGTTTTTGTGGGGATGACGACGGCTATGTTGAGGATGGCGCAAGGTGTCCCGGCAGGTGAGATGCAACCAACAGGTACGCCGGAACCGATTTTGACTATCGTCCCGGCAGCGGCTCTCGGTGTCCTGGTCCTCTTGCTTGGGCTCTACCTGCCACCGGCTCTGTCCCAGACAATCCAAGAAGCGGCCCGTGCGTTGGGGTGATGCTGATGGCAACTTCTTTGCTGCTGCCGATCCACCAGGGCGAAACGGTTCCGCTGCAAGAAATTCCCCACCTCACGATTACCGAGTTTCGCGATATCATCAGCACTGCCATCGAACAGGGGAGTCGCCTGGTTGCGTTCTTCGGGCGGCCGCTCGAAACCGGAACTTTGCGCATGATCGCCGTGCTGGCCAATGAAAGTACAGGCAGTCTTGGATTGGTGTCTACCAGTGTTGGCGATTCCTACCCGGCTTTGACTCCAGCGTGTCCACAAGCCCACTGGTTTGAGCGTGAGATGGCCGAGCAGTGGGGGGTGCGACCAGAAGGTCACCCATGGTTAAAACCCATTCGCTTCCATACCTCGCATCGTTCCGGCCATAGTGCATGGCCACAGCATGAGAAAAGCGAGACCTTGCCGGGCGTCACTGACTTTTTCCAGATGACAGGAGAGGAAGTGCATGAAGTGGCAGTGGGGCCGGTGCACGCAGGCATCATCGAGCCTGGCCACTTCCGCTTTCAGTGTCACGGTGAGCAGGTGTTCCATTTGGAGATTTCTCTTGGCTACCAACACCGTGGGGTGGAACGGGCTCTCCTTGGTGGACCAACAAAGCGCACGATTCATCACATGGAAACCCTGGCTGGTGACACGTCCGTTGGTCATACGACAGCATACTGTCATGCTCTGGAAGCCCTCACCGGCTGTCGTGTGCCTGCACGGGCACAAACCCTTCGCGGTATCGCCTTGGAACTCGAACGCCTTGCGAACCATACCGGTGATTTGGGTGCTCTTGCGGGCGATGTGGGGTACTTACAGACGGCAGCGTACTGTGGCCGCATTCGCGGCGATTTTCTCAACCTGACCGCGCTCATCTGTGGCAGCCGTTTTGGTCGTGGGCTGGTTCGACCTGGCGGGGTTGGGTTTGACGTCGAGCCCGCTCGGGTTACGCAACTTCTTGAACGACTGGAGCATTCCCTCAACGATGTGACGAGTGCGGTCAGTCTCTTATGGAACACGCCATCGGTTCTCGCCCGGTTTGAGGCGGCAGGGACGGTCTCTCGCGAAACCTGCGAGGAGTTAGGGCTCGTTGGGCCTGCGGCGCGGGCCTGCGGTGTCGAACGGGATGTGCGTCACGCCTTTCCGTCGGGAATTTTTCGCTTTGCGCATATCCCCGTGTCTACCTGGCATACGGGCGATGTCTTTGCCCGAGCGTATGTCCGGTGGTTGGAGATCCAACGGTCAGTGGCCTTCGTGCGAGAGCAACTGCTGGCGCTTCCCGATGGGGCATCCCATACCGACCTCGGAGTCCCACGTCCCAACCGCGTTGCCGTCTCACTGGTTGAAGGGTGGCGAGGCGAAATCTGCCATGTGGCAGTGACGGATGCACAGGGCCGGTTCTCCTCGTACAAAGTTGTCGATCCCTCGTTCCATAACTGGATGGGGCTCGCCATGGCGTTGCGCAATCAACAAATTTCTGACTTTCCTCTTTGCAATAAAAGTTTCAACCTCTCGTATTGTGGTCACGATTTGTAAGGCTTGCTTATGGTGAAAATCTTGAGAACGCGCCTGCAACAGGGGCATCGGACCATCCCCTACCCAGAGCAGGAACCGCCCTTGCCAGACCGATTTCGTGGCCGTCCGGTAGTCGATCAGACCAAGTGCCTATCTGATTGCCGAGCCTGTATCGAGGCGTGTCCGACAGATGCGATCGTCAAAGACGCCCAGAGTCTCCGACTCGATTTGGGGCGGTGCCTCTTCTGCACTGACTGTGTGAATACTTGTCCTACCGGGGCTATTCGCTACACTCAAGATTACCGTCTGGGAACCAGAACCCGAGATGATCTCGTGCTGCGAGGAGAAACGCTGCACCTTGCTCAGGCGCTTGACGAAAAGAGTCGGCGTCTTTTCGGTCGCTCGCTCAAACTGCGTCAGGTGAGTGCAGGTGGCTGCAATGGCTGCGAAGCGGATGTGAACGTCCTCAATACCATTGTCTTCGACTTGGGACGATTTGGTATCCAGTTCGTTGCCTCTCCCCGTCATGCCGATGGGCTGCTGATCACCGGGCCGGTGACAGCAAATATGCGATTGGCGCTGCAAAAGACCTATGCTGCGGTGCCGTCGCCGAAGATCGTGATTGCGGTGGGCGCTTGTGCGATTTCCGGCGGCCCTTATATTGATCATCCTGAGGTCCACAATGGGGCAGACGCTATAGTCCCGGTGGACCTGTACGTCCCTGGTTGTCCGCCTCATCCCATAACTATTCTTGACGCGCTCTTACGGCTGTTAGGGAGAATAGGGGAACAGCCGCTGCGATCTGCTGGATAACAGTGTGGACATGGGCGACGGGAGAAAACTGACAGTGCAGAAAGACCGGCGCCTGCTCGATAACGACAGCGAGCGCCACGTCGTTGACGTCCTCACCTTGGATGGGGCGGTTATCCACTCGACCCTGATGCGCGAGGTCGTGGACTTAGTGTCCCGCATCGCACCATCCGATGCGAATGTCTTGCTGACAGGTGAAAGTGGGGTGGGAAAGGAGATCGTGGCCCGTGCCCTTCATCAGCTCAGCTTTCGTCGCACTCACGAATTCGTGCCGATCAACTGTGCGACCCTCTCTGGCGAGACGCTGGAAAACGAACTCTTTGGTCACGAGAAAGGTGCGTTTACCAGCGCCGACGAACGCAAAAGCGGCGTGTTTGAACTCGCTCATAGCGGCACCCTCTTTCTCGATGAAGTGAACGAAATGGGGCCGGCCTGTCAGGCCAAAGTCCTCCGCGCATTAGAACGCCGGGAGTTTCGCCGACTTGGTGGCACCCGCAAGATCAAAGTAGACGTGCGGTTGGTGGCCGCGGCCAACGTGGACTTAGAGAACGAGGTCCGCACACGCCGTTTTCGCGAAGATCTGTTCTACCGACTCAATGTGGTCCATATTCACATTCCGCCCCTCCGTGAGCGGCGTGAAGCGATTGCCCCTATGGCCACACAGTTCCTCCGTGAGTTCTGCGCCAAGTATGGTAAGCGGGACCGCAGGTTCTCGGAGGAAGCTCTCGCCCGACTCATGCGATATGCGTGGCCTGGCAACGTGCGAGAGCTGCGTAATGTCATCGAGAGTCTTGTGCTCATGACCAAAGGAGAACAGATCGGTCTGCGAGACCTCCCCGCCAACATCCGCGCTGTGCCGGCGCACACGGAAATTCGCCTGCCCATCGGCATTACCCTCCAAGAAGCGGAAAAGGAAATCCTGCGCTCTTACCTCGAAGCCTTCCCAACCAAAAAAGAAGCAGCCCGCGTCCTCAATATGAGTCTGCGCACCCTGCATGCCAAGATTAAAGCGTATGGCTTACCAACACGTCATCGACAGAGATCTGTCCCTTAAGGTGCAAAAATAGCAGTGTAGATAACCACAGCATAGGCTGTAAGTGCAATATTTGCACTTTTCGACGCTCCCAAGCGTCTACAGTGCTGAAACTGCCTGTTCCGGCGCTCTCCACGCTTGTCTGTATATGGAGGAGTACACAAAAGTTCTGACTTATCGGGAGGATCGCGAACCCCTGTGGTCCGGCATCATGTTTGCTTTTAGCAGAGTACCTTGGAAAGGAGAACTGTTGCTGTGGTTCCACTCTGTACCACTCCAGGGACACTTAGCCAGCTCGTTGCAACCCTTGCTACTCAAGAGGAGGCGCAGTGAATACGACATATTTTCGTACAACCGATGCGCTGGTGTGCTTGCCAGCACAGCCTGAGACTGGATCGCCCACCTCGGTGCTTTCTGATGGGAGGTCATCACCAAGCCCTGTGTGGATAGACCTCACCGCTCTGGATCATGCCGCGTGCACCATGCTGCAGGAACAACACGGTCTTTCACCTGAGGTGATGACGTACTTTTTGTTACGGTATCAGTCGGCCAAGCTCATCCATGCTGGTCCCGCTCTCTTTCTGGTGACGTTTCTTGCCGCTCCGTCCACGCGGTATCTCTTCACCACGCGTGAACTCAAAATCTGTGTCACTCCCACGCTGGTTGTGACGCTGTACGGAGCATCGGGCAAGGCGCAGTCTGATCTCAGACGGACCCTTCCTCTGCCGAACTTTAGCGAAGGGAAAATTGGGCAGTTGCTGTGGGGACTGCTGGCAGGGGTGGTGGGCTCCTATGACGCCCTTGTCAAAACAGTCAAAGAACAGAGCTGCGAGGCAATGTCCGGAGAGGAGCAGCAGCAATGGCGCAGACGGGTTACGAAACTGCTGCACTGCTTACGCGACGAGCAGGCATTGCTCAGCAACGTCGCCCGTAAGGGAGGAAAGGTCTTCACTCCAGAAGAGAGTCTTCGGTTCAGGCAGTTGGAGGAGCGGGTAGGCGTGCTGGCACGGGTCGTGTGGGACATCTCGCGAGAGGGAGAGGGTCTGGAAGGGGGTGGGGCGTAATGCCACGCGATGCAGCCTGGCTCGAAGTCCTGCTCAAACACTGGACAGGTCTGACTCCTGAGGTACGGAGTCTCCTACAGGCTTATATGAACCTGATGCCAGGAGACCGAGCCGTATGACACGAGTACAGAGACAACACACTCCTGAACAAGAAGACCAGAGTGAAACGAATCTGGTATCCCTCCTTCGGGAAGGACAAAACCGTACCTCTCGTCTGTCTCAGCACGCGTGTCTTCTCGAGCGACGGCTACGACTGGGGGCAGACCCCGCAGACCTGTTGGTGCTTGTCCAAGACATCAAGTTTACGGTTGATGATCTGCAATCGCTCTTCCGATCCGTCTTACACGTCACAGCGTCATCGCCAGATGGCGCTCACAGTTCTGCAGGAGCAACAGAAGGTGACACGGTTGCGCCACTGCGTATTGAGGTGATTGAGCTTGGCCGTTTGTTCTCCCACTGTGTGAACTCTGTGCAGCGGCAGACGCGGCGTGCAGGTGTTTCCCTGCTCTGCGACATTGCCCCCGACCTCCCTACCGTGACAACCGACCCTGAGAAACTAGAGCAAATAGTGTCCCTGCTCCTTGGGCATATGGTTGGCGCCAGTGGCAAGGGGGGACTCGAGGTGCGTGTATACTGGAGTGAGGATGCGCTTGTGATCGATGTCTATGATGCCGGACGTGGGCTCTCCAAGGAGACTTATGTCGCGTTGCGTAGGCTGGTCAAGGCACTGCGCGGGGCGATCGTGGTGACCCGAGAGCTCGGGGTGAGATCGCGTGTGGAGCTAGGGTTCCCATCTGCGCAAGTGGAAGTAACCGGCGTTGACATGCCACGAGGGGAAGAGCAATGACGGCGCCACGCCGGTGGTCGATCCACCCGAAAGACTTCCTCACCAGCGGCTCGGGTGTGCTAAACGCAACGAGCGAAGGAAGGTACGAAGGGCTCTGTATCACTTTAAAGGTTCCGGCCATGGCGCTGTTGCCGGTCGTACCGTGAAAGGTTTTCTCCATGACCTGGTCTGACGTCCTCATGAAACACTGGGTACACCTCTCCGAGGAGGTGCGAGAAAAAATGCGTGAGTATTACCACCTGCATGCTGCAGCGCAGCAACAGACGGGGCGAGTCTTGCCCGAGATCGCCTGGAAGATTGAGAAAGAGTTGAAAACTGAAGCGCGCAAGCGCGGCTGGCCAGGATAAGGAAATATGTATGTGGTTCCATTTTCTAATCGCACATTGGCAAGTCCTCCCAGAAGACATCCGCCAGCAAGTCAAAGCGTATGACGTTCTCCAGCGGGCAGCGCAAATCCAGACCTCTCCCTCTACTCTCACCGAGATTCAGTCTCTAGAGAGGGAACTCAAACAGACCGCACGCCATTACGGTTGGGGAGGCTGAGAGGAGCAAGAGTATGAGAGAAATGGTCGTCGCTGAAGTCGGCATCTGTACGTGTTGTTTGCAGGCACAGGTGCTGTTGCATACGGTGGGAGGAACAACTGGCGTGCTTCTCCCAGCTGACGCAGAATAGAGAAAAGACCTCCAGCGATCTCTGAGATGGGAGAAAGGAGCTGAAGAATGACCGAGAGATTACCTCGCCTGTTGGAACTGCAAGCGTGTGATCAGCGCATCCAACAGGCGATCCACACCCGGAACACCCTCCAGCAATCTTTTGCTGCCTTACAGGAGGGAGAGCAACAGCAGGCATCCGAGATTCGTGCCAGGCAAAATAAGATCGACGAAACCCAAAAAGTGGGGGAGCACCTTTCTCTACAACTCGACCAAGTGAAAGGTCAGTTGCGAGCAAAGCGAGGTGCCTTACCCCACCGTCGCGCCGGGCACCAAGAAGAGCAGGCGCAACGGGAGATTGCGTTCTTAGAAGCGACCAAAGCCGCCTTGAAGGAAGAACTTCGCACCGTTAAAGCCCAGCTCAAACGCGACGCTGCAGTCCTCCGCCAAGCGGAAGCGTCGGCGGTGGCCCAACACAACCAAACGCTGGACACTCTACCTGTCCTGGCAGCCCAAATTGCCACCGCTGAGGAGGAAATACACGCAGCACGGCAGCTACGCCTCCAGCTGAGCGGAAGAATCGACCCTGCATTGCTGCGAGAATACGAGCGGATCTTTTCGTATCGGGGTGGGGTTGCCGTCGTCGCCCTGACCCACGAAACCTGTCAGGGATGTCGCATGCACCTGCCTCTGCAGCTGTGCTTGGAACTCCAGAGGAAGTCCAGACTCACCTTCTGTCCGCATTGCCACCGTATCCTGTTCGTTCCATCGGAACCACGCCCTTCTCAGGAAAGTCCCGAGCACTCTTCTCGTGTATCTCATGGGAATGGAGTCACCTCACAGCAACAGCGGCGGCAGTCTCGGGTGAGGGGCCGGAACGGAAAACACCCTCAGGCAGTTCCTTTGTCTTCTGCCAATCTGAACTAACGGAAGAAAAAAAGGTATGAAAAAGATCGAAGCGATGATTAAGTCATCAACCCTTGAAATTGTCGTAGAAGCCTTGATGCGCCTCGGCGTGTCAGGAGTCACGCTCACCGGAGTCAAGGGGTGCGGACGGCAGCGGGGCCATTGTGAACTCTACAATGGCCCTCATTATATGGTTGACTTGCTTGCCAAGGTAAAACTTGAAGTCGTTGCTGCTGATGAGCAGGTCGAAGAAATCGTTGGCATGCTACGCGCAGGCGCATGTAGCGATCGGATCGGCGATGGAAAGATCTTTGTTTTGCCGCTGGAAGAGGTCGTGCGTGTCCGCACGGGAGAGCGGGGGAAAAAAGCGCTGTAGCCCCGTAGGAGAAGTCAGATGAGATTCAAAAAGATTGCCGAGTGGGAAGCGCACGATAGCGAGCCAGGAGGGGATGTCGGGTTCCTTGTGGAAGCTATCGACATCACACACGGGCCTCCACGTTATCTGCGTATATCGTGGTCTGTGCTCACCGACGATGAGTTTCATGCCTTTGAACGCGGCGAGGAGGTCGACCTCCGCCCCCCAACTGAGTTTCCTGACCGAGGCTCCCTACAGTGCCGGCAAATAGTCCGGCCCAATGGCCTTAGCGCCGAGGGCAAGTAACCTGGCATTTTCACTATTTTCGAGCGTGAAGAGCGGTTTGCCCCAACCCCGGATGTCTTGGCAGAAGCGTTCAAGCCTGCCCCCAGGGGCAGCGCAGGCAATCAGGAGTATATCGGCGAGTGCAGCGACAAACTCGTTGCGCATGTGTGCACGTTTGGTGGTGGTGCGGCGGAACTGCTCTGCAAAGGGTGAGAGAAGAAGCAAACGATCTTGGGCAAGAGCCGCTTTCCATTCAGTAGGCAGGCGTAGGCGCTCAATGCTACGGGCAGGGCAAACAATCACTGGCTGTGTTCCTCGTAACAAAACGTTCAGACATTCCTTTTCCATTGGCAAGTGGAAACCGCTGATGACCGTTACCCGGGCATCGCGCAGGGTACGGGCGAGGTCATAGGTTTGCAGGATCAGGGGGCCAGGGCACTGCACCGAACAGAACAAGGCAAGCTTTTTTGTTGCAAAATACTCAGGTTCCCGAGTGCGGTGAGCGTTGCTGGCGCACGGTCGCCGAGATACTTGCGCAAGGCCGGGGGGTAACCGGCGTCATCCTGCTGGAGTTGGGTGACGATCATGAACTTCTTCTGTTAGGCTCTTTAGGAAGACAAGGATGTTTACTCTATTTCCCCTTGCGGCTGCCGTACTTTACGCAGAGCTTTTTGGCGCTGTCGCAAGATGCGGGGGCGCTTTTCCCAACCGACGATGTTACCGTTGCTGAGGATTCGATCAAGCAGCGACAATTTCCACACGGGCATGGTAGCCAAGGTGGTGGAGCAGATTCTCACACTCTTCCCATGTGAGGCCAAAGGCCCGGACGTCAGCGAGACCAAGACGGGCGACCGCATCGCGGATGGCGTCGAAATGTTCCTCCTCGAAGTCGCCTTCCATCATAGCGGCGTTCGCCCAGGCCACCAAATCATCAAGGGAAAGCTGGTGGTGCAAATAAGCTTCCAGCTTACGCACCACTATTTCGCGCGTCAGTTGCATTGCTTAATCCTCCTGAATCTTCCGATGGCCTTTGT
>CAZCWX010000758.1:0-8553 GCA_964502465.1 uncultured Enterobacteriaceae bacterium | reverse complement strand
TCGTTCTTTCGCGAACGCGATCCGATTCGTCAAGCAACGGATGCGATCAACCGTCACCTGACTGGCAGTATGGCCTTTTACGTGGTCATTGACGGTGACGCCCCCGATATTATGAGGAAGTGGGATACGCTGCGCCGAATCAAAGATCTCCAACTCTATATTGATTCTTTGCCCGGCGTGGATAAGACAACCTCTTTTGTCGATATTTGCGAAATGATCGATAGAAACATACAGGAGGGAGGGAAAAGTGATGACATTATCGTCTCTCCAGAGGGAGAGATCGTCGAGTCCTCGGCGGCGGGGAAAAAGATGACCTTTTGGGAAAACCCCGATCAGTTGGAAGGAGTGATGCGTCTTGTCGCGAGCCGCAGTCCTACAAGTATGGTTTCCACCTTTGTGAATAAGGACCACTCACGTGTGAACATTGTGGTCCGCACGACACTTTCCCGTTCGAGTGATATTGCTGCCACAGTAGACCGTATTCAGCAGTATGCGCGAGACCGTTTCCCACCTGAACTGAAAGTCCAGGCGACTGGAAACCTGATTCTCCTCACTCGCACCACCGGGGATATCATTAGCGGACAAATCGAGAGCCTTGCCCTCACGGCAGGAGTTATTTTCATCCTGATGGCCGCCATGTTCCTGTCAGTGCGAGTCGGGATTATCGCTATGGTCCCTAATCTGTTCCCCATTCTTGTTTTTTTTGGCCTGATGGGCGTCTCAGGTGCGGTGCTGAACTTTGGCACAAACATTATCGCGGCGATCGCTCTGGGCATCGCGGTGGACGACACTATTCATCTCATGACGCGGCTTAGCTCCGCGGTGCGTGAGACCGCGCATCAAGAAGAGGCACTCCTGAGAACGCTCTCCACCGTAGGCAAACCTGCACTCTATGCTTCTCTTGTCCTTTTCTTGGGTTTTCTCGCGCTCAGTTTTTCTACTTTTGTGCCTATCCAGGAGTTTGGCCTTCTTTCGGCAGCGACGATGGTGGTGGCATTGGTTGGGGAAATTGCTTTGCTCCCTGCGTTGCTTGCCACCACTCCAATCATTACGCTGTGGGATCTCCTCTATCTCAAGCTTGGCAGAGACCCACACAAAACGATTCCCCTCTTTGCCGGACTACGCCCCCTGCAGGCGAAGATTGTCACGCTCATGGGACAGTTGAAAACATTTTCACACGGGCAGCCTATTATCCGCGAAGGTGAGGTGGGCAATGAAATGTTCGTGATTATCAAAGGGACGGCTGACGTGTTCATTCGCTCACGTTATGTACGCACCCTTGGACGCGGGGAGGTCTTTGGCGAGATGGGGCTTATTCGTCATCATGAACGCACCGCCGATGTGATCGCTGCCGAAGATGTCGAGGTGATCGCCGTGAATGAGCGCTTCTTGTCCCGCATGCAACGGCGCTACCCGCGCATTGGTGCCAAGATTTTCTTAAACATTGCAAGAATTCTCAGCGACCGCTTGCAAGACGTCCAACGGCCGGCTGCGTGAAATCTGCGTCCTGCGCGTCATCCTTCTTTGTCCCTCGCCTGGACTGCTACGAACTGGCCCATGACCAGAGGAGTATTGGAAGAATGAAGAGGGAGCGCTACAATGAGGCCGTTTCAGCAAGTGTGAGTCGCTAACCCAGCACATCGTTCCTTATGCTTCGACACCTGCACGTGAAAAATCTTGCGCTGATCGACGCCCTGGAACTCGTCTTCGACCGTGGGCTCAATGTCATCACCGGTGAGACTGGGGCAGGGAAGAGCCTGCTGATGCAAGCCATTATCTTGGCTGTTGGTGGGCGTGCCTCAGCCGAACTTATTCGCCATGAAGCGCAGGAAGCCGTGATCGAAGCGGTCTTCGAAGTCACAGACTCAGGGGTGACTCAGCTGCTCGAAGAGAGCGGGTATTCTGCTGACGAAGAGCTGCTGGTCCGACGGGTGATCTCACAGAACGGACGTGGCCGCGTTTATCTCAATAGCACTCTTGCGACTGTTGCCCTGCTCCGCCAGATTGGTGAGCGGCTAATGCACATCTATGGCCAGCATGAGCAGCAGACCTTGCTTGAGAGCGACGCGGCTCTTGGGCTCCTCGACGGGTTCGCGAGTTTAGGGCCTCAGGTGGAAGACATGGGAAAGCGCTATCAGGCGTTGCGACAGGTGAGGGCGCAATTACGCGCCCTCACCGAAGGAAAAGAGGCAGCCCAGGCGCGACGCGAGCTCGTACGCTTCCAAGTCGATGAAATGCAACGTGCTGCCCTCCAACCTGGTGAGGAAGAAGCATTGCGTCAGGAAAAAGCGGTTCTCCTGAACGTTGAGAAATTATCACAAGGAATTGCGGCAGGCGAAGAGATTCTTTCTGCGGGCGAATATGCAGTGACCGACCGGCTAGGACGCTTGCTGACCCGATTACGCGACCTCACCCGTATCGATGACAGTCTCAAAGAAGTGCTCGTCTTGCTCAGTAGTGGCCTGGTTCAGATTGAAGAAGCTGCCTTGTCTCTGCGGAAATACGGCGAGCGTCTCGCCCTCAATCCTGAACGTTTGGAAGACATTGATGCGCGTCTGACACTCCTGTCGCGTCTGAAAAACAAATACGGAGGAAGCGTCGAAGCAATTCTGGCACTCCAGGAAACCCTCGCACAGGAACTGCAACAACTGGCAGGTGGGGAAGAATCGATAGAGACATTGCAGCAGGAGGGACGGGCAGCAGCAGCGGCTGCCTGGGAGCATGCGCAGAAACTGTCACTCGCTCGACGCTCTGCCGCCCAAACGCTGGAAATCTACATGATGAGAGAACTCGCCGCCCTGGGCATGAAAGGGGCAAAATTCAGCGTGCACTTTCACGAGGGAAAAGAAGCTGCTGAGGCAATAGAGGCACCTTTTCTCCGTAATGGGCAGCGGCTACGGCATACTGGCTGCGATCAGATCGAGTTCTACCTCTCAGCGAACCCTGGAGAGCCTCTCTTGCCGCTTGTGCAGGTTGCGTCTGGTGGTGAGCTGTCGCGGCTCATGCTGGCATTGAAGACGCTGAGTGCGGCTGTGGGAGAAGCGCCAACCCTCATCTTTGACGAAGTTGATGCCGGTATTGGCGGTGCAGTCGCCGAGGTTGTTGGACGTCGCTTAAAGGCCTTAGCACGGCAACGCCAAGTGCTCTGCATTACCCATTTACCCCAGGTCGCGGCATTTGCTGATCACGCCTATACAGTGGCCAAGACGACAACGAAAGGGCGCACTGTTTCTTGGGCGAAACGGCTCACTCCGAATGAGCAATTACAAGAACTCGCGCGCATGCTCGGTGGCGTTGAGATTACCGCTGAGGCAAAGCGCCATGCGCGTGAAATGCTCGAGGGGGCACGGCGCGGATAAAAAGCGTTTCGCCGTCAGCTCTCAGCGGTCAACCAGACAAGGCTATAGGCCGCAGGCCAGAGGCTTGAGGGGGCCCTTTAGCCTTAAGCCTATAGCCTCGCTGAAAGCTGAACGCTGGGTGCTTATTCATCTGCTTGCTTTTCAGGTACAATAGGGGCATGTAAAGCGGGAAGGAGGAAGAGGAACTATGGATTTCTCATTCTCTGCTGAAGAAGAACGCTTTCGCCTGGAACTCCGCGAATGGCTGAAGAACCACTTACCCCCAGGCTGGGGCACCTCCGCCTTTAAGATGCCCAAAGGCGGGGAACGGATTGAGTTCTTACGCAACTGGCAGCGCCGACTCTATCAAGGCGGCTATTTAGGACTCTCCTGGCCGAAGGAATATGGCGGTCGTGGCGCCTCGATGATCGAGCTGGCGATCTTTAACGAAGAGATGGCCAAAGTGGAAGCTCCTGGCCCATTGAACGTGTTGGGTCTGAGCATGGCTGGACCGACGATTATCGTTCACGGCACAGAGGAGCAAAAAAAGCGTTATCTCCCGAAGATCTTAAACGGCGAGGAAATCTGGTGTCAGGGCTTCTCTGAACCCGGTTCAGGGTCGGATGTCGCGTCGATTCGCACCAAAGCAGTATTGCAGGGGGATGAGTTTATTGTCAATGGACAAAAGGTATGGACCAGCCTGGCGCAGATTGCCGATTGGTGCATGCTCTTAGTGCGCACTGATCCTGATGCCCCCAAGCACCGGGGTATGTCGTATATCCTGGTAGACATGAAAAGTCCCGGGGTGACTGTCCGTCCGCTCAGACAAATCACCGGCGAATCGGAGTTCAATGAGGTCTTTTTTGAAGATGTCCATGTCCCTCGCGTCAACTTGGTCGGCGAGCTCAATAACGGGTGGGGGGTCGCGCTCACGACGCTGATGAACGAACGTGGGACCGCTTCATTTGGCACCCAGGCGCGCTTCCGCATCATTTATGATAATCTGGTTGAGTTGGCGAAGAAATCGATAGTCAATGGACAACCCGCGGCCCAGGCGCCGTTGATTCGTCAGCAGCTTGCTCAGCATCTGATCGATGTGGAGATCCTGAAGTACAATTGTTTTCGCAACTTTACCCGACTCTTGCGAGGAGGCACCCCAGGACCCGAAGGCTCAATTCTCAAGCTGTGGTGGAGTGAATTAAACCAGCGGATGCAAGAGACTGCGATGACATTGCAAGGGCCATATGGCCAGTTGCTGCGCGAGTCTCCCTGGGTGATAGAGAGTGGACGCTGGCAGTACAATTTTCTCCGCTCCCGTGCGAATACTATCGAAGCTGGAACATCCGAAATTCAGCGCAACATCATCGCCGAGCGCGTGTTACGGATGCCGAAGGGACAGTAAACAATACGCCGTTAGCTGTCAGCCATCAGCTATCAGTTCCGAATCTCCTTGGGAAAAGAGCTGAACGCTCATCGCTGAAAGCTGATCGCTACTGATAGGAGTCACAATGGACAAAGACTTAATGCTTTCCCTGTATCGTGACATGATTCGCATCCGCCGGTTCGAGGAAGAGGCGGCACGATCGTACACGCGTGGCAAAATAGGGGGGTTTCTTCACCTGTATATTGGGCAGGAGGCGGTTGCAGTTGGTGCGGTTTCTGCGATCGAGCCGACCGATTATCTGGTGGCGACCTACCGCGACCATGGTCATTATCTCGCCCGAGTTGGCGATATGAAGGCGGCTATGGCTGAACTCTTCGGCAAGGCGACCGGCTGTGTCAAAGGGAAGGGCGGATCGATGCACTATTTTGACGTGAGCAAACGCTTCATGGGGGGCCATGCGATTGTGGGTGGCCATGTCCCTATTGCGACAGGTATCGCCTTTGCGTCGAAGTATCGTGGTGAACCAGACGTCACTCTCTGTTTCTTTGGTGATGGGACTGTGAATATGGGCGCCTTTCATGAAGGGATGGCCCTTGCTGCGTTGTGGAAACTTCCTGTGGTCTTCATCTGCGAGAACAATCTCTACTCGATGGGGACCCCGCTCTATCGCACCCTGGCAGTTGAAGACGTGGCTGTACGGGCCAAAGGACACCCGATGGAGCAAGAGATCGTCAACGGTGACGACGTGCTAGAGGTGCGTGATGTGGTGCGTCGCGCGGCCAAACGTGCCCGCAACGAAAGCCTGCCAATGTTGATCGAGGCCAAGACGTACCGGTTCCGTGGGCATTCCATGTCCGACCCGGCCAAATACCGTACTAAGGACGAGGTCGAGGAATGGATGAAGCGTGATCCGATCCGCATCTTGGCAGACCGGATTTACGACTTGGGGGTTGCGAACGAGGCCCAACTGAAGGCAATCGACGAAGAGGCAAAGCAGGAGGTGGCTGAGGCGGTGAAATTTGCCGACGAGTCTCCATTTCCCGATCCTGCAACGCTATACGAGGACGTCTACTGCGAGACCCCGCAGGAAGAAGAGAAGGTCGTGCCTCTCTCCCGGCGTGCCCAGGCTGGTGCGTAATCTCCCAATCGGGGAAGAACGGAACGTGCTCAAGGAGTCAACCTATGCGTGAGATCACCTATCGTGAGGCACTGCGCGAAGCGATGGCTGAGGAAATGGCGCGCGACGAACGCGTGTTCCTCATGGGTGAAGAAGTTGGTCACTATAATGGGGCGTACAAAGTCTCCGAGGGACTGCTCGATCGTTTTGGCGAACGCAGAGTTGTGGACACGCCCATTGCCGAAACTGGCTTTGCCGGGGTCGGCATTGGCGCGGCCATGGTGGGCTTGCGCCCGATTATCGAGTTTATGACCTGGAATTTTTCTCTCTGTGCATTTGACCAGTTGGTAAACAACGCCGCGAAGCTGCGCTATATGTCCGGCGGCCAGATCGCTCTGCCTATCGTCTTTCGCGGTCCAGGTGGAGCTGCCCACCAACTTGCAGCTCAACATTCCCAAGTGGTGGACAGCCTCTACGCGTACGTCCCTGGCCTGAAAGTCGTTGCCCCAGCGACCCCACACGATGCGAAAGGTCTGCTCAAGGCTGCGATTCGGGATGACAACCCCGTGATTTTTATTGAGGGCGAGATCCTGTATGGCCGTAAAGGCCAGGTTCCTGAGGAAGAATACACGATTCCTTTGGGAAAGGGAGATGTGAAACGCGAAGGGAAAGATGTCACGGTCGTTGCCTGGTCCAAGATGGCCTACGTGGCTTTGGATGCAGCCGCTGAGCTGGCCAAAAACGGTATTGACATAGAAGTGATTGATCCACGCACGATCCGGCCGCTGGATGAAGCGTTGATCCTTCGCTCAGTCAAAAAAACAAACCGCTGTGTCATTGTTGAAGAAGGGTGGCCGTTTGCCGGGGCAGGGGCAGAGGTGGCTTTTCGTGTCGCCCATGAGGCGTTTGACTATCTTGATGCGCCGGTGAAACGGGTGACCAGTGAGGACGTTCCCATGCCGTATGCCAAAAATTTAGAACAGCTCGTGCTTCCGAGCGTCGAAAAAGTGATTGCTGCAGTCAAAAGCGTGCTCTACCGCTCGTGAGCCTTGCTCCCCCTGCCTTTTTCTCAGGCAGGAGGGGGTATCGTGATGATATGTTTGTGCGCTGGTTTCTCGTTCTGCTCCTGTTCCACGGAGTCATGCTGATCGCGGTGCCTGGTCGCGCCATCCTGGGAATGACTGCTGGCGAAACCAATGTCATGCCGAGCGGCTCGCTGGCGCGCCTCACGTCTTGGGTGCTGTTCCGTGGCGACCGCGCGCCGCGCGGCGCTTCCTTTCTTGCCTATGGCTATCTGTCTCAGGTAGAGGCGTTGCCTACACCGCAGGCAGATGAAGAATCCTCTGCCCTTCTCTCTTTTGTGATTGAAGGCAAGGTGGTGGATTTCCAACGCAACGGCCCAGCTCTGATGATCGAGAGCCAGGGGACGCTGCGCGTTTTCTTCGATCCTCACGCCACACGCGATTTTACCAAACCGGAGAGCTTCCGCAGCGGAGAGGAAGTTGCGACCTATAACCTCCATCGTCAGGTCTTGTTCAATCCAGACGGTGGCTCCTTATATGACCGCAGCTTCGCGAGTCTGGTATCGAGCAAAGGGTTTACAGTCAAAGACCAAGAAGTTGATCTGCTGCGCCTCTGGGGTTCACAGCTGATCCTGCGGGCTCAAGCGAATGCTGGGAATGGATTCCCTTCGCCGCTGCCAGATTATAGCGGGGCAATTCCCTACACCGGCATGCTGTTGGTCGGAGGAGAGCGAACTGAGCGAGTCCCTGCCTCCCGAGAGGATAGACCGATGGCCTTTACCGTGTGGCGTCAAGATTCTTCTGGGCGCGAGAAAAATTGGGGTTAAGTCGTAACGCGGCTTCAAACTCGGCGGCTGCCTCTGCCTTCCGACCTAACCGGAGATACAACTCGCCTAACTCGTTGTGGGCGACGTCATCATCCGGGCACATGTCAAGACCTTCCCGATAGCGTGCGATGGCTTCCCCATCGTCCGGGGCGTTGCGCGCCGCCTGAAAAACGTAAAAGGCCTGGTTACACATTTCGCGCTCTTTTTGCTCTGTTTGTCGCTGTTGCTGCAGAGCATCGGTCTCCTGTCTGAGCTGAGCAGACTCCTGCTTGAGCCGCTCAATCTCAGCCCGTTGTTGTTCAAGCTGCGTATTGTCAAAGAGTGTGCAGGCGGGCAACAGTAAGAAGCCAATCGCCAAAAGCCAGGAGGGAAGAAAACAGCAAATTGAACGACTTTGGTGATCCATCTTTCTATGGCTTTCACATAAAAGAACATATACCGAGACTACAGGCCTGCGCGCAATGCTGGCATGACCTCCTTCGTCCAGTGCTCCAACTGCTGAAGGGGATGAAAACTCGCGAAACGAATAATGATGTGCTCGGCCCCGGCTTCGAGATACTGGCGGGTGTGAGCGCTACACTCTTCAGGGGAGCCGTGCACGGCTAAGCGGGCAAACGGTTGCGCCGACATGTTGTAGTTCTTGCTCAAAAACTCACCCGCTTCAGTCCACGCCTGTTCCTTGTTGCTCGCGACATTCGCAAAGAAGTAGAGAGTGGATTGCACTGTCTGCGGGTCCCGGCCGTATTCACGACAGAGAGCAGCCAGGTGCGCTTTGCCTTCTCGGTATTTTTCTGGCGTGATAAACGCAGGAGCCCAGGCTTGACCGTATTTTGCCGTGCGCCTCAGCGCGGCTTCACTGCGACCG
>CAZCWX010000757.1:0-5805 GCA_964502465.1 uncultured Enterobacteriaceae bacterium | reverse complement strand
TCATGCTTACACCTACTCGATCAACGAAACATTAGTCTTGCCCTGGTTCGAAGGTCTCCCGTCCCGTTCGTTCGCGTAACACCTGAGCAAAAAAGCTCTCAGCTTTCAGCTATTTTTCAATTATATGGCTGATTGCTGACGGCTGAACCCTATTGTGGCGATTTTAGATTTTGCCAAAAAACCGATACAATATGTATGGTGATGAGCTTCTACACCTGAGAAACGGATACACAAGACACCTATGGGAGACCATCTTGGCGTAATCATTCTGGCAGCCGGCCAGGGGAAGCGCATGCGCTCGCAGCGAGCGAAAGTCCTGCACCTGCTCGCTGGCAAGCCTTTACTTTCTCACGTGATTCAGGCAACGCAACGCTTGCACCCTGATCGTATCGTAGCTGTCGTCGGTCATCAGGCTGAGGAGGTGCAGCGCGTGTGCGGTCAGAAAGGGGTCATTTTTGCCCGGCAGCACGAACAGCGTGGGACCGGGGATGCGGTGCGGGCCACGCGGCCCTGTTTTACTGACTTTGACGGGGATATGCTGATCGTCTGCGGTGATACCCCCCTGCTTACTCCCACCACCCTCGCTCGTTTTGTTCAACACCATCGCGCTCACCAGGCCACCGTGTCAGTCCTGACAGCGCATTTTGCTGATCCAGGACAATATGGTCGGGTGATTCGCGCAGTAGACGGACAGGTGCTGAAAATTGTTGAAGCAGGTGATGCCTCAGCAGCAGAGCGCACGGTACGGGAAATTAATACTGGTATCTACTGTGTGCAAGCGCGCTTTCTCTTTACCGCGCTTGAGCGGTTGCAACCGCTCAATGCGCAGGGAGAGTATTACCTCACCGATATTGTCGCTCAAGCGGTCACCGCTCAACTGCCGACCCAGGCAGTCCTGGCCGCAGACCCGAGAGAAATTGGCGGGATCAACACCCGAGAGGAGTTGGCTGTCATGGAACAATCACGACAAGGACAACTGCGTAGCCACTGGATGGCTGCAGGTGTTACCCTGGAAGATCCAGACACGGTGTATATCGACGAAGAAGTCACGATCGGCCAGGATACGGTCATCGGCCCAAACACTCACCTCAAGGGAAAAACTAGTATTGGGGCGCGCTGCTGCATCGACGGCAGCGCCTATATTGAAAATTGCCGGATCGGAGACGATGTCCGGGTGCGCTTCTCGGTCGTGTTGAACGACAGCGACCTCGGCGATCACACCGAAGTGGGGCCTTTTGCTCACCTGCGTCCAGGAACCGTCTTGGCTCCTCGAGCCGAGATCGGCAACTTCGTCGAGGTCAAAAAATCTGTGATTGGCGAACATACCAAGGCCAAACATCTCTCATACATTGGCGATACAGAAATCGGACGCGATACGAACATCGGCGCGGGGACGATCACCTGTAATTATGACGGTTTTCGCAAGCACCAGACAAAAATTGGTGACCGTGTGCAGGTGGGCTCTGATACGACGTTGGTCGCACCGATTACTATCCACGATGATGTGTACATCGCCACCGCGACCACCGTACGGCATGATGTTCCAGCCGGAGCCTTAGTGTTCAACTCTCGCCGCGAAGAAATCCGCGAAGGCTGGACTGCAACCAGGCGAGCGAAGGAAGCAGAAAAGAAATAAGTCAATTGAGTCTCTTGGGTTCTTTGAGTCTCTAGCGTCGCCATGAAGATTGAGCGATTTGAAGAGTTAGAGGCGTGGAAGGAAGCAAGGGTGTTGGTTTCTCAAGTTTACGGGATAACGAGAGAGGCGACAAATGTGAGGCAGGATTCTCGGTTCCGTGATCAGCTCACCGCAGCTGCGGTTTCGGTTATGTCGAACATCGCTGAGGGCTTCTCTCGCAGGACTGACCGCGAATTTACACAGTTTCTTTTTATTGCCAAAGGTTCCTGCGCCGAGGTACAAAGCCTTCTCTACGTTGCTCTCGACCAACGATATGTGGCCGAAGCGGACTTCCAGAGGCTTTATGCTCAGGCAGAAAAGGTTGCCAAGCTGACTAGCGGTCTCATCACCTATCTACTCCGCAGCAGGACCCAATAGACCCAATAGACCCAATAGACTCAACAGACCCAATAGACCCAATAGACTCAAAGGACCTTAAACATGTGTGGCATTATCGGTTATGTCGGGTACCGCGAAGCAGCCCCACTCCTCATCCAGGGGCTCAAACGCCTGGAATACCGCGGGTATGACTCCGCTGGAGTAGCAGTCTTCAATAATGAGAACAGTGTCGTGGTCCGCCGCTCAGTTGGGAAGCTGAGCAACCTCGACCAATTACTCCGCGACAATCCCGTGCATGGTACGGTCGGACTCGGCCACACACGTTGGGCCACCCATGGCCGTCCGTCAGAAGAAAATGCCCATCCACACCGTGCGGGGAAAGTGATCGTCATTCACAACGGAATTATCGAAAACTACCTGGAACTGCGCCATGAGCTGGCAGCGAAAGGGCATGTCTTCACTTCGGAAACCGATACAGAAGTCATCTCGCATTTAATTGACCAGTATTTGCAGGAAGGATCGTCCTTCAGCGAAGCGACCCGTATGGCTTTGCGACGGCTCGAAGGCTCTTTCGCCATCGTCGCGTTATGTGAAGGCGACCCACAGCGGATTCTCACAGCCAAGAATGCCACTCCCATTGTGATTGGTTTCGGCGAAGGTGAAAACTTTATTGCTTCCGACATCCCAGCCTTACTTGACTACACGCGCCAGGTCGCATTTCTCGACGACGGTGAGATGGCAGAGGTGACCCGTGATGGGGTCGCTTTTTTCGACTTCCATGGCCGGCCCATTGAGCGCGTCCCCCGGCAGATTACCTGGGATGCGATAACGGCGCAAAAGGGCGGGTACAAACATTTCCTGCTCAAGGAAATCCATGAACAACCGCAGGCGATCATTGATACGATGCGCGGTCGCCTGCTGGCCGAAGAAGGCGATGTCGCGTTAGGCGAACTCGACCCACATGTATCTTTCCTGGATACAGTTCAACGGATGACCCTGGTTGCCTGCGGCACTGCCTGGCACGCATGTCTGGAGGGGAAATTCTTCCTCGAAGAGCTGGCCTCCCTGCCTGCTGAAGTGGACTATGGCAGCGAGTTCCGCTATCGGCACACGCCGATCGACAAGCACACCGCCATTGTCGCTGTCTCACAATCTGGAGAGACCGCCGATACCCTTGCCGCTTTAGAATGGGGAAAGACCCACGGAGCGAAAACCTTCGCGATCTGCAATGTGATAGATGCCTCGATTCCGCGGAAAGCCGATATGGTGATTTATACACACGCCGGCCCAGAGATGAGTGTTGCGTCAACCAAAGCGTTTACCACGCAATTGACTGCTCTGTACCTGTTTGCCGTGTATCTCGGGCGCCGTCGTGGAGCCCTCGACCCTGAAAAAGGACACAAGCTCATCAATGACTTGGTGAACCTGCCAACGCTCATGCGCGAAGTGCTGGCAAAAGAGAAGGCAATCGAAAAAATAGCCAAGAAATATGGGCAAGCGAAAGATTTTCTCTATCTTGGCCGTGGAGTGAACTATCCCATCGCCCTTGAAGGTGCTCTCAAACTCAAAGAGATTTCATATATCCATGCTGAGGGCTATCCGGCAGGTGAGATGAAACATGGGCCGATCGCGCTCATCGATGAAAACATGCCTGTCGTTGTGCTCCTGCCTAAGGATCCAGTGTATGCCAAGACCTTGAGTAATATGAAAGAGGTTGAAGCGCGAGGTGGTCGGATTATCGCGATTACCGATACCGTCTCTCCTGAACTTGAAGAAATCGCCTGGGAAATTATTCAGGTGCCAACGACGAATCATCTGCTGATGCCGATCCTCCTTACTATTCCACTGCAACTGCTGGCCTATCATATTGCAGTGTATCGTGGCACTGATGTCGATCAGCCGCGGAATTTGGCGAAGAGCGTAACAGTCGAGTAAAGCAGCGTGTTGAGCAATGCTTGTGGTGCAGGCATCCTGCCTGCATGGCTCGGTGCAGGTCAGAGGCCCGCATTACAACAGTTGCATCGAGACGTGATCGTATGCTCCCGGATATACAACAGCTTCTCACCGATCTCGCCCACACCTCCTCGCTCGTCTGCACAGTAGGCCGCGACGGTGCGGTCAGCGAACTGTTCCTCGATGGTACTCCGCACAAGGTCGAATTTTCTGACTCCTGGGCCACGGTCGAGTTTGCGGCCTGGCATATTCATGTTGACCTGAGCACGGTGGTACAGGTTCGCTTTGCCGAAGCACCTGGCCATGATGATTCGCTGAGCGTTTTCATTGCTTTCGACGATAGTGCGGGGAAATCCGTCCTGCGCTTCTATTTCCCTCATCCGAGTCACACGTACAAGACGTACACCGCGGCAGAGCTTGCACTGTTTGAGAAATTTAAGGAACGGTACGGGGAGGTGTTGGGGGCTAGGAACTAAATCAAACCATATGACATTGGTACACCTTCAGTAGCGTGCGCTGCGCGCACGATTCCCCGCCCGCCACCGTTCGTGCGCATGGCGCACGCTACGAAGAAAAGGACGATTGACTCCCTGTACGAATCTCGTGTGGTCTGATTTAGCCTCCCCCCCTTGCAAGTCTCAAACCTCAAGTCCCAACCCCTATTTGATCCCTGCCAACTCGCGCGCATAGGCGGCGGCAGCGCTGAAGTCGTATTCCCGGTAGGTTTGGATTTTCTCCGCTTCGAGCGAGCCTTCGGCGTGCACCGCAAGCACTTCTTGATACCCGCCAAAATCAGACGCAGTAAGATCAGAGATCAGGTTCATCATGCGCAGGCGGTGCTCAGTGGGAACCCCTTTTTTCCCCCCGAGGTATTTCCGCACATACGGGCCAGTGGCTTCGCTTCGCCAGTCCTCAACGCTGGGACCAGTAACGAGCAACCCACCACTCACATCCTGCACCATCTGGACTGCCGTGTGGTAGTACGAGGCAAACTGATACTTTGCAACATTCGTCATGAGGGTATTGGGAATGGCAATACCAGGAGGGACGATTTCATGCTGTTGTGCTGCGGCAATAATCAAGCCCTGCACGGTCGCATGATAGGTAGCCAGTTTCGTGAGTTTTTCACGAATGTGTCCTGCGTTCTCTATGCCATTGTATTCAGCGATTGCCCGCGCCGAACCCGCCAGGAGTTCCAACAAGGGTAATTTGTATGACACCGCAGTAAACCGATGAAATTTGACAAATGTTAAAGCCAGAAACCCGGCGGCCTCGGTCTCACCACACAAGAACACGCGCTCCCAAGGGACGAACACGTCATCGAAAACGGTCAAGGTTTCCATCATCTTGTGCTTAGCGCTAATGGGAAACTCGAAGGAATCTTTCTTGAATCCCCCATACGAGCTGGCCAGCAGCTTGAGTCCTTTTGTCGCCACCGGCAGGGCAAATGCCACGGCATAGGATTTGTCTTCCGGACGCATGGCTCGTGTCGGCAGGACGATAACTTCGTCAGTGTTGGTCGAGACTGAGGTATGCACTTTTGCACCACGGACCACGATGCCGTCCTTGCGTTCCTCGACAATACGGAGGTAGTAGTCGGGGTGTTCCTGCCCTTGAGGACCCAGGCTGCGGTCACCTTTAACATCGCTCTGTGCCACGGCCACGCCGTAATCCCGGTCACGACACAACTGGTAGTATTGTTGTACCCGCCCTTTGTACTCGGGCTTGCCCCGTTTGGCTATCTCTTCAGCAACGACATGTAGGGCAAAGAGGGCATCGGTGCCGATTTCTTTAATCAGCACCACCAGGGTTGCACCCTCACGAGTACTGGCAGCGAT
>CAZCWX010000756.1:0-3548 GCA_964502465.1 uncultured Enterobacteriaceae bacterium | reverse complement strand
AATTACCCATAAAAGGAAGAGGGGGGGATCTGTTTCCTGTTACCTGTCCCCTGTAACCTTGGTTTCGCTGAGAGCTAATAGCCGAGTGCTTCCATCATTATGAACACCTTCAGGTTCGGCAGCGCGGCACGCCGTTCGTCTTTCTCCTCACTCGATGTGCGCGCCAAGCTTGCTCTCCTTGTGGCCACCACGGTCCTGGCGTTTTCCTGGGAGAGTCCAGTGCTGAGCACTGCGCTCGCCGGTGCCGTGCTGCTCCTGTGGCCGCTCGCCTGGCTTGAGTGGCGAGATCTCAAACGCCTGTTGCTCCTTCTGTCCCCGTTTCTTGTCATCATTCTGCTGGTTCACGGTGTATTCAACGAGGTTGTGGGACGCACACCCCTGCTCGGACCAGTTCCGGCCTGGGTGCCGCTCGTAGGTGGGCGGTTACGCGTGACCAGCGAAGGGCTGCTCTATGGTCTCGTGGTCATCAACCGGACTCTGGCGCTGATCTTGATCTTGCCGGTGGTCGTCCTTACTACTGATCCCAACACCTTGGTCGTTGGGTTGGTGCGCCTCCGGGTTCCATACACCGGGGCCTTTGTTTTCTCCTCAGCCCTGCGTTTCCTGCCGCTGGTTCTCGGCGAAGCCGCGGCGCTGATCGAAGCCCAACGCCTGCGTGGCCTGGCCCTGGAGAAGCTGGGCCTATGGGCTCGAGGGCGCGCATACGCACGGATCGCCGTACCGCTGGTCTTAGGGGCACTCATCAAGTCACAGCAACTCGAAGTCGTTCTGCAGAGCAAGGCCTTCTCCGGGAGCGCAGAGCGGACCTATCTTGTGCCTCTGGAACTGCATACGCGCGATCGCATAGTGATTGGTGCCTCGACCTTGGGTGTGCTTGCGGCCTTGGTCCTGCGCTTCACTTACGGCGTCGGCACTTTTTACGGGCCGGTTTAACAGAGAAAACGATCGGTACGCAGCTGTCAGTCTTCAGTAGAAACAGGAAAGGCTTGAGGCTAGAGGCACCTGCCTAAAGGGAGCATCCCCTCAAGCCTATGGCCTGTAGCCTATAGCCTATTCATCCTGCTGACCGCTGCCTTTCAGCCAGCCGACCAGGACGTCGTCCCCTTCCACCCGCACCTCATACGCTGATACCCAGTGCCCACCTGGGTGATCGGGTAGGCCGGTGTCAACACAGTAGGTCCAGCCGTGCCAGGGGCAGCGGACGACCTTGCCTGTGAGGGTTCCCTCTGACAGCGGGCCTCCCATATGCGGACAGATCTGGTTGACGGCATAAAAGGTGCCGTCAACGTTAAAGAGAGCCATAGGCTTGTCGTGCGCCATCACTTGTTTGCCCTGCCCCGAAGGGATCTCGTGAACTTTTGCAACTTTCACAAAACGTGCCATACTTCACCTACTTGAGGGCCCGCAGGACGGCATTGGCTTCAAGGACCTTCAGGTCGCGAAAGCCGATTTTGGTGAGCCATCCACTGACCTCACCAAAGGTGTAGCAACGGCCTGAGGCGCTGTGGAGCAGCAAATTCACGGCAAAGAATGCGCCAAACGCAGGACTGGTGCGATCTTCATTCATCAGCACGTCGCGCACGATCAACTCACCCGCAGGCTCGAGCGCATGGTAGATTTCACTGAGGAGGCGTTGGTTCGTCTCCGCGCTCTGGCCATGTAAGACATTGGAGAGGAGTACCAGGTCAAAACCACGCGGGAGGGTATCGGTGCGCAAGTCTCCAGCTATGCACGTGATCCGGTCTGTGAGGCCAGCTGCAGAAACCACAGTGTGCGCGAGAGCCAACGGCCCGGGCAGATCAAAGAGCACCGCAGTCAACCCTGGGCTGGCTTGGCAGAAGGCAATGGCATAGGTCCCGGCGCCGCCGCCAAGGTCAAGTAAGCGCCGACGTCGCCTTACGTCAAGGCGCGCGGCCAAGGCTGGAGCCAGGTGAAGCGCATCGGCGTGCAAGCCGCGTAGCAACAGCTCAGTGCCAAGCGGGTCTGCGTAGAAAAGGGTGTCTTGACCTGGGCAGGAGCCGTTGCGAATCGTATCTTCGAGCTGATCCCACAATTCCCAGCAACGGGCATCGAAGAGCGGCATGGAGCCGCAAAAAGAGGGCTTGGTACGATCTAGGGCGGCATTGGCAAAAGGCGTGTTTGCATAGTGGTGATCCCGCTTCACCAGCAGCTCAAGCGCAACCAGGGCATCAAGCAGAGTGGTAAGCCCTCGCTCGGCCACGCCGAGCCGCACGGCAAGCGCTGTGGCGCTTAGCGCTTGATCCGCTAGTACGGTGAAAAGATCAAAACGCAAAGCAGTGAGCAGGATTTTGCTCTGCCAGTATGAGCAGGCCTGGCGAAACCGCGCCTCGCTCCACTCTGGCCGTTCTTCAGGTACGGTAGCTTGCCAGAATTTCGTTGTAGAGTCGCTCATATGCACTCACCATACGCTCGATGCTAAAGCGAGCCAGGGTTCGCTCGCGGCAACGCTGTCTGTCGATCTTGTTGACTTCGCGAATCGCTGTGAGCATTTCGTCTTCGGTGTCAACCAGAAACCCGGTGACTCCGTCCTCCACCAGCTCGAGCATTCCCCCACGCCGGTAGGTAATGACCGGCGTCCCAGTCACCATGGCCTCGAGCACAGCGAGCCCAAAGGGTTCCTCCCATTGCAAAGGAAACAGAAAGGCGCGCGAGCGTCCGACCTCGCGCAAGACGAGGTCATTAGGCAGGGCTGGGATGTACTGGACTGTTTTTCCGTCGATCAGTGGCTGAACAACCTCACGAAAGTACACCGGGCTCTCGGCGAGATTATGCATGACTGGCGCGATCACGAGCAGCGGTTTGCCAGCGCGCCGGGCAATCCGGATGGCCTCAGCGATCCCCTTCCGCGGTACCATACGGGCAACGACAATCAGCCTGTCCTCGGCCCCGTCCCCATAGGGGATATCTCTCTGCACAGCGTTGTGGATCACCCGGCCATGCGGGCGGTTGAGCCCTGCGGCCTGCGCATGACTGACAAAGACGCCGTGACAGCGAGGAAAGTGGGTCTCATAAAACTCCAGCAGCTCGGGCGAGATGTAATGATAAGTGAGAACCATCGGGGTCTGAGTAAAGGGCGAGAAGTACGGAGCCAGACACGGCCAGTGACCGTGGATCAAATCAAAGCGCTTCGCCTGGCAGAAGAGGTGAAAGGCGTTCATCGCCTCATACTCCCGCTCCAGGTATGTAGACCAGTCCGGGCGGTCGAGGAGTGCAGTGGGGGTGACACTCTGCAGCGGACATGACACTCGTGAATCACCGGAAGCAAAGAGTTCGACCACGTGCTCCTGCCGCACCAGGCCTTCGGTGAGTTGGTACACCATGTGTTCGGTACCGCCGTGGGTGCTCGGCGGTACTGCAATCGACACACTAGTAATCTGCGCAATCCGCAACATCCCAGACCTCTGCTCGACTGCAGGCTGCAAAAAATTCAGTTCTCATTTTTCAACTGATCTTTATTGCTGGTCCATATTCCTGTGCTTGTCAAGCAAGCCCTCTTCCATGCGAGGAGACAGTGTGGCGGAGAGTCG
>CAZCWX010000755.1:0-3217 GCA_964502465.1 uncultured Enterobacteriaceae bacterium | reverse complement strand
TCTCACCTCAAACAATGGAGGACTCGACTGGCAACCAGCGACCGTGCCAGGCGGAGTGTTTACCTGGATCAATGGAATCAGCTTTGGCGAGAACGGCAAGGGCGTCCTGGTAGGAGGGAAAGGCGTCATCCTCCTGACTGACGATAGTGGCCAGAGCTGGCGTACGCTGACAGAAGACAAAGGGTAAAAGAAGGTCCATAGAGTCTATAGGGTCAAAATAAAGATAACGGCATGAGCAAAAAGTCCCTCGTCCCAGACCCAAGAGACCCAATGGACTCAACAGACCCAAGAGACCCAATGGACTCAACGGGCTTCCGCTGGATAAATAACAAATTAGTCAACTAAGGAGTTCATCGTGGCTGACGAACAAAACACCCTCTCAGCGGTAGAGGAAGCGGCAAAGAGCAAAGCAGCGCTGTATCGCCTCGGCGCAAATCTGATTAGATACCGCGTGCCGATTACCCTGCTTGTCGCCCTCTTTACCGGTTTCATGGCCTATCAGGCCACCAAATTAGAGATGACCACGGCATTTAATGACCTGCTTCCTTATCGCCATCCCTGGGTGCAGGTGCATTTTCGTTTTGCTGAACAGTTTGGCGGAGCGAATAGCGTCAATGTTATGCTCAGGGTTGAGGAGGGGGATGTCTTTACCAAGGAGATCCTTAAGAAGGTCTTCGAGATGACCCAGGCGATGGACCGGGTCACCGGGGTCAACCATGACCAGATCGAATCCATTGGACATCGCACGACTCGCTACCTCACGGTGTTAGGAGGTACGATTGCCACACCACCAGTGATGCGTCGCCCGCCAAAAACCGACGCCGAAGTCGATGAGATCAGAAAGATTTGTTATAACGACCAGGCCATCTATGGTCAGTTGGTCTCGCTCGATGGGAAAGCCTTACTCATCAAGGCGAATTTCATCGAAGGCAGGCTCGACTATAAGCGCATCTTCGACGAGATCAACCGCACCGTCAAAGAGCCATTTGAAAGCGCTGATCACTCAATTTGGATCGCTGGCGAACCCCGCCTCTATGGCTGGATCTACTACTACGCCAACGAAGTCTTCTACATTTTCATTGCCGCGACGGTTGTCTGTTGGCTCCTGCTCTACCTGTATTTCCGCGACTGGCGTGGCGCGTTGCGGCCAACGATCACCGGAGTGATTTCCGCCTTCTGGGGGCTGGGCATCCAGTCGCTGATGGGCTTCGCTATGGATCCGTTGGCCTTAGTGATCCCCTTCTTCGTCACTGCCCGAGCCGTGAGCCATTCCGTGCAGATGCACGAGCGCTATTACGAAGAGTATCGCAAGTGGAACTGGAACAAAGAAAAGGCCATCATTGCCGCTTTTGCCGAACTCTTTGTTCCTACACTCAGTGGCATCGTCACCGATGCACTGGGCATGCTGGTGATCATCATTGTCCCGGTGGTCATTTTGCAGCGGATCGCGGTTTCTGCTTCTATTTGGGTAGCTTCGGTCGCGATCAGCGAACTGCTGCTCAATCCCATTGTCTACTACTACCTGAAGGCGCCAGAAAAAGAGAACGTCTTGCGGCGTGAGGAAGGGATATTCCAGCGCTTCATCAATGTCTGTGCTGCCTGGATTGTCGTGCCGCGCAACGCGCGATTCATCGTCATTTTCTGGGTGGTCGCCTTCCTGCTCTCACTAACACAGATCCGCCACCTGACAATCGGTGACCCAACAGCCGCAACGCCGCTCTTGCACCTTGATTCTCCCTATAACCAGGCTCATATTGAGATCCAGAAATATTTTGGCGGCATCGAACCGTTGATTATTGTGGTCGAGGGCCGTGATAAAGATGTCCTGAAAGATCCCAATATCCTGCGCAACATGGAAAAGTTCCAGCGTTATATGGAGCGGGACCCCGACATTGGCTACAGCTTCTCCCTGGCTGATATTATTCAATCGATCAATATGACGTTCTACGATATGCAACCCCGTTGGAACGTCGTTCCACATGACATTCCCAAAATCAGCTCGCTGTTCTTCTACTACTTCGCTGGCGCGCCGCCAGGAGAAACCTCTCGCTTTCTCGATCCGAGCTATACGGTATCCCGGGTGACATTCTACTGCAGCAATCACCAAGGGGATAACATTGCGCGCATTATGTTCGGCGTGCAAAACTACGTCAAGGAAAACCCGATGGAAAAAGCCGACTACCGCCTGGCGGGCGGACTCATCGGGGTGACGGCAGCAGCAAACGAAGAGATTTTGAAGAATGATATTTTGATGAACTTGTTGGGCTTCGGTACGATCTTCCTTATCGTGATGTTTACCTACCGCTCAGCGGTGGCCGCGCTCGTCATGATGATTGGATTGTTCCTGGCAAACGGCATCGTCAACGCTTACATGGGATACCGCAACATCGGTATCAATCTGCAGTCCTTGCCAATCGTCACCGTCGGTGTTGGATTCGGCATTGACTATGCTTTGTATATCGTGAGCCGTGCAGTCGAAGAGTATAAAGGTGATGTGAGCGAAGCTGTCCGCATGGGATTGGTAACAGCCGGCAAGGCGGTGGCTTTTACCGCTGCCACGCTAATCACCGCAACGATGCTCTGGGCCTTCTCAAACATCCGCTTCTGTTCGGAGATGGGCTTGCTCCTCGCCTTGTGGATGGGGATCAGTTTCTTTGGTGCGTGTACGTTCGTCCCGGCTGCACTCGTGCTGTGGAAACCAAAATTCTTCATCCGGGCGGCTGAGGAAGGCATCATCGCGTAAGGGCAAGGACCCTTTGCGAAAACGAAAAAACGCAGGGGCGGGGTTCAACCTCGCCCCTGTTGTTTTGTAGAGGGGGGGAGGCATGGCCTCTCCTTCCAACAGACAGCGCTTGCGCTCTCCTCCCTCATCAATGAGGAGAACAAGGAGGGGTAAACAGTGGCAAACTAGGCAATTCCCCCTCATCCTGACCTTCTCCCTCCAGGGGAGAAGGAACCCATAACCTGCTTGCATAACCAGTGCCCCCCTTTAGCAAGGGGAGAAACGCAGGGCGCGGAAGGATTTGTTGAAGCCGAGCGTTGTTCGTTGTTTTGTAACAGGCTCTTAGGGATAGATTGGCTGAGCAGGGATGGTATAGAGCCTCACTTCACTCGCTCTTCTCCTCTTTTTTCATCTGTCCTGGCGACCCCGCTACTCCCGGGTTCTCAGCCGAATCCTTGGAGGCATCTTTATACTGCTCCATCAGCGAGGCTGGTT
>CAZCWX010000754.1:0-5281 GCA_964502465.1 uncultured Enterobacteriaceae bacterium | reverse complement strand
TTAGGTGGCCAAGGAGCATTTTCCCGGACATAGGCAGTCAAGACTTCCATAATAGGCCAGTGGTCTTTCTTTGAGTCCCTGGCAATTCGTTCCAGGGCATAGATGCCGCCTAAGCGGATCTCCAGCTTTTCACTCCCTAGTTGGTCAACTGCCCGGGTAAACCGTTCAGTAACTTGCCCTACTTGGGCGACCTCAAGCCGTCTCCAGGCAAAATAAATCCCTATGACAAGGAAGATGACACCAAAGGCCTGGATTAGGTTCCCTCGGATAGTGGCCTTTAGCTCATACAGTTTGTCTGGATGATCGGCCCTCAGGTTCTCCAGCTGCCATACTGGGATTTTCCAGAAAAGGAAGTAAATAACTACGATAAGGCCTATAACAGCCAGTGCATGCAGAGGGTGCTGTTGTACCCAATCGAGAACAGTCTTTCCCTGTTCTTTCAGCCTTGCCTCTGTCTCTTTCATCCGGGCCTTTAGCCTCTCTCCCATTAGCTACCTCCTCCTGTCCTTTGGAGGTTTTGTCAAGTAAGTGTGGGAATTGGATTCCCGCTAGCCACTCTCTACCGCGAGCACCTGTTCTCGCACGAATTCTTCTCTCGCTATGCGGGAGAGAGTTGGGGTGAGAGCCGAATTCGTTTGTCAAAATTCATAAGAAATTCTCAGCAAGATCGAATATGCACTTTACTACATATGCACTAAGATGTATATATGTTATGTACGCATTGCAAACGCGTTGCAAACGCACCGGGTAGAAGAAGTGGTTATGGTTGAGGTGATTGGAACGGACGAATTTGATTCGTGGTACATGGGCCTTGATGAAAGCGATGCTGAAAGAGTGACTTTTGTGGTTGACCTTTTGGTAGCGCGCGGGGTTTCACTGGGTTTTCCCTATAGCAGTGAAATTAAAGGTAGCCGCTATGCACTCCGTGAGTTGCGTGTGCAGTCAAAAGGCCAGCCATTGCGGATTCTATACGCCTTTGATCCGAAACGCCACGCTATTTTGCTGCTTGGTGCGGACAAGACAGGGATGAGTGACAAAGCATTTTATACCACGTATGTCCCGAAGGCCGAGAGCCTCTGGGAAGAGTATTTGATGGAGTGACAACGATGAAAAAGTCCTATTATCGGTGGCAAGATCTACGGCAGAAAAAACTGTCTTCGGCGCAACTTGAACGTATTGACCAGGAAGTAGAACGAGAACTTTTAGAGATGGATCTCCGGGCTGTTCGAGAGCTGGTAGGCAAAACTCAGGTTGAGGTAGCAGAATCTACCAACATGACACAATCTGAAGTGTCGCGCCTCGAACATCGTGCTGATGTGCGGTTATCAACGGTGAAACGATACGTTGAAGCGCTGGGCGGAGAACTTGAGGTGTTCGCTGCATTCGGGGACAAGCGTGTACGGTTACGAGCCGCGGGATAAGGGGAGGGTAGGAAGTTACTCCATTGATTGAGAAAATAGCAACGGGGGACGGGAAATGCTCTCTCTTCGTCCAACCGGCACCAGGGGCTATGGTCTAGAGATCTTCCAGAAGGTTACAACGATAGTGGTGAGAATTGCGGCTGCGATACCTAAAGCAATCCATTCCGAGCCTGTCATAAGTCCTCCCTGATCTGGGATAGAATAGACCTTATCCGTCTATCCCACCGCCAAAGGACTATACCTAAGGCCAGTGTATCTATAAGCCCGAGTCCTGCCAAGCCAAGACGTAAGGGGGTTTACCTTTCCGGGGTAGGTCTTTTGCCGGGTGTTACAGGGATTCGTCATTAAAGAAATCCAGGTTTGACACCCTGGTCCTTTCGCATTAAGGTTTGTACTGGAATACCAACAAATATATTTACTCAGAACAGTTGCGAACGTAACCCTTTTCTCGCTCACGCAGTTCATGCAGCGATCTTATAGAAAAACAGCTCGATTCTTGTCAGTCCTCTCTGTGTTCGCCTTTTGCGGACTCACCATCTCTGGCTGCACGGTGAAGCGCTGGATAGGTGGTGGACCGTCTCCTCAAGGGGAGATCTCTGGGCCAGAACTCGGCGGCAATGGCTCAACTCCGCCTCCAACGATATCACCCACCGAATTGAGTTCGTCCACCTCTAATCTGCCCCGAGAGGATTTCTCGGTTTTCCCGAAGAAGAAGCAAGACCATACCCTTTTCCAGCCAATGACGGAAGCAGACCTTCAAGCAATTATTACTGAATTCCAGCGTGTTGCGAGTCGAGACACGTATCGCTTCCCCACGCCAAAAGATAGAACTGGTACGAATGTCTACAAGGCAGCGCTGGTGCGTGTGCAGCACTACGAGATGACACACCCCGACAATAACAGCGAACTCCTCGCCTTTATTCGTGCACGCTCCTACGAGCGGCTACGCGATTACGATAAGGCACTCGCTCATTATCAAAGCGTACGCCAGCAGGAAAACGGCTTGGCCCCAGAAGTAACGACTGCGGTTGAAGCGCTGAGCCGTTTTCAAGAGGTCAAACATAGACAGGTGACCGCCCACACGCCAGTTGAATACCTCGAAGCACTCGACGCGCAGATTGTCGCCTGGCACGAACTCCAGCAACACTATGCTGGTACTCCCTACGAAACGCTCGCTCGTGAAGAGGAGGAACGCGTCGATTACGCCAAGGTGGTACTCCTCGAACTTAATCGCTATCGAGTCGAAGACGGCAACGAAAGCGTCCTGCTGGCATACAGCCAGTTGATCAACAAGCACAAAGAGAGCAAGCATTTGCCTCGCTATCAGATGAAAATTGGGGACTTTTATTTCACCCTTGCCCAAGAGTATGTGGCCCAATATGATCCACAGAGCCTCCGTTTCGACGCTTCAATCTTCGAAGAGTTGGGCCGTGCTGCCCTCCGTTTCTATGCGCAGGTTGCCCAGGAGGATGGTATTGTAGAAAAACAAGAAGCAAAAGGGAAATTAGAGGCTCTCGAAGCCTATATGGCGAAAATCGGACGGCTGAGCCGGTAACTGCGGAGGATATGCTCCGGAGAACAAGAAGAGGGTGAACCTTTATGCGAAGAACTCTTATGCCCTATTATCCGTTCCTCTTTTTACTCCTTGCCGCGCCGGTAGGAGCCCAAGAATTTGCAGACCCACTCGCGTATAAGCTGAATAATTTCCTCCCGACTTACACACCATTCACTCCCCCTGAACCACCAGACCGGTATTTCCCTGACGAGGTCGGGAAAAAGGTCGCTCACGCCATTACCGACGCGTACAGGAATGACCTTGAGGCCGTCGAGCATTATGCGCAAGCATTATCGCAACATGACGCCACCCTTGCGGCAAAGGGTGAGCGTGAGACTGGTGTCACCCCTTATATCCAAACGCTAGCAAGCCCATCGCAAACAGAGCACGACCCGCACGAGCTGACGGCTGAGGAACTCAGCGCGCCACCCAACGCGTTGCTGACACAGGCGGATCAATTGCTCGCTGACGCGAAGCGTACTCGGTTGGGTCGTCGCTTCAACTGGGTGCTTTCAACTTTCGATGTTGGCAGTCTGCTCTTCGGCGCACCCAGCAGTCCTCGTCCAGAGGCAGCCCAAGGTGTTTTCTCCGAATGGCGTGATGGGAACGGCCCAAGCCCCAGAGAGCGCAAGGCGCTTGTGCTGTACCATGAATTCTTACGTCGTGCTCCCGAAGACCCCCGAGTGCCTGAAGTGCAAAAGAAAGTCGAAGAACTCGAAGCACGGCGGAAGCACGCCATGCTAGACGCTGAACTCGCCCGCGCCGAAATAGCCCTACAACAGCAAGACTATTGGGGGGCCAATTTTCACTACCACCTCGCGCTCATGATCGATGAACAGTCTCCCAAGGCTCGTGCCGGATTAGAACGGATCGAGACGAGCCTGCAGCAACACAGCCCACAGGACACCTCTCAACCAGCGGATCCCCTCGCTAGTCTGCATGAAGCGGAGTGGGAACACGATAAAGAAACCTTAAAATACATTCTCCCAGGTGGTGGGTTTGTCAAAGACAACTTTATTGTCGCAGGCACGCAAGTGGCCACCGAGGGACTCGTTGGCGCAGCAACATTTGGCGTGCTGACGTTAGTACAAACTGGCGCCAAACTGTTCCACGTCCTGACTGGAAATCCCGTCTCACGACACAAGGTGATTACCGAAGGCGAAAAGTACCTCCACAACACACCACCAGACGAACGCTCCCCTGAGGTGTATGAGGTCTTAGCCAAGTCCTACGAAAAAGAAGGACAGATTGATAAGGCGATCATCTACCACCAGTTGGCAGGTAAAGAGGAGCAGGCCTTAGGGTTGCAAGAGCAAGCTGGCGAGGCACGGCTGCAAATGGCTAATCAAAGCACGCATCAAGCGCAAAAAGAATCGTATCTGCGCACCGTACTCCAGCACTATCCCAACACCGAGGCTGCGCGCAAGGCAGCACCACAATTGCGAGAGCTCAACCTTCCCGAAAATCGCGGTCTGCATTTAAGTAAAGCATTTCTCAAAGAGAACCCTGACCTTTTTGGCCCAAGAGGGCTTGCACTCAAACCTGAGTTATTCGACAGCGACCCGGGGAATGTAGAACTGACAGACGCCGGCATTACGTTGCTGCCTAGTGGCGAAATCGCTTTGCGCTTGCAGAGCGACCAGGGTCCGCGCACCAAGGTCTACAGCGTTCCTGACGAAGCCTGGGAGCGGTTCTGGCTCCGTTTTCGCGAGAAAGGCTATGAACAGGCAGCTGTGCGCGGGGATCGCGGCCTGGCACTCCTCGCTCAGGGTGCCGAAGCAGCAGATATTACCCTCAAAGGGCAACGCGAAAAGAACGAGGACGAAGGCTGGCGTACCCTGCCATATCTCTCGGGGAGTGTTGGTGGTTCAGGGGTTGATTTACGTGGGACCTTACCCAAAGAAATAGCAGGGACGCGTGTGGCCTTCGGGACTGATCAGCGGAGCGCTTATGTCGGCCTCGAGGTCCCCATGCCATTCGTCCCAGTTGATTTTCTCCTGCTTGGCCGCGATGGGACTCCTTCACTGTATCCGCGCATCCGCCTGCCAGAAAAGCCGCTGCAGGATGAGGAACTGTATCGCTAAGGACCTGGGCAAGAAGAACCTGGTCAGTTCTTGTGGTGCGGGCCTCTGGCCTGCACTCCATCATGCAGGCGGGACGCCTGCACTACCATATGGGAGCGAGCAACTGATTTCGTAACAGTTCCTCAGCTTACGCGTGACCAGTATAGAGGAAGCACTGTTTAAGGATGGGGCGTAATCGCGATGATTGTGATTTGCCTGTGGTGGGGACCGTAGCACCAAAA
>CAZCWX010000753.1:0-4877 GCA_964502465.1 uncultured Enterobacteriaceae bacterium | reverse complement strand
GAATACCTCACGTTACGGTTCGCGCCGCAGCCTGTTCCGTCGGCATTCACAGCACAGGTATATGAACGGACAGAGGGCAATGCGCTGTTTGTGGTGACGCTGGTGGACTATTTACTGCGGCAAGGGCTGCTGCAGCAGGAGAATGGGAAGTGGCAGTGGCCCGATTCGCTGCACGGGATGGGAGTGCCGGAGGGCGTGCGGCAGTTGATCGAGCGGCAGATTGAGCACCTGTCAGAGGACGAGCAGCGGGGGCTGGAGGTAGCCAGTGTAGCGGGTATAGAGTTCTCAGCAGCATCGGTAAGTGCGGGGCTGGAGATAGAGCTGCTGCGTGGGGAAAAGTGGTGTGAAGGCATCGCACGGCGCACGCCCTTTCTGCAAACCACCGGGATCGAGGAGTGGCCAGACGGGATGAGAGCCAGCCAGTATCGCTTCCGGCATGCAGTACATCAAGAGGTGGTGTACGACAGGCTGACTGCGAGCCGCCAGCGGGCATTGCACCAACGGCTAGGGGAGCGGCTGGAAGCCGCCTATGGGCAGCAGGCTGGCGAGATTGCCGCAGCCCTGGCCGTGCACTTTGAGCGCGGGCGGGACACCGCCCGGGCCGTGCGCTACCTCCAGCAGGCTGCGGAGAACGCTTTGCGGCACAACGCCTATCCCGAGGCGATTCGCTCGCTCACGCGTGGACTCGCGCTGGTAGCAACGTTACCCCAGTCTCCGGCACGGGATCAACAGGAACTCGCATTGCAACTCGCCCTTGGCGGTACTTTAGTGGCGGGCAAGAACCATGGCGCGCCTGAGGTCAATCAAGCGTATGCCCGTGCGCAGGTCCTCTGCCAAGAGCTGGGAGAGACGCCCCAGCTATTCTTAGCGCTGTCGGGCCTGGTGGCGTTCTATTACACGCGCAGCCAGATGCAGACCGCTGCAGCACTCGCGCAGCAGTGCCTGGGGGTGGCGCAACGGCTGCAACATCCAACGTTTCTGGCGAGCGCCCGCGGGATCGTAGGGGTGGTGTCAGTCGGGATAGGGGCTTTTGCTGACGCACGGGAACAACTCACACAGGCAGCGGTCTTCTATGATGCCCGGCCACCCCGCGCTGGCGCGTTGCGGTCAACGATCGATCAGGAAGTCGCGGTGCGGAGCTACCTCGCATTGGCCTTATGGATGCTCGGCTACCCCGACCAAGGGCTGCGCAGCGCGCAGCAGGCCTTGACCGTGGCCACACAGCTTGAGCATCCACCCTCTATAGGATTCGCTTTGAATTTCCTGGGGATGGTGCAGGGTTATCGCCGAGAAGGGCATGCAGTCCACGAGATTGCTGAACAGCTGCTGGTTGTGGCACGCGAACACGAGTTGCGCGTGTGGCATGCGCACGGCGCCTATGCGCACGGAGAGGCGCTGGTGTTACAAGGGCAGTATGATGAGGGGAGTGAGTCTATCCGCCAAGCAATTGTGGAGTGCACGAGTATGGGGATCGAGTTAGGACAATCGTGGCGCACTGCGAGATTGGCTGAGGCTCAAGGGAAAATGAGACAAGTCGAAGAGGGATTGGTCACAGTTGCCGCAGCACTCACGGGGGTGTCTGCCAGTGGAGAGCGGTACTATGAGGCAGAACTGTGGCGGCTCAAGGGAGAACTGACGCTGCAACAGTGTCAAGTGTCAAGTGCCAAGTGTCAAGTGCCAAAGAATCCAAGGTCCAAAGGCCAAGGTCCAAAGGCCAAAGGGACCATTCCGCAATCCGCAATCCGCAATCCGCAATTAGAAGCCCAAGCGTGTTTTCTCAAGGCCATCGAGGTTGCCCGCCAGCAGCAGGCGAAGTCACTGGAACTGCGGGCTACGGTGAGCCTTGCTCGTCTCTGGCAGCAGCAGGGCAAGCGAGACGAAGCCCACCAGATGTTAACCGGGATTTACAACTGGTTTACCGAAGGGTTTGACACCCAGGATTTGCAAGAGGCCAAGGCGCTGATTGAAGATTTAGGGGCGAGGGGGAACAAGGATAAAGGATAATGAGGCTAAGGCGGAAGACGTGTAGTGGGAACGCTAGATCGGTCTCTCATCCTCGCCCCATTGCTGCTTGCCGCTGTATGGTCAAGAATCAGAGCGGATGAAAACCGACTCGCTCTTTTATCGCTTGTTTCAGACCTTGCCGCAGTTGTTGTTCGACTTGATCGAGCAGCCCGCTGACCATGCGCCGCATTATCAGTTTTCCTCGGTCGAACTCAAACAAACCGCCTTTCGCCTCGATGGCGTGTTTCTACCACCCGCTGAGCAGCCGGACTGGCCCCTGTTCTTTGTGGAAGTGCAATTTCAAGTGGACCCGGAGCTGTATTCCCGGCTCTTTGCTGAAGTCTTTCTCTATCTACGCCAACAACGCCCAGTGCATCCCTGGCACGCCGTGTTGATCTATCCCACGCGAGTCATCGATCCAGGTGGGCATCCGCACTATCAGGCGCTCCTGGACAGCGGCCAGGTGACGCAGGTGTATCTCGATGAATGGGCGCAGCCGCGGCAAACCCTGAGCCAACAACTGATCGGGGTATTGCTAGCGCATCCGCAACAGGCCATCAGCGAGGCGCGGATGGTGCTGACGCAGATAAAAAGCCCAGCTGTTGACAACAGGCAGGCGACGGCCATAGTGAATTTAGTCGAAACTATTCTGGTGTATAAGCTACCGACGCTGAGTCGAGAGGAGATACAAGGCATGCTGGAGTTGACCGATACAGATCTTAAACAGACACGGTTTTATCAAGAAGTCTTTACGGAAGGCCGACAGGAAGAAGGCGTCACTCTGATCCTCCGCCAGCTGCAACGCCGTTGTGGTGAGATCCCCCCACCCGTGCGAGAGCAGATCACGCGGTTGGGGCTGCCACAGCTCGAAGCCTTGGGAGAGGCGTTATTGGAGTTTGGTGGGCTGGCAGCTCTAGAGCAGTGGCTGGCAACGCATGGGCAGCCATGAAGAAGGAGCATAAGGTAGTAGACCAGGGAAAGCCGCCATCCCACGTTCTTCCGCCCCTCCGGGGCTGGGAGCCTTATGGAGGTTTCGTGTCCCAGGGCTGACGCCCTGGGCTACAGTCAGTCGCCCCTCCGGGGCGAAAAGAAACAACACGGGTGACATGGGCAAGCTCGTTCTTGCAGATACAGTCTATTTCTTTCCGTTTCGCTTCGAGAATCAGAGTGGACGACTCTGGCGTGAGGACGAAGAACGAGTGTTACGACCCAAGACCGCCGCGGTGTTGCACTACTTGGTGACCCACGCCGGGCAAGTGGTCAGCAAAGACGAACTGTTAATGGCCGTGTGGCCGGAGGTGATCGTGAGCGAGGCGGTGTTGACGATGTGTATCAGCGAGTTGAGCAAACGGGCGAGCGGTTCTATGAGGCGGAGCTGTGGCGGCTCAAAGGAACATTAGTCTTACAGTCCGCAGTCCGCAGTCAAAACAAGGCTCGGGCCAGTCTCAGGCAAGTCAAGACAAGTCCGAAGTCGACACCCCCCAATCCCCAATCCCTGACCCCCAAACCGAAGCCGAAGCGTGTTTCCTCAAGGCTATCGAGATTGCCCGCCGACAAAAGGCGAAGTCGTTAGAGTTGCGGGCGGTGATGAGCCTGGCGCGATTGTGGCAGCAGCAGGGTAAGCAAGACGAAGCCCGGCAGATGCTGGCGGAGATCTACGACTGGTTCACAGAAGGGTTCGGCACCAAAGATTTACAAGAGGCGAAGGTACTGCTGGAAGAGCTTGCTGATGGCCTAATCAAATTTGACGAACAAAACAGGTGATCGAACAAGGAGAGGAATGCACTATGGGGATTTGGTGGCACGGGCTTCTAGCCCGTGTCTGTGCGTTGCCGGAATTCGTCATTCCTCCGAAAAAAGGGACAGCAGGTCGAAGAATGTCATTGCGAGGAGCCCTTCGGCTCCGCTGCGCTTCGCTCAGGACAGGCTCCGCGACGAAGCAATCTCTGTCCGAAAAGGGTGCGCCGCAGACGCATGACCATTCCGGCGAAAGCTGGAATCCAGGAACGGAGGAGTGGATTCCGGGTCGCGGCCTACGGCCTTGCCCGGAATGACGAAAAAGAGCACCCGCTGCGTATTTCGTGCGCTGTATACTTAGTTCAAAAGCGAGCATACCGAGAAACGACGTGATGCCAATGCCGGCGCCGATACAGACGAGCCGACGGAAAGGCGCGAAGTTGAGTCTCCTTTCTTCATTTATCATCCAGAGAAGATTTTTCCAGTCTTGGTGCCGAGAATTCTGTGTCTGTCGTGACTTGTCATTCTGAGCAACGCGAAGAATCTCTCAGAGAGACCCTTCGCTGCGCTCAGGGTGACATTGCCACTGTCCTAATCTCCTGTGGTCCGATTTAGCTCACCGCAATCGAGGCAATCACCCGGTTGGCCGTGTCAAGCAGCGCTTGACCTTGGGCGGCCGATAGGACACGATCCTTGACCAAGTCGTTGACTTGATTAATGAATGCTTGCAGGTGGGTGGTTGCCTGCGTTTTTCTCCCTTGATTGATCTCCTTAAGCGCGTTGTTGAGTTTGACGATGAGCGCGTTGGTCTGCCCGCCGCTCAGCACCCCCTGGCTGTTCAGGTCCTGGACCTGGGCTTTGAGGGTATCCGTGGCCAGTTGCGGCGACAGCACGGTGACAGTTGCCGTGTAGCTCGTCGCTCCTTGGTCCTTATCGCTAATTGTCCCACCAACCGTGAAGTCGCCGGTGGTGAGATACCTACACGTCGCAGTAGCGGCGCGGTTATTGGTAACACTCAAGGTCCCATTCGTGGTGCAGTCGTAGGCATAGGTAAACCCCGCCTGGACATCAACCGGGCTGGGGTCAGATTGCTCGCTGAAGGCCAGCATAGACGACTCGCCCAGGAAGATCTGCGG
>CAZCWX010000752.1:0-3823 GCA_964502465.1 uncultured Enterobacteriaceae bacterium | reverse complement strand
TTCAAGAGGTTACCTTGTTTGTAAAATTCGAGACTTGCAAAATTACCTTTGACTATCAAGTAAGTTACCGGATCAAACCGTTCGCTGCTCTAGGCGGGATTACCGGTCTGATTCCGAGTGACCGCCATTTAGCCTCGCTTTGGGGATTGAGGGTCAGTCACTACCCCAGAGGCTACGTTGTCAGCCCGACACCGGGGCGGCAGGAATGACACCTGCACGGAGATGAAGTCATAAAAGATCACTTGATCTTAGCTCCCTATCCCCCACAGGTTGTTAAGCTGTAGTTTCAGGGAAACGGATCGCACCTGGAGTGTGTGGTTAGGCTGTCGGTCGGTGATTGCGATTGCCCAACTTTCTCGGTCAGCCAGACTTTAATCAAAGATTCGTATGGAACATCTTGCTTGTTAGCCTCAACTTTGATTTGTTCAAGGAGCGAAAGCGGAAGACGCAGAGAAATAGCCTGAGTCGATAGTCGATCGACTGCACCGAAGTCCCTGAGCACTACAATCATTGTGAGTAGCGAAAACACAATCAGGTACAACCAAAAGCTCCAATAGGGTGACCTCGTCCAGCTAACTTGGTCGAATCTTCCAGGAAGCTTCGGGCTTCCTAAGCGGAGAAGTTCAGTTCGGAGAAACGTTAGTTGGGTGTCGGCTTTTCGTTGCGATTGCTGTACGCGCCAAAGAAAGAAGAGCATAACGATGAGGAAGATTACTACAGCCACTTGCCAAAGTAACTGCGGTTGTAGGAATGCTGCACGTTCTGAAGCAAAGTAGAGTAGGACACCGAGAGCGCCAAGAGCTGCCAGAGCAAGCTGATGCTCAATCCGTTCCTTTTGGAGGTAGTATTGTCGAAGGTCATTGAATGCGGCGATGACACCCTCATGCGCTACAATATCGGAGCACTCCTCTGGTGCGTTGTCGCCGTTACTTTGATCACCATCGCCGGTTGGGTTGCTCATGAGAATCCCTCCAGATCGCGGCCTGCTATGAAACAGCGACGCAAGTCCTTGATTTCATTGTAGGGGGTGAACCCTGTTTCATGACTGGCGCCGGGTAGGTCAGGAGCCTCACGGCTCCCTTCCCCCCTCAGAACGGAGCGAGCGAGTTTCCCCGCACTCCGCTCAAGCATGACCAACGCCCCGTGAGGGACGCGACGATTTAGTGTAGCTATCCGGTGCATTATGGATCTGCCTATGACAGTTCGGGTGTAAGAAAACAAGATTCCGCAGTTGGTTATTTTGGTGATTGCCATCACGATGATGAAGTTCAAGGATTTCATTGAACTGTATCACCTGTCGGCAGACCGAACACAGGCCCTGCTGCTGGTGCAGGATCTGAGCACGACTTCCTGAAGACCTTTGCAGCGTCAGGTGTCGGTCCCGGTGCTGGAAGTAAGGTTCCCAGTCCGGATCAAAGGGGTTGGCCTTGCCTTTGATCTTGCAGTGACGCTGCGGGGTGATCGCCAGTTGCACCCGGAGAATTTGTTTGCCGGTAGCTGGATCGGTAAAACGCCAGGGCGCACCTGGGTGGTGCGGAAAGTAGCGCTCAGTGATCCAGCGGCCGGTTTTCTCCCCGTGGCGCTGTTGAGCCCATCGGTACATCCGCCGCCAGACGAAGTTATCGAGGTAGCCAAAGGTCTCGCTACAGATGCTATGGCGGTGGTAGTTCGCCCAGCCCCGGAGTACGGGATTGAGGGTGTCGATGAGTTTTCCTGGCGTGGCTCCCTTGGCTCGCTTGCAGAGGGCGCGGATCTTGGCTTTGATGGCCCGCAAACTGGCCTTACTGGGAGTGATCTGGAGCTTGGCCGGTTTGTTCGGGAACCGCTCGTATTTGCGGATCGTTTGCCCTAAGAAGTCAAAGCCGTGAGTAAGGGGAGTGATGGCGGTCTTCTCGGTGGACAGCCGCACACCGCGCTCGGCTAGGAAGGCGGTGATCCGGGGCAGGACCCGTTCTTCTAAGACCTGACGCGAGGAGGCAGTCACAATGAAGTCGTCCGCCCAGCGCACGAAGTTGAGATGGTGGCGCCGTCGCTGCCTTGACCTTTCCTGCACCACCGCCTCGAGGCCGTCCAACACCATATTGCTGATCACGGGCGAGATAATTCCGCCCTGGGGAACACCAGCCGTGGTCGGAAACAGCTTCCCCTGCTCAACAAAGCCGCTGCGGAGCCATTTCGATAACACGCGTTTGTTCATCGGGATATGGTCTTCGATCCAGGGAAACGCGATGGTATCGAAAAAGCCGGCTATATCCCCTTCCAAGATCCATTGGGCCGAGGTTTGCTGGCGCAGGACTTTGAAGCACTGGTCGATAGCATCGGCACACTGGCGCTTGGGACGAAACCCATAGGAGTTGCAGTCGGCGGTGGTCTCCGCAATCGGCTGTAACGCCTGGAGGTAGACGGCTTGCCGTGCCCGATCTTCCAGGGTGGGGATCGACAACGGGCGCGGTTTGCCGTTGGCTTTGGTGATATAGCGGCGTTTGAGCGGCTTGGGGTGGTAGCCCCGCCAGTGCCCAATACGTTCAATGGCCGCGGCTTTCTTCTCTGGGGTGTCCCAGAGTTCCCCGTCCACTCCCGGGGTCTTCTTCCCAGCATTCTCGATTACTCGTTTGACGGCTAAGGCGCGCGCGGCAAACGAGTGCACCAACAGATAGCTCAGGCGCTTCACTTTGCGCCAAGCGCCTGCCTGTACCGCCTGGACGATACGCCGTTGCAGGGACCGTACCCGGCGATGACACGCTGCCCAGTTGATCTGGTGCCAGGCCCGTGTCATCGCTAAGCCCAAGGACGCTTGTAGGTCTTGCCTACGCATTGTAAACCGAGCCTCGGTTTGATGGTTTGCCTCGTCGGTCTCGTCCGGTCACACCCGCGGGAAGTCAGCCGCCTTGCAGCGTAGGGCATCGCTGTACCCCTATCTGCCCCATTACAGGACAGCCTTCGCTTCCTCCCGCGTCCTGTACCAGCTCCGCCGTTCCCCTCGCTTGCGCTTGGGCGACTCCGGGGGCTTACGCCTTGCACCGCCCCGGAGAGCGAATCCGGCTTCCCACGTTCCGCAAGTTGTACAGACGGGGGTAGGGTGCCTCTGTACACCGGGGGAGACCACGCGTGCGGCGGGCGACCGTTAAAATCCCCCGCACCTGCTCCCCGTCCCATTTTGGGTCTGGAGCCACTGAGCCGCTTAAGCTCCGCTCCTATCACGATGCGTAATGCCAAGGCTTTACTCACGTTACCCTTACCCGTCATTCCCCACAGCCAGTCCGGCGTGCGGCTCGCCTTTCCAGCGCCTGCGGCGTGCTTGAGACCTCACCGTTACCGATGACGCCCCCGCCGCGCGGAGACAGAGGGCACGACCTCACGGCTGAATCATCCCTTTATGGACGTTCAGCAGTACACCTTGCGACCTCGTGTCGCAGTAACGGCTTAGGGATCAGCGGCCAGCGGCAGCGAAGGCAGTATACGCCGCGCCGCCGCAAACCGCAACGAACAGACGCGGCGGGCGATGTGGCCGCGGCGGCCGCTGGTCCATTGCCTCCCCTAGTTGGACGGCACCCCAAGCTCCGCCCCCACGGCTATGGAGATTCTACGGGGAACTTCAGCGCAAGCTGCGAGCACTGCCGGGCCACTGGCGGCGTCACGAGGCTCTGGAACATCGGTGGTGACACGGAAGCGTGGGGAGGAAAGCCGTGGGCAGGGCAGAGCTGCCCGGGGAGCGTCCCGCGACCCCACTCCAGCCACAGGACTGCCCGGACAGGACCGGCGCAGCCTTTGCCCTCGGCGTCAGGCCGCCTCCTGGAACGCCGGGACCGGGCCAGGCGGGGCC
>CAZCWX010000751.1:0-39382 GCA_964502465.1 uncultured Enterobacteriaceae bacterium | reverse complement strand
TGGCCGGCGAAATACAGCTCTGTGAAGCGATACCCCACCTCAACCATGGTCTTATCAAACCCACGCAACTGCCGTTCGACTTGCTGGAACCGTTCATCTGTCGTGCCCCGCAGCCAACTCCCCTGCGGGGGATGCTCCCCTACTGTGGAGTGGCTGACCGTGTCTACGCTATCTTCCTGTTTTTCCTGGCTGTCTAGTCGGCTCCACCACAGATTCCATCCGCCAACGCTGAGTATACCGAACACAGAAAGAACAAGGAGAAGCGTGAACAGTAAACTGGTCTGCCGTTTCGTCATCGAGACCTCCGCACCTGGTGTGTCTTTTCCGTGTCTTCAAAGAGTTCACCAAACAGTTCCCGAACCTTCTCCTTCGCCGCTGCCAGCGCTCTTCGTCCCAGCGGCGTTGCCCGATAGACCTTGCGCGACCACCGGCCGTTGCGCTCCTCGATGGAACGGAGGTAGCCTTTCCGCTCCAGTCCGTGCAACAGTGGATACAGAGTCCCTGCGCTCAGCTTGTACCCATGGCGAGCGAGTTCTTCGATGATGCCCAGTCCAAAAATCGGTTCCTGGGCAGCGTGATGCAGAATATGTAACCGGATCAGGCCAGCATAGAGTTCCTTCTCGTCTTCTGCCTCAACACCCATCTTTTTGTATATCGCTATCGAAAATCGTTATCGAAATAATGACTGTTTATGCCTCCTTGATGTTGATGTCAACCTTGAGGTAACGTGCAAACTCCTCCGCACGAAAGTGGCGTATTCCTCATTTTTTCTTCTTTTCCCCTTTATTACTCGCTAACGCTGTGAGTCTCAGGAAAATGGCTGCAGCTAGTTCCTTTCACGTGCCCTAGATGGGTAAGTTTGTCTCTTGACGAAGGTTTTTCTTTTTGTTAGTGATCGTTCACTAACTATGAATATTTTGCGTCAGAAATCCAATACAAAGCGGCCGGATATTGTGCAAGCTGCGATTTCCCTCTTCGCCGCGCGAGGCATCGACGGTGTCAGCATGCGCGATATTGCTCAGGCTGCTGGAGTGCGGGAGGCCGCTATCTACCGCCATTTCGCCAGCAAGGAAGAGCTGACCCGGGAAATCTTCCTGAGCTGGTACGGCTGGTACTGCGCGGAACTCCAGCGGATCGTGAACGGCTCGGCCAACACGTTAGAGCAATTGCGGGAGATTGTGCGTCACGAGTTTGCGGCCGTGACGGACCACAGCAACGCCTTTGTCTATTTCTGCGAGAACGAAGCGCGGTTCGCGCATGATCTCCCCGCGGAAATCATGAGCGCGCGGCGGATTTTCACCACGTTCATCACAGCCGGGCAAGCCCGTGGGGAATTGAGAATAGCAAGCCCCGCGCTGCTGGCGGATATGCTGAGCGGCGCGTTGTGCGCGGTGGCACTGACTTGGCTGCGCACCGGGCGACGGAAAAAGCTTGATGCACAGGTTGCGGAGGTCGTAGAAGGTTGCTGGCGCATGATTGCGGTGTAACGAGACAAGGAGGCGAGGAGCAATGACGCCCGAGGAACACTTGATTTAACGTGGCGGGGTGCCGTGTTGGCCGGGGCCTCTTGGAGAGCGTGGGCCGCAACTCGGTAACGGAAGCGCTCGACATGGCGGCGCTGAAAATAACAGTCGGACCGACGAGAAAGGAGGAGTCAAGCATGAAGCTCTTCACGTATGCGACCAGCCCGTATGCCCGCAAAGTTAGAATGGCGCTCGACTACAAAGGCGTGAGCTACGAGCCACTCGAGCGCTGTTACTCTATTGACCGCAAGGAGGACCTGCGCTGCGTCAGCCCGCGCGCCGAGGTGCCAACTGTGGTGCTTGACGATGGCCGGACAATCACGGACTCTACCATCATCGCCGAGTACATCGAAGAAGTGTATCCGGAGCCGCCGCTGTATCCGAAAGATCCCTACGAACGGGCGCGGATGCGCACGATCGAAGATCTCTGCGACCGGAGCTTTGACGCGGTCGGGTTCGGCTTCGGGCTCGCTGCGGTGCGGGCACAGGAGCGGGAGTCTCAGGCGATGAAGCAAGCGGCGGCAGAGGAACTGCGGCGCCTCCTCGCTGTGCTGGAACGGGAACTCGGCGAGCGGAATTTTTTCTGCGACGAGCTCAGCCTGGCGGACTTCGCGGCGATCTGTTACGTGCCCGGCGCCAAGAGTATGGGCGTGAACCCGCAGGAATTTCCTCACGTGCAGGCGTGGACGGAGCGTATGCGCCGCCTTCCCGTGGTGGTCGCAGACCACGAGCGTGTCAAGAAGGCGCTGGCCGAACTGCGCGGCCTCGCGGACGAATTCGAAGGGCCGGACGGCCGCATCCATTGGCGCGACAGCCGGCTGGAATGGCCGATTCGGCACGGGTTCATCGATCTGGTCGCGCGCGAGTTTCACGCTGGCAAGATGATGTTCCCGCCGGATGCCTCCTAGTGCGTAGGTCGTTAACAAAGAGGTGAAATCATGGAAGCGCCGTTGTGGATACTGTTCCTCTGGGCCGGCATCGGCTCCTTAGATTCCTTATACAATCACCTTTATCGTTACCGCCTGTACGCCCATGCCTCAAGTTTCACCGAACACGTCAGTCATACCGTGTTGACCTTGGGCATGGTGTTGACTGTGACGATGTTGGTCCTCGTGGAAATGGGGAGTATGGGGTTTACCCTTTTCCTCGGAGTCCAGGCCTTCCTCTTGATCAGCACCTTTTGGGATGTCTCTATCGAGTTCGGGTCCCGGGCACCACTCGGGGGTTTCCCTCGGCACGAGTATCTTTTGCATACGGCCATTTTTCTCTTACACGGGGCCTTTGTCTGGGCTGTAGTCGCCAATATGGACCAGTTGGTGCGTGGCTCTGGCCTCGGTGCGTTTCGCTGGCCCCCTCTGCCTCCTTTTCTGCGCTTCCAGGCGATCGCGTTTCTGATCATCAGTTTGGGCGTGCTCTTTTTGCACGTCTACCTGATCGGGGTAGGGTATCGAACGATCAAAAAGATCCCCGGCGCGCCCGTAGCGGAGCCCAGCCGTCTGTAGCCCTGTTGGCTGAGTGAGGAGCATGATTTTTCAGATCATCGTAATAGTGACATTCCTCTTGCATGTCTTCTGTGCCCCTGCACAGGCAGAGACGACGCGCATGTGGAAAACCGTCAGTGAACTGTCTGAGGCCGAACGCGCTGACATCGACCTCCGCACTGACACTCCGCGCGACCCGCAGATTCCCTATCTCCCGGCAGAAAGATACCCCTTCTCTCCTCCCTATACTGCCGAAGAGATAGGCTACCGCGCCATGGAGTTCCCTCACATGCCTCGTTGGTCCGCTGCCTTTGTTGACGGGTTTGGTTCGATCACCAGTAGCGGCTTTCTGCAACAGGCGAAGACCACGGGCGGTGTGCTTGCAGTCCATGCTGATGGGTTGACAGGATATCTCTATGCCACCCCGCCGGGCGGCGAGTATTTCCGCTGGCTGTTTCAGGATACCGCTCCGCCAGAAAGCTACGGCAATCAGACGCTCATGGTCGGCTATCGGACGGATCGGACGGTGTCCACGCGACTGGATTCCTTCTTCTATTCGCCTTCATTACGCCGCGTGCGCCGTATGCCCCAGCCGCGGCGCGATGACCGCTATCCCAATAGTGTTCAGACGATGGACGATATTACTGGGCGTGATGCCTGGGAGTTTGCCTGGCGCCTGTTGGGTACGGATGTGCTCTCTGAGACCGTGCGTTTCCCCAACAATCGCCCGCTGGTGACCTCTGCCGGGGCCAGTGGCACCTTCACCGAGTTACCGGTCAAGGCCTTCACGATGCTGGGAGATGAATATCCCCATTACACCGCCGAAGGTGGGATTGAGTGCTATGTCGTCGAGGCCACCGCCCGGGCAGAATGGCTACCGAACTACGCGACGCCAAAGTTGATCTACTGGCTCGATCGGCACTTCTTCTATCCCCTGCGGATCGAAAGCTACGATCGCGAAGGAAAGCTGGTCAAGATCGAAGTCAGAACCGCCCGCCTGATTAGACCGGAACTGCGAGAGCACGGGTACGCGTCGTTTTTGACCGTCTATTGGGACCTCGACCTCGACATGATGACCTACAGCTTTCACGATAACTTTACGCTCAGAGAGTGGTCAGAGAAGGACCGCCAGGTGCTGTTTAGGCCAGACTTCATGCGCCGGGGGTGGTTTCTCGCCCCGCTGAAATTCCTGGAGGAGATCCGCTCCCCAGAGGAGTTCTATCTGCGTCCGCGCCTCGACCGAGAGAAATTTCCCCAGGATCGCCGGATAGAGATCTCCGGTGAACTGGAAGCACGGATTCGTGCCCAGGAAGAGGCTGGACACCTGGTGTTCATGTCGGCAGTCCAAACACGAGTACAATAACTATCTGATCCATTATCGTTCACCACGAATTGTAGAAAGCACCAAAGAAGATATCGTTATCGCAACCACACAAAAGCAGTAACGGTCGCATTCACAAAAGGAGGGCATGGCAATGACTCCAGAAGAACAACTCATCCAACGCTACTTTGATGCGTTCAACCGTCACGACATTGAGGGCGTGATGGCCTGCTTTCACGATCATCCAGTCATCGTCGATTCGGAGGGCCGGCGGTTTGAGGGCCGCGAGGAGGTGCGACGCTCCTATGAGACCAGCTTCGCACTTTTTCCTGACGGCCGCTGTGACCTGCGGTCATGTGCGGGCAACGACGGCCGGGGCATGGCGGAGTCGCTCTTCCACGGTACCCGTCCGCGAGAAGGGAGAGTGGTGGAGGCGATCGGTGCCGAGGTCCTAGAGATCATGGACGGCAAGATCAAAGAAATTCGCGACTACCACCGTCCGCTGCCAGCCAAAGCGGCATAAAGGCAACGAACTGAGACACACCATTGCTCTGGAGCAGAGGGTCGCCAAGACCCCCTGCTGAGCGGGGAAAGGAGTTTTTTTCTTGACCTGCTTGACAAGAACTTTTTAAGGTTTATTATTCAATTAATTAATTGAATATTGAAAGAAAATACGGAATGAAGAATCCTAAACGCGTTTTTAAAGACCGTGTCTACGAACAACTTGGCCGTATCGGCAAAGCCGTCTCTAGTCCAAAGCGACTAGAAATTTTGGACCTGCTGAGTCAAGGGCCGCGCACGGTCGAAAGTCTTGCAGTGGAAGCGTCCCTCAGCGTCGCCAACGCCTCCCGCCATCTGCAGATTCTCCGAGGAGCCAGGCTGATTGAAGCGGAAAGAGAAGGAGTGTTTGTCCGCTACCGTCTTGCCGATGACGCGGTCGCAGACTTTTACCGTTCGCTCCGCATTCTGGCGACCAGTCATCTGGCAGAACTGGAGCAGATTACCCGGCAATTCTTCAAAGACCGTGACACGTTGGAACCGGTCGATCGCAAAGCACTCTTGGCACGCGCCCGCAAAGGGTTGGTGACTGTGCTGGACGTCAGGCCCACAGAAGAATACCAGGCGGGCCACATCACTGGCGCTGTTTCGATCCCACTGGCGGAATTACAAGACCGTCTCGCTGAACTTCCCCGCGATCAAGACATTGTTGCTTACTGCCGTGGGCCTTACTGTGTTTTTGCTGCCCAAGCGGTCGAGCTGCTGCGGGAGCACGGCTTTTGCGCTGTGCGGTTAGAGGATGGGGTGGCGGACTGGCGTGCGCATGGGCTGCCTGTGGCAGTGGGCGACCCGTCCGCATAGGAGACAGAACTATGGAAATACTCGTGCGCTTTGGCGTGTTTCTCAGCGTTTTTTCTTCCATGGTGGTGTGGGAGTCTATGCGTCCTCGCCGACCGCTGCCACTCCCGCGGCAAGCGCGCTGGGTGACAAATCTTGGCCTTACTTCTCTGAATACGATCCTGGTGTGGGTCACGGTCGGAGGGGTCGCGTATACGGCTGCAGTGTTCGCTGCTGAGCGAGAGATGGGCCTGTTGCACTGGATCACACTCCCTTCATGGGCAGCGGTCGCTGTTACCCTGCTCGGGCTCGACTTCGCCATCTACTTACAGCATGTCCTGTTCCACGCCGTGCCAGCACTCTGGCGATTGCACCGTGTGCACCACGCCGACCTCGGCTTTGATGCTACTACTGGGCTCCGTTTCCATCCTATCGAAATCTTTCTCTCACTCGGGATCAAGATGGCCGTGGTCATTTTACTTGGCGCGGTCCCCTGGGCAGTCGTCGCTTTTGAGGTACTGTTAAATGCCTCCTCTGTGTTTAACCATAGCAATATCACAATTCCGGAGCGGATCGATCGCTGGCTGCGTTGGGCTATGGTCACCCCCGATATGCACCGCATCCACCATTCGACACGTGTTCTTGAGACCAACTCGAACTTTGGGTTCTCCTTCTCGTGGTGGGACCGGTTGTGTGGGACCTACCGGCCAGAGCCTGCTTTGGGACAAGCGGGAATGGAAATTGGTCTGAGCGAGTACCGCACACCGTTAAACCTTGGTCAACTGCTTCTTTTGCCCTTTCAGGGAGATGCCAGTCGCTATACTTTTGCCGGTAGGCGTCCGGTCAACATATGAGAGGAGGAGTCCAGATGAGTTCTCATCTGATGCGTATTGTCCTATTTGGGCTCCTCGGAGTCGCTATTGCACTCGCCTGGCTTCACCATGACCGATTGACTGTTCAAGCAATCACAGCGTGGGTAGAACAGAGTGGTCTTTGGGGGCCAGCGGTATTCGTCGGAATCTACATTGTCGCGCCTGCGCTGTTTCTCCCAGGGTCCGTGCTGACGCTGGCGGGTGGCGCGCTCTTTGGGCCGGTTGTTGGAGCGCTGCTCAGCCTGGTCGGCGCCACAGCAGGGGCGACCGTGGCTTTTCTCATTGCCCGCTATCTGGCAGCAGCATGGGTCGAACGTCGCGTGTCAGGCAAGCTCCAGGAAATAAAAGAAGGCGTGGAAAGAGAAGGTTGGCGGTTCGTGGCTTTTGTGCGACTCGTGCCGCTCTTTCCCTTTAATGTACTCAACTACGCCCTGGGGCTTACACGTCTTTCGGTCCAAACCTTTGCGGTCACCTCGTTTATCACCATGGCCCCAGGTGCGCTCGCCTATGCGTATCTAGGAGATGCAGGACGAGAAGCGTTAGGCGGAGGACCAGACTGGGTGCGCAAAGGACTCCTTGCTCTCGCACTCCTTGCGGCCGTTGCCCTGCTCCCCTCGCTCATCCGACGCTGGCGACGGCCGGGGAAGATATCTCCACGGCAACTCCAGACACTGCTCTCTCAGGAAGAAGCCCCATTCGTGCTCGATGTGCGCAACCCTGACGAATTTGTCGGGGAGCGGGGACACATTACCGAGGCGGCCCTTTACCCATTGCCCGAGCTTGACAAAAAGCTTGAGGAGCTGAAGGCCCACCGCACACGGACTATCGTCACTGTCTGAAACAAGGAAGGCCGCTCGGTCAGAGCGGCAGAGATCCTGCGAGGAAGAGGTTTTAAGACCGTGAGCGTGCTCGCTGGCGGTATGATGGCCTGGAATGAGGCTGGGCTGCCCGTCTCCCGTCAGGCAACGCCGCTCACTCAGTGAGCGGCAACACTATCATTGCCCTGGTTGACAAATCAAAAAAAATTGATATATAAGCCGCATGTCGCTTGCTCTAGCTAAAAACACTTTTCCGTTGCGCGAGGAGTCAGTCTCTCGTGTCGCAGGCTGGTTCCACGCCCTATCAGATGAAACGCGACTAGAAATTCTCAACCGGCTGAGCGAAGGTGAACAGTGTGTCTGTGATCTCACCGATCTGCTTGAAACTGGACAGTCCCGACTCTCTTTTCACCTGAAAACCCTGAAGGATGCCGGTATCGTCAAAGACCGGCGTGAGGGGCGGTGGGTGTACTACTCGCTCAATCCAGAGGTGGTTGATGAATTGGAACACTTTATCCAGTCGCTAAAAACTTGCTGCCGGAAGCTGCGGAGTGTAACGAAATGTTGTGACTAACCCTTTTTTTACCCTTATTCATCAAGATTTTTTGATTCATGAAAGGAGGCCGCTATGGAAGATCACCACATAAGAGAAACGGTGAAAGAGAAGTATGGGCAGATCGCCTTGCAAGTCGTGAGCGGCGGCAAGGGGTGTTGCGGGAGTGCGTCAGCCTGCGACCCGATCACCTCAAACCTCTATACGGACGCAGAAACTGGCGAGTTGCCGGCAGAAGCAGTGGCCGCCTCGCTCGGCTGCGGCAACCCTACCGCTTTGGCACAGCTCAACCCAGGAGAGACCGTGCTTGATTTGGGCTCGGGTGGGGGTATCGATGTGCTGCTCTCTGCCAAACGAGTCGGCCCAACTGGCAAGGCGTATGGCCTCGATATGACCGATGAGATGTTGGCACTCGCACGGGAGAATCAACGCAAGACAGGCATCGAAAACGTTGAGTTTCTCCAGGGAGAGATCGAAAATATCCCACTCCCCGATCACTCGGTCGACGTGATTATTTCCAACTGTGTCATCAACTTATCGGCTGATAAAGACCGTGTCCTCGCCGAGGCCTTTCGTGTCCTCAAGCCTGGGGGTCGATTCGCGGTTTCTGATGTCGTCGTGCGCGGCGAGGTGCCGCCGGCGATCCGACGGAATGTCGAGTTGTGGATCGGCTGTGTCGCTGGTGCTTTGGAAGAGGGAGAATACCGCACGAAGCTCGCTCAGGCTGGCTTTGCCGATATCGACCTGGAACCGACACGTATGTATCGAGTGGCAGATGCGCGAGAGTTCCTCGTTGGCAAAGGTATTGATGCCGATGCCATTGCGCCGATCGTGGACGGGAAATTCATGAGCGCCTTTGTGCGTGCGCAGAAGCCAACCACGCTGTAAAGCGGACAGTTCTCTGTAGTGGAAAGAAACTTTGTTGAAAGGAGAAAGGCCATGTCGCAGAACACATTCCATGTGGCGGTTTATGTAAAGGACATCCCGACGGCAGTTGAGCAGTACACAAAGATCCTCGGGATCGAACCGGCTAAGGTCAAGGCGGATTATGCAAAGTTCGAGATCACCGACCCTCCGGTCATTTTTTCTCTGAACATTGGCGGTGAACCTGGTACTGTCAGTCACTTGGGGATTCGCTACCCTGGAACTGGTGAGGTAGCAACCGAGTTGGTGCGGACAAAAATGCAAGGTGTGGACCTCTTTGAGCAAAAGGGCACCACCTGTTGTTACGCCAAAGCGGACAAGTTTTGGGTGCACGATGCCGATGGGCTGCCCTGGGAGATGTATACCCTGTTGGAAGATGTTGAAGCGCAGACTGCTGCCGATCCGACTCTGCGTGAGTTTCTCGGACAAGGCTCGCCTGCTCCTGTGGTGTCGGCGCAGAGCGAAGCGTGTTGTGCACCGACGTGCTGCAACTGATATGCTTTGAATGCCAGTCTGAAGAGGAGATCATATGAACAACCAACACTGTCCAGAGATCGCGGGCAAGACATGTCAGCACCCATTGAGATGGAATAGCACTCACTCTGATCCTGTCTATAAAAATGACACACCCATCTCGGACACAGTGAGTTCGTCTCGTTCGAACTTCTCTCAGACTGGCAGGACCCCTGCCCTACCAATCCCGGCGCGTATCCCAACCCTCGGCCACGACGCGCTCCCAGCACTAGCCGAAGTCCATACTTTTTTGCCGGGGCTGGTGACCCATTTTCTTGCTCAGCAAGAGTTCCCCACGAAACGGGAACTCGCTGTGCTGTTTGTTGATATCGCCGATTCGACGAGCGCAGTGGTCCGTCAACCACCAGAAAAAGCCTTGGCCGTAGTCCAGCGCTTTATGAACCTGGTAACGGAGGTCGCCCTGGCCCATCACGGCGATGTCAAAGATTATGAAGGCGACGGCGCGCTACTCTATTTTGCCTCGGTAGAGCAGGCGGCGCGGGCAGCGTTAGACATCCAGCAGGCTCTTGCTGCAAAGAACGAGAGAAAAGAGGTGACTTTGCAAGCCCGACTCAGTCTGAATGTTGGAGAAGTCATCATCGGAGTCGTCGGTTCACCCCAGCGTCGTTCAGTCGCCCTTATCGGCCCGGCAGTTCACTTAGCCTCCAGGTTGCTGAAACATATCCCTCCAGGCGGCATCATTGCGCCCCAATCAACGCTAGAGCGGCTCGATCAACAAGCGCCAGACATAGCGTCGCAATTTCAGCTCTTCGGTCAGTGTCTGGTCCTCAAGGGGTTTGAAGAAGAATGTGTGACCGCCTACCATATTCCTTCTCCGATCTATGCGAGAGGGATAGAGCAGCGGGTGTTGTCATAAAAAATTCGTCCGTTTGTCATCATGGGGCAACAATTCTCTGGTGACCCGAATGCGCATTGCTCGCGGAATAGCAATGCGGCAAGCCGCATCAACCACGTTCAGGAAGGATAGGAAACGATGACGACAGATGCATGTGTCACGAAACCAGCGAAAGGATTGAGTATTTTTGAACGCTACCTCACACTATGGGTCGCGCTGTGTATTGTCGGGGGAATTTCCCTTGGCAAAGTCGCCCCGAATTTTGCCTCTTTTTTGGATGGTATGGCGCTCTCCGTTGGTAATGCCCCAGTGGTCTCTATTCCTATTGCTATCTGCCTTTTTTTCATGATGTACCCCATCATGGTGAAGATCGATTTTGCTCAAGTCGTCCAGGCAGGAAGAAGCACAAAACCGGTCGGGCTGACTTTGTTTGTGAACTGGGCTATCAAGCCGTTCACCATGTACGCCATCGCCCTCTTTTTCCTCGGCACGCTGTTCCTTGGCTTCATTGGTCCTGATGCAGTGGATCAGGTCAAAATGCCCTTTGGTCTCGATCTGCCGGTTGGAGCCCTGTATGGCGCGGGGCAGGTCGTGTTCGTCGATGGAATCAAAATGCTCGAGGTGCCGCTGTGGCGGAGTTACTTAGCTGGCTGCATTCTGCTTGGTATTGCTCCCTGTACCGCCATGGTGCTGGTGTGGGGGCATTTGGCGCGGGGCAACGACGGTCTGACGTTGGTGATGGTCGCTATCAACTCACTGACAATGCTTCTGCTGTATGGCGTGCTTGGTGGTTTTCTCCTGGGGGTCGGGCGCTTGCCGGTTCCGTGGCAGGCCCTGGTGCTCTCTATCAGCATCTATGTGGCACTGCCTCTGGTTGCGGGATATTTCTCCCGTCAATGGATCATCCAGGTCAAGGGAGAGACGTGGTTCAACGAACGGTTTCTTCATGTGCTAACGCCGGTCACTATCATCGCCTTGCTCCTGACGCTTGTGCTCCTGTTCTCTTTTAAGGGTGAGGTGATTCTCTCAAATCCACTGACGATTCTGTGGATCGCGATTCCGCTGTTTCTCCAAACTGTCCTGATCTTCGCGCTGGCCTATACGGTGGCAAGGCTGATGGGGTTTTCATACGAAGATGCTGCACCGTCGGCAATGATTGGCGCGTCTAATCACTTCGAGGTGGCGATTGCCACCGCGACCATGCTCTTTGGACTCTCGTCAGGGGCCGCCTTAGCAACAGTGGTAGGAGTCCTCATTGAGGTTCCTGTCATGCTCATGTTGGTACGGTTCTGCCTGCGGACCGAAAGCTGGTTTGCGCGCACCGCCCAGAGCCTCGCTCCTGAGCCTCAGGTCGCAACGAGTTCCATAGGCCGCGTTAGTGATCCGCCCTCGCGGTGAGTTCCCAGTTCATTCTCAGCCTTGAGGGGAAATTTCAATCTTTTGCGGAGGACCTCTTGCCAGAGACGAAAAAAAAAGGGGACCTGATGAACGTTCGTGCTCTGCTGGCAACGCTGTTGGCCATTCCTGTTCTCTTGATCCTACAGACCTCGTTTGCCCAGGCTGCGCTGGAAGTGAAGGTGCGGCTACCCGAAAGGTTCCGCGTGTTGACTGATCAACAGTTTGATCTACGGATTGAAGCGACAGGTCTGACGACCACGGACGCAGCGATACAAATCGTTCTTGACGAAGTGGATATCACGGCGTTCCTCCCTCCCCCCGAAGTGTCCGTCGATAATGACGCTGATATGTCCAGCCTTGATAAAGCCTGGACCTTTCGGAAGATCACGCTCACCTCGCCGGGGGTGAGGAGACTGCAGGCCATAGTGACTGATGGGAGCGAGCGCGTTACCGCGACCGCGCGTATGGGCGTACAGCCCTTTGCACTACGGAACCAGACAAACATCCTCCTGTTCCTCGGCGATGCGATGGGCACGGCATACCGTGATGCGGCACGGATTGTTGCGCAGAGTACACGCCACCGGTTCCGCGAGGGCTTCTTTGACGAGTTGCTGCAGATGGACCAAATGCCGGTGAGTGGTATGGTCCTCACGTATGCACTGGACCGCATCGTGCCAGACTCGGCCAACACCGCTACGGCCTGGAGCACAGGCAACAAAACCGTTGACGGTGCGCTCGGTGTCTTCCCTGATAACAACGACTTTCGCTTTCACCCAACTGCCCCGCAGGCGACCAAACAGTTCGCGCTCGATAACCCGCGCCTAGAAACCCTCTGGGCCTATCTCAAAAGGCGGCATGGCTACAAAACTGGCATCGTCACCACGGCTGACGTGACCGATGCGACGCCTGCTGGTGCGGGCGGTCATGTGCTCTCTCGTTATTTAGGCTACGACATCGCCAGGCAGTATGTGGATGGTGTATTCACTTCAGGACCAGCGTTCGATGTCATCATGGGCGGCGGAAAAGAACGGTTCATCTCCCGCACCGAAGAGAACAGTGGCGACACCCAAGATCTTGTGGCCGAACTCCAAGCACGCGGCTATACATACGTGCAAACCCGGGCCGAGCTCAACGCTCTCCCTGGGGGAGCCTCTGCCCCAGACACCCTGCTCGGGCTTTTTCGTACTGGCCACATGAATGTGGCGTATGACAAACTCGGCTTGGTTCGCCCGAGCGACGAATCCTCGCCAGAACTTGCTGAGTTTTCCGACCAGCCGTTCCTGGATGAGATGACAACCAAAGCCCTTGCTACGCTCAGCAAGAGCGGCAGCCCGTTCATCCTGCTGGTCGAGGGGGCGTCGATTGATAAACAATCGCACGTCAATCATGCCAGTGGGCAAATTTGGGATACGATCGAGTTAGACCGAGCAGTGGGAGTCGGACGAGCGTTTCTTTCTCTGCAGAAAGATCGCAAAACCCTTCTCCTGGTCACCGCGGACCATGATCAGTCGATGAGCATCATCGGTCTGACAGACACCGCTGTCTCTGGTGCGGTCGAGAAGGTGCCAAGCAACGCGATCTATCCCTCTGAGACAACATCCCACAGTGCTGGCTATCAAAGTCGTTATCCTGGGGAGAGTGAAGGGTTCCCTGATTATGAAGACGGCAATGGCGGCGGCTATCCAGAAAACACCAACCGTTTTCGCCTGACCGTCGGGTATCGCAGCAAAAGCCACACCGGTTCGTCTGTGCCGATTACGGCAGAAGGAACAGGGGCGCTCTTGTTCACGGGATACTTCGATCAGACCGATCTGTTCTTCAAGCTGGCGACCGTGCTCAGCCGCGACACCAGTGATCTGGACAACGCCTTATCAACTGTAGCGGCTGTGAAGATGGTTGAGCAAAATTACTAAAAGTTATCCAGCCAAGTGGCGTAGTTGCTGAAAATGAACACGCTGCGCGGAATGACCGCCAGCGCGACAGACAATCAATAGATGACAGCACTTTTCGTTTGGATGAATAGACTCGTTACCGCTCCTTTTCCCCTCACCCTGTCCCTCTCCCGCAAGGGGAGAGGGAACCCAAGAATCACCTCTTCATACAAACAAATGCAAACCGCTGTAGATTGAGTTGACCGCAGGCTGCGAGACCACCGGCAAGATGCTATCTTCTCCTGAACGCCGCTGAGTGCAGAGGGGGAAGTTATGCGTGGGCTGTATTTTTTCCCGTTGACCACCTTGTTTGTGGTCATCTTTTTCTTGTTCCTGCTCCTGCTGTTCGTGGCGATTCAGGTTGGGCTGATTAGTTATGTCTATGAACGGCTGGGGATAGACGCCAAGATCATCTTGCCATTACTGCTCCTTTCGCTCCTTGGCAGCGCAGTAAATATTCCCATTACCGAGGTCAGCGGCGGTCCGAGGGTCTCTCAGCAGGTAGTGGACTTTTTTGGCATGCGATACGTCATCCCGATCATTGAACAACATGAGCGGACAGTGATTGCCGTCAATGTTGGTGGTGCGGTGGTCCCGACCGTGATTTCGCTTTATCTGCTGTTTACCACCGGTCTTTTTTTGAGTGGAGTGGTAGGCATCGCGATTGTCTCGGCCATCGTCCACCGCTTAGCTCAACTCGTTCCTGGGGTGGGCATTGCGGTGCCACTCTTCATTCCGCCTATCGTTGCGGCCGCCACTGGCATTATCCTTGCCCCTGATCATGCCCCCGCATTAGCGTACATCGCCGGAACGATGGGGTGTCTCATCGGAGCAGATCTCCTTAATCTCCACCGTCTGGCCGGCCTCGGCGCGCCGGTGGCCTCGATTGGCGGGGCTGGTACATTCGATGGCATCTTTTTTACTGGTATCATCGCCGTGCTGCTCACGTAACTCACACCACATTGGTACACGAGTCTTGCGCGGTTCGATTGAGTCGTGACTCGATAACCAGGTAAGGAGTTTCTCTTGCATTGTTCCCAATCCTGGAGAATAAGGAAGGCTGAGAGGAAGATACGTGGCGGACGTTCGATCACCGTAAAGGAGGGAGAATCATGAGTCTCACCCCAGAAAAGCAGGTTGAGATGTTGCGGACCATGCAGACCATCCGCCGGTTTGAGGAACGGGCTTCGGACGATTTCCAAGCAGGCGCGATTTATGGCGTCGTGCACTGTTATATCGGGCAAGAAGCTGTGGCAGTGGGCGTGTGTGCGACTCTAAACCGTGACGATCAGATCATTAGTACCCACCGTGGCCACGGCCATTGTATTGCCAAAGGGGCAGACCTCAACCGCATGATGGCCGAACTGTACGGGAAACAGACTGGCTATTGTAAAGGTAAGGGTGGTTCTATGCATATTGCCGACTTTGGCATCGGTATGCTGGGAGCCAATGGCATTGTTGCTGGCGGGATTCCTATCCTCACTGGTGCAGGCCTCGCCGCACAGATCGAGGGAAAGGGTCGGGTAGCAGTATCCTTCTTTGGGGATGGCGCCGCCAGCGCTGGGCCATTTCACGAGTCTATCAACATTGCCGCCTTATGGAAACTGCCGGTGATCTACGTCTGTGAGAACAACAGCTACGGTGTGAACATGCCGGTAGCTGAGGCAGTGGCAGTGAAAGACGTTGCTGACCGAGCAACAGCCTACGGCATTCCCGGAGTCGTGGTAGATGGCAACGATGTGCTTGCCGTCTATGAAGTGGCTGAGGCGGCAGTGAAAAGAGCCCGTGCTGGTCAGGGACCAACGCTCATCGAATGTAAGACATACCGCTGGCGCGGGCACACCGAAATCACAGGGACGCCTGATCGCCGGCCACCCGAAGAGGTGGAAGAGTGGAAACAGAGAGACCCGATTGCGCGCTTCGCGACGCGGCTCAAAGAACGGAGTTTGCTTACTGAGGACGGCTGGAAGAAGATGGACGAAGAGATCCTCAAATCAATCGAAGATGCCGTGGCATTTGCGCAAGCAAGTCCGTTTCCCGGTCTGGATACGGCGGTCGCAGATGTATTTGCAGATTGAAACAGGCTGAAGGTTTTAGGCATAAGGCTAGAGGGAAGTCTCCTGAAACCTCGAGCCCGTGGCCTCTAGCCGAAAAGGAGCTACACTATGCGTCAGATCTCCTATGCAGCAGCTGGAATGGAAGCCATGTTGGAGGAAATGCGACGGGACCCGCAAACCATTTACCTGGCCACTGACGCCCCTTCTCCTCTGGTAAAAGAATTTGGCTCTCAGCGAGTACGCGGCACCCCCATTTCTGAGGCTGCGTTTACCGGCATGGCGATTGGCGCGGCCGGCTCGGGATACCGCCCAATCGTCAACTGGAGCATGGTGACATTTGGTTTTGTCGCCATGGACCAAATTGTTAACCAGGCGTCCAAGATCCACTACATGTTTGGTGGACAAGCAAAATTTCCTTTGGTGTTTCGTGCCTCGATTGGTGGCGGCCGCCAACTGGCGGCTCAGCATTCGCAGAGTCCATACTCGATGTTTATGAATCTGGCCGGATTAAAGTTGATCCTGCCTTCCACACCCTATGATATGAAGGGGCTCCTCAAATCTGCTATTCGCGACGATAACCCAGTGATCTCGTTCGAGTCGAGCCGACTGATGGGCATGCGGGGCGAGGTCCCAGAAGAAGAATATATCGTGCCCCTCGGGAAGGCTGATATCAAACGAAACGGGAGTGATGTGACAGTGGTGGCCTTCGCCTGGATGGTACACGAGGCGCTCGCCGCGGCCGAGATTCTTCAGCAAGAGGGGATTGCAGTGGAAGTCATTGACCCTCGCACTCTCGTGCCGCTGGACCAGGAGGTGATCCGCGCCTCGGTACAGAAAACTGGCCGATTGGTGGTGGCAGACGAAGCCGGCCCTACTGCTGGTGCCTCAGCGGAAATCATTGCGCTGGTAACGGAAGATCGCGACACGTTTGTGCGCTTAAAAGCACCGGTGAAAAGAGTGTGCGCCTTGCAGGTACCGATTCCCTATAGTCCGGTGCTGGAAAATCATGTCTTTCCTAACCGTGACAAGATTGCCGCAGGAGTGCGGGAAGTGATGGGAGTGAAGTGAAGAGGTGCGCAGCGGTAGATTCTCGGCGCGCAGGTTGCGAAGATATATAGATTCTTGTGGCCGTTCTCAAGAAGGAAAGGGCATGCGGTGTCCACAGTGTCAGCACGACAATAACAAGAGCGCGAAGTTCTGCGAGAACTGTGGAACCAGACTGGATTCGCAGTGTCTACAGTGTGGCCACGAGAATCCGCCTGGGAGCCGATTTTGTAACGAGTGTGGAGCGTCGCTTATTCAGCGGTCCCAAATCCACAGTCTGGAGTCCACGGTCGAGCACAGCTTAGACTCCAGACTCCAGACTCCTGACTCCAGACCCGCTAGCTACACCCCCCCTCACCTGGCCGCCCGTATCCGCGCTGCGCAGGCAGCGATGGAGACTGGTGGTCCTACCGAGGGTGAGCGAAAGACCATTACCGCGCTCTTTGCCGATCTCAAAGGCTCCACTGCGCTCATTGAAGACCTTGATCCTGAAGCAGCTCGCCAACTGATCGACCCTGCTCTGCAACTGATGATGGATGCAGTGCATCACTATGAAGGGTATGTTGCCCAGTCGCTCGGCGATGGCATCTTTGCCCTTTTTGGTGCGCCGATTGCGCACGAAGAGCACCCGCAGCGAGCTTTATATGCGGCCCTACGGATGCAAGAGGAGATGCGACGCTATGCCGACACGCTCCGGCAAAAGGGGAGTGCACCGTTGCAGTTGCGCGTGGGGATCAACACTGGTGAAGTCGTGGTGCGTTCGATTCGCAAGGATGATCTGCATACCGACTATGTACCGATAGGGTATTCAACCAATCTGGCAGCGCGGATGGAAAGCTTAGCGAATCCTGGGTCGATTGTTGTGAGCGAGCATACCTACAAGCTCGCCGCAGGCTACTTTGAGTTCAAAGACTTGGGGACCAGCCCAGTCAAAGGAGTCAGTGGGCCTATTCATCTCTACGAAGTGCTTGGCCTTGGTCCGCTACGGACTCGGCTGCAGGTCGCTGCCAAACGGGGATTCACACGCTTCGTTGGCCGGCAACCTGAGCTTACCCAGTTACAGCGCGCGTTGGAACAGGCACGGGCAGGGCACGGGCAGCTTGTTGGCGTCATGGGTGAGCCAGGGGTGGGAAAATCTCGCCTTTATCATGAGTTTGTCGAGGCGTATTGTCAAACGCCTCGACGCTCACCGCGAGACTGCCTGGTGCTCACAACCTTCTCGCTTGCCTATGGCAAGGAGTATCCGTATCTGCCACTGGTTGAGTTGCTGAAGAATTATTTCCAGATTACTCAGCAAGACGACGAGCGGCAGCGGCGAGAGAAGATTGGGGGCAAGGTACTGATGCTCGATCGCAACTTAGAGGATACTTTGCCGTACCTCTTCTCTCTCTTGGGCATTGTGGAGCCTGCTTCCTCACTGCCGCACCTGGACCCCCAGGTCTGGCGACGGCGCGCGTTCAACGCAGTCAAGCGGCTCTTGGTGCGTGAGAGCGTCAATCAGCCGCTCCTCCTGATCTTTGAGGATCTGCAGTGGCTGGATAACGAAACTCAGGCGTTCCTCGATTTTTTCAGTGAGAGCGTGGCGACGGCCAGAATCCTGGTGCTCGTGAATTACCGACCGGAGTACCGGCATGAGTGGGGCAGGAAGACCTATTACACTCAACTGCGTCTGGACTCATTGGAGCGGCAGGATGCGGAGGAGTTGCTTGCCGTGTTGCTGGAGGACAAGGAAGGAGCACAGCATGCAGCACCCCTCCAACACCTGAAGCAGCTCATTCTCGAAAAGACCGAAGGGAATCCTTTCTTCATAGAAGAGATTGTGCAGACGCTGATTGAACAGGGGGTCTTGGTGCGCAATCCAAATGGCGAGGTACGTCTCAGCTCCACCTCTCCCTTGAATCTGACTGAGTTTCGCATTCCACCCACCGTGCAAGCACTTCTCGCCTCACGTGTCGATCGCCTCCCTGCAGAAGAGAAAGTTCTGCTGCAGACTCTCTCCGTGCTTGGCAAAGAATTTTCCTGGAGCCTGCTGAAACAGGTCATAGACAAACCCGAAGAGGAGATCCGTTGGCTGCTCTCCCACCTCCAAGCAGCCGAGTTTATCTATGAACAGCCGTCATTTCCGCAGGTTGCGTATACCTTTAAGCACGCACTCACGCAAGAGGTCACATACCATTCATTACTGCTGGAACAACGCAAAGTCCTCCATGAACGGACCGCACGGGGGATCGAGCACCTGTTTCACGAGCACCTGGAGGAGCACTATAGTAACCTGGCTTATCACTACAGTCGCAGCAGTGCCACCGAGAAGGCAGTAGCGTATCTCCAGCGAGCCGGACAGCAGGCCGCACAGCGCTCAGCCTATGCAGAGGCGGTCGGTCATCTTACCACGGCCTTGACATTACTCCAGACATTGCCAGACGTATCCAACCGTGCGCCACAAGAACTGGCCTTGCAACTCGCCCTTGCTGCTTCTCTCCAGGCCACGAAGGGACCAGCAGCATCTGAAGTAGAACGTGCGTATGTGAGGGCGCGCGAGCTGTGCCAACGGGCAGGAGAGACAGCGCAGCTTTTTTCAGTGCTCCGAGGCTTATGGGTATTACATCATGTGCGAGCCGAGTTAGCGACAGCGCGCGAGCTAGGAGAACAGCTCCTCACCATGGCAGAGCGGATCCAAGACCCCGCGTTTCTCCTCGAAGCCCATCGCGCGTTGGGAAGCACCTTGTTATGGCAAGGAGTATTCCCTCTCGCCCGCGTCCATCTCGAACAAGGGTGTCTGCTCTACAATTCACAGTTGCACCGTTCCTTAACGTTTCTCCATGGCGGGGCAGATCCTGGCGTGTCCTGTTTCTGTGAAGCTGCTCGTACCCTGTGGTTTCTCGGCTATCCGGACCAGGCATTACAGAGGAGCCAGACGGCGATCTCCCTCGCTCAGGAACTGTCTGATCCATTCAGCCTCGGGTTTGCATTGGTTTTTGCTGCAGGGCTCCATCAGTTGCGCCGGGAGGGACGGGCTGCCCAAAGGCAGGCGGAAGCGGCGATTGCACTAGCCAGTGAACATGGATTTGCTTCGTTGTTATCTGCAGCAACCATTCGCAGAGGGTGGGCGTTGGCAGAGCTGGGTCAAACAGAGGAAGGTCTCACGCAGATGCAACTGGGACTGACAGCCAGGCAAACGGCCGGAGCGGAACTTGCGCAACCGTACTTTCTTGCTCTGCAGGCCGAGGTGTACGGGCAAGTGGGACAAAGAGACAAAGCGCTTGCTTTGTTGGCTGAGGCCCTGGCTGCCGTGTACACAACCGGGGAACGTCGCTTGGAGGCAGAGCTGTATCGGCTCAAAGGACAATTAGTCTTACAGTCCGCAGTCCGAAAACCCCAACACCCAACACCCAACACCCAACACCCAACACCTAGCACCCACGCGGAGGCGGAAGCCGAAGCGTGTTTTCACAAAGCTATTGAGATTGCGCGGCAGCAGCAGGCGAAGTCACTGGAATTGCGAGCAACGACGCGTCTGGCGCGCTTGTGGCATCATCAAGACAAGACAGAAGAAGCATACCAAATAGTGGCCGAGATCTATGGCTGGTTTACTGAGGGGTTTGACACCCAGGATTTACAAGAGGCAAAGACGCTGCTCCAAGAGTTGACTCATTAACCGATTGAGATATGGACTCATTGAAACGATACATTGACTCACTCATCCCTGAAAAACATGAAATCACATTACCATTGGATCTTCATCGGGTCGCCTTTGTAGAGGGTCCGCACGAAGGCGATAATCTTCCAGGCTTGATCGTCGTCGATAACCTCTTTATAGGCGGGCATCTTTCCTCGTCCCTCCTGGATCTGCGCTAACAAGTTGGCGTCAGAACCATCGCCCGTCTGCCAGGCCTGGTCAGTCAAGTTCGGTCCCATGCCGCCGCCTCCGCGCATGCCGTGACAGCCGTAACAGTTGAGCTGTTTGTACAGTTCCTGCCCTTCAGCAATTGCCTCGACGTTCCCAGTATACGGGTTGAGTTTCTGTGGCGTATTGCCATTCTCTTGCGCATGCAGGAACGAAACAATCAGAAGGACAAGCGCAACAAGGCAAAGAGTGCTGAGTGCTGAGTGCTGAGTGCTGAGAGTGGGGCTTCTTCTGCTTCGTTCTCTTTTGCTCATGACTCAGGCCTCATCGCTCATTCCAGTATGAGCGGCACACCGTATTCCTCTAAGATGGCGCGAATCTCAGAGGACTGCTGTGCCAGCATTGCATCCAACGTTGCTTTGAGACCAGTATCCTCGCGCCGAACACCTAGTGAGATATTATACGCGAACGGCAGGGTCGGCGAACCCGCCTCTGCTGGAACCGGAACGAGTGTCAACGGAATCGTCTGCCGCTGGGCGAAATACCCGGCAATTGGCCCCCACACAATGGCCAGATCGATCTCGCCGGTTGCCACGGCTTTGATGATCTGCCCCGGAGGGCTGTCCTCGGCATAGTCCCCGAACACACTGTAGCCCACCACGTTATTCACGATTCCTCGTGCGCTGAGTGCATGGGCAGGAGGGCTGTTCGCATAGTCGTCGCCGATGAGATGCACGCCGATTTTCAGTCGCTGGAGAACGGAGTCACCAAAGGATGTGATGTGGTACTCGGCGTTTTTCGGGTAAACGAACACATACGTCGAACGATAGTACAGATGCGTGGTCAGGACCGGATCATACTCGCTCGGGACGCCCATGATGACATCGCAAAGGCCCGCGTTGAGGGTACTGCGCACGAACCCGCGCCGCTGCGGCCACCAGGTATAGGTCACCTCGCTTCCGAGTTCCCGCGCCAACAGCTCGGCAATCTTGTTCTCAAACCCTTCTTGTTGGCGATTCGAGAAGGGCAGGTTATTAGGATCGGCGCAAACGCGAAACTCCTTGTGCTCCGCATGGATTTCAGTGCTCCAACCGTGCGCGGCGACGAGGAGAATGAGTATGGCGAGAGAGAAGAGAGGTCCAATGCGCATCAGTCTCAGTTATGCAACTGACACTCGATTCCAAACTCCCTCTCCCGCTTAGCGGGAGAGGGAGAAAAAAGCCGAGCTGTTGCCGTGCTCTTACTTGCTGGCAGTCTGACGCGGTGCGTCATCGAGCGCGAAGACGTACAGCATGCCGCCCTTGTTGGTATCTTTCCCCAAGTCAGCAAAAGCCCCGACTGCTCCCAGGGCTGCGGTTGGGTCGTCGGTTGCCAAGTCTCCCGCAACCACGAGGCCGGACCAACCGCCAACGCCGGAAAGGACTGCCACATACTGTTTGCCGTCTGGACCCAGATAGGTCATTGGTGCACTGATGATCCCCGAACCGACCTTAAACTTCCACAGTTCCTTGCCGTCGTGGGCGTTCACTGCCTTGAACCACCCGTCCATAGTACCATAGAAGACGATATCACCCGCAGTAGAGAGCGCACCGCTCCAGGCTGCCCACTTTTCCTTGATTCCCCATTTCTTCGTGCCTGTCACGGGGTCCCACGCGATGAACTCACCACGGTTGCCGCCCGGACCAGGATGCATCTTGACGATCGCGCCGACATACGGCACCCCGGCCATGTAGCTGACCTCGGTGCCTTCATAATCCATACAAATGTTATTGGTAGGAACGTAAAACAGTTTGGTCCGCGGAGAGTACGACACCGGTTGCTGGTCCTTCCCTCCCATCGCGCCAGGGCAAATATCCTGGACATTGGTGCCTTGCTTGGTGCGTTTGGCAGGATTCTCGACGGGAAGGCCAGTCTCGAGGTTGATGTCCTCTGCCCAGTTGACGTGCGCGAACGGTTTGGCCATCAGTACTTTACCACTGGTGCGGTCAAGCGTGTAGGCGAAACCGTTGCGGTCAAAGTGAACCAGAACCTTCTGTGATTTCCCATCGGTTTCCAGCTCAATAAGCACATTTTCGTTGACGCCATCGTAATCCCAGGCATCATGCGGTGTCATCTGGTAGGCCCACTTCGCCTCGCCGGTATCAGGATTCCGCGCAAAGAGAGTCATCGACCACTTATTCTCGCCCGGCCGTTGGTCCGGGTTCCAGGCGCCTGGATTCCCGGTTCCATAGTAGAACAGGTTCAACTCTGGATCGTAGCTGTACCATCCCCACGTCGTACCACCACCACGTTTCCATTCGTCTCCCTTCCACGTCGTTATCCCTAAATCCTTTCCTTGATGGGACGGGTATGGAGACGAAAAGTCGTTGGCAAGTAATACCTCGGAATCTGGACCGGTGCTGTAGGCTCGCCAGAGCTGTTTCCCGGTATTGATATCATTGGCAGTGACAAAGCCCCGTACGCCAAACTCGCCGCCGCTAATGCCAGTGATCACTTTGTCCCTCACCACCAGCGGCACCATCGTAATGGTTTGGCCTTGACTAATGTCCCCCTGCTTGACCTTCCACAGTTCCTTGCCGGTTTTGGCATCGAGCGCGACGGTGTGGGCGTCGAGTTGATTAAAGAAAATTTTTCCGTCGCTATAAGCGACCCCACGGTTGACCACGTCGCAGCACGCGATGGGAATCGCATCTGGACTCTGCTGTGGTTCGTACTTCCACTTCACCGGCGCGCCTGGCTTCGTCAGATCGAGAGCATACACGATGTTAGGGAACGGCGTAACGAGATACATCGTGTCGCCCACGACCAGGGGCGATCCTTCGTGTCCGCGCAGCACGCCAGTCGAAAACGTCCAGGCCACCTTGAGGTTGTTCACATTGGCCGTCGTGATCTTGTTGAGTTCGCTATAGCGAATGAGGGAATAGTCCTTTCCTGGTAACACCCACTGACCAGGATCTTTTTGCATTGCAACGAGGTCCTGACTGTCCCCGCTAGCAGGTACGAGCAGCACCCCAACCAGGCAGGAACAAAACAAGAATGCGACTGCTAATGAAATCCGTCCTCGTGTGTTCATAGGCTCCCTCCTTTTTCGGGAAAACTACTCTGGATAGTCTCACTTTGTCAATCTGCGTCTGTCCCTTGCTTTGGTATATGATAAATACGTTAGATTGCAAAGACATACCGCTTCCGCTAGCTTGCCTATGACTCACAGCATACTTTCTGTCACCCGAGGCTGCTTGTTGGCATGAAGAAAGCAAGAGCTGCGCGTGGACAAAACGGATCGCTCCACCCTGGCAGCACTCTTCACCGAAGTGGCGCTTCGTTTGAACAACGAATTCCAGATTCCTGACGAATAGGCCTCGACGGGACGGAGGCAAGTCGTGACTGACTCTTCGGCCTGGGAACCCTTCACCAAGGTCCCACAGCACCCCTCTCCTCTTCCACCGGAAGCTGAATTAGGAGCACTGCGTCACCTCCTCGTCGGCCCAGAGCAAAGGGCACTGAGGAAACTGCAGGAGCAAACTGGATAACTTTACGCTGCAGGCAAAAGATGTCAGCCAGGTCCTGCCCGAGGCGATACTCCTGCGCTCGACTCACGATCAACAACTGCCCAAGGCGCTCACTCCGATTGTTGAGACGACTCTCCAGCATTCCCTCAAAACAACTCCGCAAATTTGGATAGATGCGCTGTTTCCCGTGATCGGGCCAACGATCCGGCGTGCTATTGCTCATGTGCTCCGAGGGATGCTGGAATCACTCAACCAAACCCTTGAGCATAGCCTTTCTCTGCGCGGCTTGCGGTGGCGATTGGAAGCGTGGCGCACCGGCAAGCCGTTCGCCGAAATTGTCATTCTGCGCACGTTGCGGTACCGGGTCGAGCAAGTTTTTCTCATCCACAACCACACAGGACTGTTGTTGCACCACGTCGTCACTGGTGCAGTCTCTGCTCCCGATGCCGATTTGGTTGCTGGCATGCTGACTGCCATTCAGGATTTTGTCCAAGACTCTTTTGGTAAAGACCGGGGACCAAGACTCGAAACCGTACACCTGGGGGAGCTCACTATTTGGATTGAACGAGGGGCGACAGCAACCCTGGCGGGTGTCATCCGGGGGAACGCGCCACAAGAATTGCGCGCAGTGTTTCAGGATGCCTTGGAGAGTATTCACGTGCAGCAAGGTCCCCTCTTAGAGGCCTTTCAAGGAGACGCGACCTCCTTTGCAGCCAGTCGTCCCGTTCTTGAATCCTGCTTACAAGTCCAGCTTGAAAGCAAAAAATCTGAGTCATTCTTGTTGTGGAAGCTGGTAGGGGGAGCACTGCTTGCAGCTTTGAGCATCTGGGTGTTTTTCACTATTCGTGATAACCTCCGCTGGGCAGCGTATCTCACGAGACTGCACACGACGCAGGGGATTGTTGTGAACATGGCGGAGAAACGTCAGGGAAAATATTTTGTGGCCGGGCTGCGCGATCCTCTGGCTGTTGATCCCACCAGTTTACTACAAACAGCGCAGCTCAATCCTGAAAAAGTGGTGAGCCAGAGCAAAAAAGCTCTGCTCCCTCTGCGCCTGCTCGTCACCTCGACGGGCGCAGCCTCCCTGGTGCGGCTGACGGCCACCGGGCAGTTCGAGCCCGTAGCGGTGGAGGATTTCTGGCAGCCGCTCAGGACAAGGCTTGGCGGTCTGGAGTTGCCCGAACACCTTGGAGTTCCTTGAGTTTATGAGCACCTACGGAGCGTGCGTAAGCCCTATACGTAAATGGGGAATATCGAGGATTGAGGCGCATGGCTTTCTCTACCAACTTAATCCCTTCCTGCGGCTGTCCCGAAAAGGCTAGAATTTGACCAATCTGGATCAAAGTCTCAGCATTATTAGGATCGAGAGCGAGCGCTCGCCGCGCCTCGGCGAGGGCCTGCTCATGCTGCTTCTTCCACAAAGAGATAAAGGCCAACACCACGTGAGGGCCAGGCAAGGACTCATCCAAAGCCAGAGCTTTTTGCTCTAGTTCAGCCGCCCGATCGAGAACCTGGGGGACGAAATTCCATCGAAAGAACCATTCGAGCCAATAGGTTACACCCAGGTACGCGTACGCCTCGGCATATACCGGGTCCAGCTCCATGGCGCGCTCGAACATCTGCCGTGCTTGCATACTGGTTTCTTTCTTCGTCTCGCTCCATCCACGGAAAACAGATTCCACCCCGCGCAAGACGATCTCCTCCAGACTGCTGCCTATGCGAAAAGCGAGCCGCTTGTTTTCCGGCAGTGCTTCATTTCTGGCTTTCAGCTCCCGCTGCATCTCGACCGCGCATTGCACCGCCTCGACGATACTGGGGAATTCAGCCAGCAGGCTATCGCCCCGGGAGCCAACGGCGCGGCCACCATGTTGCTGCACAAAGGTACGGAGCAATTCGAGAGAGGGTGTTAAGACCTGGAGCGTGCCAGTCTCGTCGTCGTGAATGCGGCGGCTGTAGCCGTGTACGTCGGCATGCAAAATCGCGGCAAGTCGCCGCGCGGGTCTCACGGGAGTTAAGGATGCAGGGTTGTCTTCTTCGCTGCTCACAGAGGCTGATGATTCTGCCTTCTCTTCGCGGTTGTCAATCAGCGGAAAAAGCACGCCACTCCCCAGGAGGCGGTGCAGTGATTTCGCTCCCTTTGCTCTCCAGCAGAGTCCCTCCTGCTCAAGGTCCCGGCTCTTTGGTATATTCTGGTACGCTGATTTCTTGTCGTTGTTTACCGAACCGTTGTGAGAAGCCCAGGATGCAGACTTCTACCAACCGCCCGGTTTCCCCGGCATAACGGGCATAAATCCCGCGGCCAATCTCTTCTGCCTCTGCTTTCGTTGGTCTCCCGAAGATCACCGAGAGCACATCCGCTTCGCGGTCGTAGGCGATGGCGATCTTCTGGCTCTGTGTTTTTCCCTTCTTTGCCTCTGGCTTAGTGGAGCTTTTGCGAGTGACTTCCATAAACGAGCACCTTCTCAGGCTTGCTGATCCTTCGTGCGTAAAAGCAGGTGATGATGAATCCTTCTCCGTCGAGATGTTTGACAATGACGAGCATGTGTTTGCTACTCACAGGAGTTTGCGGGTAGAATCGGTAATAGTGATAAGTATCTTCACCCTGGACGTAGTAGACAACATCAGGCTCAGCAAGGGTTTCCTGCATTCTCTCGGTCTGGCTCTGCATCTCCTGCCACTTTCTGATGTGCCTCCATTGCGTTTCTGTAAATCGTATGCGCTTGCCAAGCACTGAATGCACCCTGAAGACAATCTTCTGTGGGGTATCAGCCATCTACTCTGTCTCAGATCATTTCCTTTGTCCCATCGTAGCAAGATGGGAAAGCGCTTCTGTTAGCTGATCGCTGACTGCTTTACTTCAGCCCCGCCTTGCGTGCAGCTGTAATAGTGCGCTCTAAGAGCGCTTGATCTTTGATGGGGATGTTCTGCTTGAACACCTCCAGGGAGAAGTTGGGATTGATTCGCAGGACCTCTGCCGCCTCAGCCTCGGCTTCCGCTTGCCGGCCTAACTCAACATAACAGATCACCAGGACAAAATGGGCAGGAGGATTATTGGGATTGAGGGTGACGACTTTTTTCATTTGCATGATCGCCTCTTCACACCGCCCTACCACGCGATAGGCAGCGCCTAAGCGCTCCAGATACCAAACCGGATAACGGGGATTGAGGCGCATCGCTTTCTCCATCAAGCCAAGGCCTTCCTCCGGCCGCTCCGTCCAGACCAGCATATTCCCCAGAAACATATAGCCGTCAGCATTGTTGGGATCGAGGGCGACGAACCGCTCTGCCTCGACGGTGGCCTGGTCATACTGCTTTTTGGACTGATAGACTGAGGCTAATAGCTGATGGGACTGAGGCAAGGAGTCATCCAGAGCTATAGCCTTGTGTGCCAGCGCAAAGGCCCGCTCCAGAGTCTGGGGATCCCGACTCCATTGCCAGAGCCACTCTTGGTGGTAGGTCGCACCCAGCCCGACGTACGCCGCCGCATACGTCGGGTCTAGCTCAATGGCTTTCTCAAACATCTGCCGCGCCTGCTCATTCATCTCTTTCTGCGGCTCGATCATTGTGCGGAGAAAAAGCCCCACCCCACGCAAGCCATAGTCATAGGCGGTCAAGTTCTCAGTAGGGATGCGCCGTACCCGCTCCAACTCGGCTTGCCGCACTTCCACCCGCAGATTCGCCACGATCTGCTGCGTGATCTCATCCTGTAAGTTAAGAAGGTCTTTCAGCTCGCGGTCATAGCGCTCGGTCCACAAATGATACCCCGTGGTGGCATCAATCAACTGCGCGATGATCCGCACCTGATTGTTAGACTTCCGCACACTCCCTTCCAACACGTACCGTACTCCTAGCTCCTGACCCACAGCTTGCACCCTTGCCGCCTTACCCTTGTAGGTGAAGGCCGAGTGGCGGGCGATAACAAACAGGCCGGGAAGCCGGGAGAGGTTAGAAGTCAGCTCCTCGGTAATACCGTCGCTGAAATACTCCTGTTCCGGATCGCCGCTCATGTTGACAAAGGGCAGCACGACAATCGAGGGTTTGTCGGGCAACGGCAGGGACGGAGGCTGCGCCTCCTGAGTGCGGAGTACGGAATGTGGAGTGCGGAATGCAGAATGAAAGAGCGCCCAAAAGGTCGCGAGTCCGCCAAGCAGCACCACGAGCACGAACACGGACATGCTCGTGCCTACCCAACGAGGCTTTTGCCTGCTCCTTTGCGACTGTGGGATTGTGGACTGTGGACTGTCTGTCTTCTCCAGCACGACTCGATAGACTCGTACCGGCTCAGCTATGTTCTTCAGTTGCTGTTCGCCCAAGGCTTCGTACTGCAGAGCGAGCTTGTTCTTGACTTGATCGTAGACCGTCCCTGAAATGAGAAGGCCCCCTGGCTCCGCGAGTCCCTCCAATCGCACAGCTATATTGATCCCATCCCCATGCAATTGCGCGCCGTCTTCGGTGATCTCTCCTACATGAATGCCCATGCGAAATGTGACTTGCTGCTCGGCGGGTAACTCCGCGTTGCGCTTCTTCAGCTCCTGCTGCATCGCTACCGCACCCTGTACGGCATTCCTGGCGCTGGGGAATTCCGCTAACAGACTATCGCCACGCGAGCCGACAGGGTGGCCGCCATGCTGGCGCGCCAGCTCAGTCATCAACTGCAAATAGGGCGTAAGAATGCGCAGCGTACCCGCCTCATCAGCTTCGATCATGCGGCTGTAGCCCTGGACATCGGCATGCAGAATTGCGGCCAATCGGCGTTCAACGAGAGGTGAAGCTGGACGAGCCACGCGCGTTCCCTTCTGCTGCTTCCTCTACAAGAGTCACAGGAAAAAGGCAACCTGCACGAGGCGGCAGAAGATCTACAGAGGAAGCTGGACTAATCCCTCCACTTCATTGAGCACGGTCGCAAGGTCAGGAGCAGATGAGGCAGCAATATTCCCTTCATTCCCTGTATGCTTGTGATGCGGATAGGTTGGGAGGTTTAACCTTTTGTGGTGTCCAGTGTTGTCGTAGCGAAAAATCAGTACTTTCGAGGCACTCATGTATTGATACGTGTACATCAGTCGATCAACCGTCAGTTCTGTATCGACGGCCTCGCGAAAGTATAGGAGAGAGCCATCGACACAGTAGAGTTCGCCTCGGATAAAGCCCTCGTGCGCTCCCCGCTTATCGAACGTGACGTTCGACCCTTGGAGCACACGACAGGCAGCAATGGCATCTTGGAGCTGTTGGAAATAGACTTCAATGCGCAAATTGGACCCCTCGCAATGTCTCGGCCTTTTCTCGCAACCGTGCAAGCAGTCGGTGTTCCCCGATCCACTCGGCAAATTCAAGGGTCTCCGAAAATTCGTCATTTTCGTAACGCGCTATGAATTCCTCGGTGTTCATCTGGTGTTTTTGCTCGAATTCGCTGAGGCGCTGCTCAGTCCGTTGGATACCGACTTCCAGAAAGCGCAACTCGTTGGCCAAGGCCGCTTCGACTAACGGTTGCAGGGGATAGTCACGTGGAGATACTAGGGTCAATTTTGCCATGGGATTCTCTCTTTCTTCTTCCCTGAAAAATCTGGTCTTCACTTCACCGGCACTTTGCCTGAAAATGATCCACCAACACACGGGAGACACAACTAGTGAGTTTCATACCAGTTGCTAATTCGAGGAATTCATTCGGCCCATGCGCGTTCGAGCGCGGACCAAGCACGCCCGTAATCACAAACTGCGCCTGCGGAAATTTTTCACCAAGCATCGCCATAAACGGGATCGTACCACCTTCTCCCATGTAACAGGCTTCCTTGCTAAAGAATGCTAACGAGGCTCGCTTTAACGATTCTTCTAACCACGGTTCGAGAGCAGGCGCATTCCAGCCCGAGGCACATTGCTCAGACTCGAAAGTCACTTTTGCTCCATAAGGAGGATTTTGCTCGAACAATTGCTTGAGGAACGCTGTCGCTTCATTCGCATTCGCTCTTGGCGGCAATCGTAACGAAACTTTCGCAGCGGTAACCGGTCGCAGGACGTTACCGGCCTTATCGAGAGGCGGCAATCCTCCTGCCCCAGTGATTTCGAGTTGTGGCCGCCAGGTGCGGTTGAGCAGAGCTTCTTTGATTTCGCGAGTGACAGGGACTGTCCCTTGCTGAAAAGGATATTCGCTATAGACACTTTCCCTAAGCACCTGAGCAGTCGCCGCAACCTGTCTGAGGCGTTCGTCGGGAATTTCGCCGTACAACACCCGAGGCAAAATTTCACCGGTCTTCTCATCTTCCAAACGGCTTAACAATTGGCGCAGGATGCGGAAGGTCGATGGCACGATCCCGCTCGCAGCACCAGAATGGACGCCCTCTTTCAGCGTAGACACGGTCAGGGTCCCAGTCGCCAATCCCCGCAGGGAGGTCGTAATCCAGAGTTGCTCGTAATTGCCACAGCCAGAATCGAGACAGATGACCAGACTCGGGGTGCCAATGCGACCCTGCAGCGCATCAATGTAGTACGGCAGGTCGAAGCTGCCACTCTCTTCACACGCCTCAACAATGATGACACAGCGGGCGCATGGCAGTCCCTGTAATTTCAGCGCCTTGATTGCCGTCAGTGAGGCAAAAGCCGCATAGCCATCATCTGCTCCACCGCGACCATAGAGTTTCCCCTCTTTGATCACTGGTTTCCATGGTCCGAGGCCTTCGTTCCAGCCTTCCATAGGGGGTTGTTTGTCGAGGTGGCCATACAGCAGCACAGTTTCCTGGGGGTCGCCAGGAATTTCGATGAAAAGCAGAGGGGTACGTCCTTCAAGTCGGACGATATCTAGCGTAAGCCCTGGAACTTCTTGAGCTTTGATCCAGTTGGCGATCAACTCAACTGCCTGATCCATGTAACCGTTTGTATTCCAGTCCATGTCGTACGCCGGCGATTGGTTGGGAATAGTGAGGTAGTCCTTAAGCGTGGGAATAATACTATCTGTCCAAGTTTGCTCAACAAAGTGACGGGTTTTGGTGATGTCCATAGCTTTCCTTTATACCCTTATCTGGAAGGTGAAAATCTGCACGGTCATCATCTGGTTACCAGCCCTTCCCCACTCAAGTCAAACCACATACATTAGTAAACGGAATTCACTGAGGAGGTCAGGCATATGGAACGCTTGGTGGTCTACCACAACCCCGGCTGAGGGCAGTCGCGCGGAGCGCTCGATATTTTGCGTGAGCGCGGCGTCGAGTTCGACGTTATCGAGTACCTGAAAACACCGCTAGACCGAGCAGATCTTGAACACTTTCTCGACCTGCTGCCTAACCCACCGGCTGATCTGGTCCGTAAGGACAAGCGTTTTAAGGAATTAGGACTTGACGAGAATCACTATGTCACCCGTAAGGCGGTTATTGACGTGCTGCTAGCCCACCCCGAACTCATGCAGCGACCGATCATCATCAAGGGGCAAAAGGCGGTCCTCGCCCGACCGTCGGAAAAGGTGGTGGCGCTGCTAGACTAAAAAAGGCTGAAGGGGGGAGGGTCCCTGAAGCCTCTAGCCTCTAGCCTGTCCGATCAGCGTATGTGCAGTCGCTGAGACCACTCGCACTGGCACGAGGTCTCCAGGCTGAGCACTATTTCCCGGGAATACGACGGTTTTGAACTGGCCGTTCTTGCCAGCTAACCAGCCTTCCTGGCGTTTGGCTGGTCCTTCGACCAATACCTCAACCGTCTGGCCAACGGTCCGGTCGTTGATTTCACTAGAGATGTGTTCCTGTAGCGCAATAATGTGCTGGAGTCGCTCGCCCTTCTCTGCTTCTGAGAGTGTCTCGCCCCACTTGTAGGCTTTGGTCCCTTCGCGAGCAGAATACTTAAACATGAAGGCGGAATCGTAGCGTATCTCTGCCACAAAATCATAGGTCGCACGAAAGTCGCTCTCGTCTTCCCCGGGAAACCCGACGATGATGTCAGTCGAGAGCGCAAGCCCTGGGAGCGCCGCACGCAAGCGTTCGACGAGCGCAGCGTACTGTTCAACCGTATATCCACGCTCCATCCGCTCCAGCACCCGATTTGATGCTGCTTGCAACGGCAAATGCAGGTAGGGAGCAACCTTGGCACACGTTGCCATCACTCCAATAACTCGCTCGCTCATATCCGATGGGTGTGGCGAGGTGAAACGAATCCGCTCGATACCGTCAATTTCCGCAGTGCTGCGTAAGAGATCGCTAAAGTCGGCATCGCCGTCACGATATGCGTTTACCGTCTGCCCAAGGTACACAACTTCCTTATACCCCTGCGTGGCTAACTCCTGTACTTGCGTCAGCAACACCTCGATGGGGACACTCCGTTCACGACCACGGACATAGGGAACGATGCAAAACGTGCAGAACTTGTCACAGCCCCGCATCACTGTCACCCAGGCACGCACGCCCTCTCCGCGAGCTGGAGTAATATCGGCATACGTCTCGTCCCGATCTAAGCGTACTGCCACCACAGGCTCATCTTTGTCTTCCTGTATTAACAACGTTGGCAGGTTGCGGTATGCATCCGGTCCTAAGACCAAGTCCAAAAATGGCGCTTTGTCGAGGAGTTTTTCACGATGATGCTGGGCCATGCAGCCCGTAAGGCCAAGGAGCACCCCAGGCCGGCGCGCTTTATGGCGGACCAGGTCACCGAGCCGGCCGATAATGCGTTCCTCAGCATGCTCGCGAATCGCACAGGTATTCAGCAAGATGACATCAGCGTGAGCCGCACTCTGCGTTGGCTCGTAGCCGTGGGGCTTCAGCAAGCCAATCAACAATTCGGTATCGGCCAGATTCATCTGGCAACCGTAGGTTTCAATATAGACTTTGCGCGTTGCCATTGGGTTATTGAGTCGCCCGCCTTCTCTAGCGGGTGAGTTTTGTGTTGTAGCCGCTCCCAGAGGTCAAGGCAATGGCTTCATTGCGACCACTCAGAGTGAATGGTACAGTATGAGCGGTCAGCAGTCAGCTCTCAGCGGTCAGCGGAAAGAGGAGAAAACCATCATCGTAAGGATGGGGGGCAACTGGCACAGGAAGGCCAAATCTCTTTTGCCACTGAAAGCTAATAGCTGAAAAGCTGACAGCTCTTTATGAAAGGAGACGGTACGAGTGGCCAAACAACCGAGTTTTCAACAACTTGAAGCCTCATTGCTCTACTGTCCCAGTTGTCGCCAGGCAATGCCGGTACGAAAGAGATTGTTGTTGATCCTGCCAGAAGGCAATAAATTCGAGTATCTGTGCACCACCTGCTCCTCAACCTGCGGCGACAAGATCGAACCCGACAACCCCGGACCGCGCCTATTGATGTAGGTTTGTATGAAGAGACCTGAACGCATCGTCTCCTTACTGCCCAGCAGTACGGAGATTCTTTGTGCTTTAGAGTTGCAAGATCGCCTCGTTGGCGTGTCGCATGAATGCGACTATCCACCGGAAGTCGTCGGTCTCCCAGTCTTGACCGCTCCCAAACTCAATCCGCATGGGACCAGTGCAGAAATCGACGCTCGGGTACGAGAAATTGTCCAAGAGGGGCTGAGCGTCTACCGCATTAACACGGATGTCCTGCAAACCCTGCAACCTGATGTGATCGTGACTCAGGACCAGTGCGAAGTCTGTGCCGTTTCCCTTCCAGAGGTTGAGGAAGCGGTGCGCTGTTTTTTGACTCCAGGAGTGCAAATCATCTCCCTGAGGCCCCAACGGCTCAGCGATATTTGGGATGACATCCGCCGAATCGCGCAAGCAACTGGCCAAGACGCAGTGGCAGAAGCAGTCTTGAGCGGACTCAAAAAAAGAATATGGCAAGTCGAACAGCAAACTCGTCACCTTTCACGCCCGCGAGTTGCCTGCTTAGAATGGCTTAATCCGCTCATGGCCGGAGGGAATTGGATTCCTGAATTGGTTGAGATTGCTGGTGGAACCTCTGCTTTTGCCACTGCGGGGACCCATAGTCCCTCAATTACCTGGGACGCTCTGGCTGCCTATCAGCCAGATGTTCTTATCATTATGCCCTGCGGCTTTAAAATCGCACAATCTCAGATGGACCTGCCAACCTTAGCTGCGCATCCACAATGGCAGGTGTTACCAGCGGTACAAACGAACAGGGTGTTCGTCGTGGACGGGAATGCCTACTACAACCGCCCTGGACCACGCATTGTTGACAGCGCGGAAACCTTAGCAGAGATACTGCACCCAGAAGTGTGTGCCGATCTGGCTCCAGCCGGAGCATATATACGGGTGTAGGGAAAAGAAAAACCTCCGCGAGGAATCATGGCTGTTACTGAACATAAAGAGAAAGCGCACCGTACGGTTCGTTGTGCAGTGATCACCGCCAGCGATACGCGAACGGTAGAGACTGACACCAGCGGGAAGCGCATCACCGAGCTGCTCGCCGCACACCATCATCAAGTGGTGTCCTATCAACTCCTGAAAGATGAGCCGACCCAGATGACTGCTGCTGTGCGGACATTGTTAGAGCAGCCAACAGTTGATGCAATTATTATCAACGGCGGCACCGGCATTGCGCCACGCGATACCACCTTTGAGGCGATTCAGGGACTGCTCGAGAAGGAAATTACTGGCTTTGGGGAGTTGTTTCGCATGCTGAGCTATCAGGACATCGGCTCAGCGGCCATGATGACGAGAGCAATTGCGGGCGTGGCAAAAGGCAAGGTCGTGATTTCGCTGCCAGGTTCAACGGGTGCGGTCGAACTGGGGATGACGAAACTGCTCCTGCCAGAGTTAGGCCATATGCTGTTTCTTCTGCGGGGTGAGCGTCATGCGCATTAGACTCCGCTTCTTTGCGTCTTTACGTGAACGCCTCGGCCGTAGCGAGGAAATCCGCGAGGTCCCAGCGGGCGCAACGGTGGCAACCGTGTGGGAGTTGCTCAAACAGGAGCATCCAGAACTGGCCAGAGTCGAGCGTTCAGTCGCTTTTGCTGTTGCCCAGGAATACGTTGACAAGACCCACCCCCTCCAAGATAATGACGAACTCGCTTTCATCCCACCGGTCAGTGGGGGGGCCATGGTTGAAGCTCAGCACCGTATCCTGTGCACGATTACCCGGAATCCGATCGACCTGAAGCAACTGACTGATTTTGTCGCCGATGCCGGCGCAGGGGCGATGACCACTTTTGTCGGCACGACACGCAACACCAACGACGGACGACAAGTGGTCCGACTGGAGTACGAAAGTTACCCAGGCATGGCAGAGAAAGAGATGACGAAGATCGCTACCGAGGTATTATCTCGGTGGCCAATCATCAAGATCGCCATGATCCACCGCATTGGTCGAGTGGACATTGGCGAGGCGAGCGTAGCGATTGCCGTTTCCTCAGGCCACCGACATGCGGCCTTTGAGGCATGTCACTATGCTATTAACCAACTCAAGGAAACCGTCCCCATCTGGAAGAAAGAACTGTATGAAGGAGGCGAGCTGTGGATCGGCTCGCAAACCGGGACCACCGGTTCATTCCAACGGGTGCAGGAGGAGAGATCGTGAGAAGAATTCGCAAGGCCGTACACGCGGGTTATTGCTGGGGGGTTGAACGAGCCTTGGACATCGTCCATCAAACCGCCGAGACTCACCAGGGTGTAGCAGTACACACGCTCGGGCCCATTATTCATAACCCACAGGTTGTGCAATCGCTCGATGAGAAAGGTGTCCACTCGATTGATTCACTCGATGAGATGAGAGCCGGTGACACCGTGATCATCCGTACCCACGGCGTTGCCCCCGAGGTGTATCAACAAGCCGATACGAAGGGTCTCACCGTGGTCGATGCGACGTGTCCGCTGGTCACTTTGGTGCAAAACAAAGCCAAGCAACTCGTGAATGAAGGCTATCACCTGGTGATCTTCGGTAATCCCACGCACCCTGAGGTGATTGGGACCTTAGGCCATGCCGGTGGCAAGGCCACGGTTATTGAGAAACCCGAAGATGTCCGTCAGGTGAAGCTGCCGAAGAAGGTCGGGGTTGTGGTGCAAACCACCCAAGAGACCGAGCGTGTCGGCGAACTTTTGTCCTACCTGGCACCCCGCTGCAAAGAGATCAAGATCTTCAACACGATTTGTAACCCGACGATCGAGCGCCAAGATGCCGCCCGCGATTTGGCGCGTGAAGTCCAGGTGATGATCGTCGTTGGCGGCAAAAATAGCTCGAACACGCGCCACCTTGCTGCGGTCTGTCGTGAAGAAGGAGCAATAGCGTATCACATCGAGGAACCGACCGAGGTGGACCCAAACTGGTTTGCCGGCGTGAAAGAAATTGGCGTGACTGCTGGAGCTTCAACTCCAGGATGGCTGATGGACCAAGTCATCGAGCGCATCAACCACCTCGAACAATACAACCTTCTTCCAGCCTAACCATGACGGACATTCGTACCCTTGGCATTGTCGGCTCCGGACAGATGGGCGGTGGCATCGGCCAGGTTGCCGCCCAAGCTGGGTTCTCGGTGTTATTGTATGATGTGACTCAAGAGATCGTCGAGAGCGCACTCCAGAATATTCAACGAGGGATCATCCGTCTCACTGAACGCGGAAAACTCCCCGAGGAAGAACAGCGCGCTATTCTCGGCCGTCTGCGTGGCACTGCGAATTTGGCAGATCTGCGTGATACCGACCTGATTATCGAGGCAGCGCCAGAAGACCACGAAATCAAGAAGGCGATATTTCAACAGCTCGATCGGATCACTCGTCCAGAGGTGATTCTAGCGAGCAACACCTCTTCGATCTCACTGACCCAACTCGGGGCGGTGACCAAACGGCCGGATAAAGTCATTGGCATGCATTTCATGAACCCACCAGTGGTCATGCAACTGGTCGAGATCGTGCGCGGGCTTGCCACCTCTGATGACACCCTCCGTGTCATCGATACCCTGGCCAAGAAAATGGGCAAGACCACGATTCTGGCAAAGGACTATGCCGGGTTCATCGTGAATCGCATTTTGCTGCCGATGATCAACGAGGCGATCTATGCGCTCTATGAAGGGGTTGGTGAAGTCGAAGATATTGACCAGGGAATGAAGCTGGGAACCAACCAGCCCATGGGACCTTTAGCCCTGGCGGACCTGATTGGTCTTGATACCTGTCTAGCTGTGCTGGAACGGCTGCACCATGGGCTTGGCGACGACAAGTACCGCCCCTGTCCTTTGCTGCGCAACTACGTCGCTGCTGGCTACCTGGGTAGGAAAACAGGCAAAGGGTTTTACGACTACAAAAAAGCGTGAATGCTCTTACTTGCAGGGTGAGGGGGTTCAATCATTGACAGACCCCGCTGGATTACGCACAGTGGGAGGGCAAAAGCGCCTGCCACCGGTTTTGCAGCAACAAGGGCAGAGCACACTCATGGAAGAGGAGGACCGCATGGCCTACGATGTCGTTATTAAGAACGGAATGGTCGTCGATGGCACTGGACGTCCGCCGTATCGCGCCGATGTCGCGGTACAGAGCGACCGCATCGCTGAAATTGGCAACATCACCGATTCTGCTCAACGGACCATCGATGCTGAGGGTCACCTCGTGACCCCAGGCTTCGTCGATATCCACACGCACCTCGATGCACAGGTGTGTTGGGATCCGACGGTCTCGTCTTCGTGCTGGCACGGTGTCACTTCGGTCGTCATGGGCAACTGCGGCGTGACCTTTGCCCCTTGTCGCCCGCAAGATCGTGACTATCTCGCTCATCTCATGGAATCGGTCGAGGATATTCCAGCAGCAACCATCATGGCCGGCATGCAGTGGAACTGGGAAACCTATGGAGAATACCTGAAGACTCTCGACGCCATCCCCAAAGGGGTGAATGTCGGCGGTCTGGTCGGCCATTGCGCCGTACGCTACTGGGCCATGGGTCCAGAAAGCCTGGAGAATAAACCCGCCAGCCCTGAGGCCATTGCCCGTATGCATGACATCGTTGCCGAAGCGATTGCCGGTGGCGCGTTGGGATTCTCTACTTCACGCACTATTTTGCATCGTACGCCGGAAGGCCAGCCAGTCCCTGGAACCTTTGCCACTTTTGACGAACTCATCGGTATCGCCCGTGCGCTCGGTGAGCTGAACCGTGGTCTCGTTGAAGCGGCGCCAGGCATCGATAGCGGCAAGCCGGAAGATATTCAGCGAGAAGTGCGTTGGATGACCGAGGTGAGCTTAGCCACCGGGCGTCCGGTGACGTTCGGCCTGGCACAGAGCCGTCCGTACCCTGGGGTGTTTGCCTCCATGCTCGAACAGATTAGTGCCAGTGCGGCTCAAGGGGCGAAAGTGTTTGCCCAGTCCACCACTCGCGGCATCGGGGTGTTGTTCGGTTTCGTCAACCGGACTCCTTTCGATCGCGCTCCCTCGTGGCGTGCACTCCGCAACCTCCGACTCGAAGACAAAGTCGCGAAACTGCGCAATCTCGAATACCGCGCAGCCATGGTTCGCGAAGCGCTGGCCGATCCGCCACCGATCGACTTCAGCCAGATTTTCGTTCTCCCGGCAGATGAGGTGCGTTACGACCACCGTCCTGCGGAAAGCCTTCAGGCTCATGCGCAGCGTCTTGGGGTGAGCCCTGCCGAAGCGTTCATCCTCCTTTCCCTGGAGCGCGAGGGGAAAACGCTGTTCAACTATCCTTTTTTGAATCCACAGTTTGATGCAGTCCAGACGATGCTCGATCACCCACAGGTTGTGATCGGCCTCGGTGATTCTGGGGCCCATTGTGGTCAGATTATGGATGCCAGCTTGCCCACCTACTTTCTCAAATACTGGGTGCAAGAGCGCCAGCATTTTACGTTGGAGCAAGCGATTCGCAAATTAACGCATGATCCAGCGCAACTTTTCGGCATTCAGGATCGCGGCGTGATTCGCCAGGGTGCCTATGCAGATCTGAACGTCATCGATTATGATAATCTCCGCCTGCCGCCGCCCACTTTCGTTCACGATCTCCCTGCTGGCAGTGGCCGGTATATTCAAAAATCCTCGGGTTACACATTCACCCTGGTGAACGGCCAGGTTTTTATGGAAGGCCTTGACCATAGTGGTGCATTTGCTGGTCGCGTGCTGCGGAGTGCCTAAAAGACCCTCACCCTACCCCTCTCCCGCCTCGCGGGAGAGGGGTAGGAAGATCCACCCTTCGACTTCCCCTTCGACAAACTCAGGGTACGCGCAAGGCGAGTGAAACAAGCCTATGAGGCTCCATCCGTTCGTGCTGAGCCTGTCGAAGCATGAACGGTTCTCCCCAGCACCTTCACATAGCGAGCACTGCTCGTACTGCTTCCAGCAGTTCTTCTCGCTCAAATGGCTTGGCGAGCGTCCGCACAGCACCAAATGACTTGGCAATGGGCAAGACGTCCAGTTTGCCCATGCGCCCTCCACCCGAGATGGCAATGATCTTTACGCCAGGGTAGGCTTTGCGCAGGGCGAGAATCGTCTCGATGCCCTCTTTTCCTGGCATCAGAATATCCGTGATG
>CAZCWX010000750.1:0-3883 GCA_964502465.1 uncultured Enterobacteriaceae bacterium | reverse complement strand
GGTGGGTGTAAAGAGAGTTCTTACATTTCCCGTCTTCCTTCGATGGCGCGTCCTAAAGTGACCGCGTCAATATATTCGACATCGCCACCCATCGGAATGCCGTGCGCGATCCGGCTCACCCGAATGCCGAGGGGTTTGATCAGTTTTGCCAGGTACAGGGCGGTGGCTTCGCCCTCTACCGTTGGGTTGGTCGCAATGATTACTTCTCTGGTGTGCCCACGCCGCAGTCGCTCGAGCAAGGGGGCAATCTTCAATTCATCAGGCCCGATCCCATCAAGCGGCGCAAGAACGCCATGAAGCACATGATACCGCCCCCGGTAGTCGTGTGTCCGTTCGACAGCCAGAAGGTCTGCCGGTTCTTCCACCACACAGATCGACTCTTCACTCCGTTGCAGATCATTACAAATTGCGCAGAGTTCTCCTTCGGCCAGACCAAAGCACTCTTGACAGTGCGTGGTTTCCGCTTTGACTGCCCAGATTGCTTCAGACAGGCTTTCAGCGTAGTCGCGATCGGCGTTCAGAATAAACAGCGCGAGACGGGTCGCGGTTTTCTCTCCGATACCTGGCAGTTTCCCTAACTCTTGAACGAGGCGTGCCAACGCCGGTGTCAACTGCATGCTTCCCTAAGTGACAAGAGAAATTTCACTCGATGACCAGCACGTATCAGGTGAAGTGGAGCGACGCCTCCCTCAGAGAGGCACGAGACCCTTCGCCTGGCTCAACCGGACAGCGCGGTCAGAAATTCAATCCAGGGATCTTCAAGCCGCCGGCGGCCTTACCCATCACTTCGGCCATCATTTGCTGTGCCTTGCGAATGCCTTCGTTCACCGCGGCGATGACAAGGTCTTGTAGCATCTCGACATCGCCTCCAGATAAGACGGTCGGATCGATACGTAAGGAGACGACTTCGAGGCGTCCGTTCACGACGGCGGTCACCATATTTCCCCCAGCCGAGGCCTCAACAGTTTTTCCTGCCGCTTCCTCCTGGGCGTGTGCTAACTTGGTCTGCAACTGCTGGGCTTGCTTCATCAGATCTCCCAAATTTGCCATACGTTCTCCTTACTTATCTGGGCGGCTCACCGAGCGGCCGGTACGAGCGCGAAGCTTGCACTTCTCCGCCAAGAACATCAAGTACTGTTTTTACTAAAGGGTCTCCCTCTGTCTGTCGTTCTTCTGCAGGAGAAGCGGGAGGGGTCTGCGAGGCTTGGGCGAGGGAGGAGGAATGACCTTTTGTGATTTCGACCATGAGGTCGCGGCCGAAGAACCGCCGCGCTGTCGTTTCGAGAAGCGCAAGATTTTCCTTTCTCGTCAACTCTTTCAAGTATGGGTCTTTATCAACACCGATGTGTAAAGCAGTTGGAGACATGCCGAGAAAACGACCAGAGGATTTCAGAGTGAAAAAGAGCGAGAGTTTTTCTTTTCGTACAGTCGTGAGAAATCCTTCCCAATCGCTTTGCTGCTCAGGGGTCGTAGTGGAGGATGAAGAATCTGAGGGAGAGGGTGGTGCGGCCCTCTCTTCTCGCGCCGCTGACGGAGCAACCGACCGGGGTGGGGGCGGTCCTTCCTCTCGCACGACAGGGGAAGAGCGCGGGGAAGCCGCCATAGACTGGGCGATACGTTGCCCTGTCGGACCAGGCCCTTGAGCGGAGTTGCCGACAAGCTGACGCTGGAGTGCGTCCAGTTTCTCGAGAGCCTCATCGAGCGGCATAAGTGGTGGCTGGCTTGCCAGCTTGACGAGCGTCATCTCAATGACGAGTTGGGTATAGGCGGTCTTGCTTACTTCCTCCTCGGCACGCAGCATCAAAGTGAAGCACCGCTGCAGATCTTCGAGCGAGCGGGTACCAGCTTGCTGTTGTACCTTCAGGACTTCATGGTCCGGCAAATCAGCGAGTAAAGCCGGATCAGTGCTGATTTTTGCCACGACGAGGTGACGAAAGTGTTCCAGTAAATCACGGCAGAGGCGGCGAGGATCGTAACCGTAGTGATAGAGATCCCCAGCGAGCTGGAGCGCTTGCGCAGGATTATTGCCCAAGACCGCGTCAACCACACGGAACAGAGCTTGACGGTCTGCAACTCCCAGCGCCTCTTTGACGGTCTGTTCGTTGACCGCACCACCACTCCAGGCGATCACCTGATCAAGGAGTGACTCGGCATCCCGTAAACTCCCGTCTGCTTCGCGGGCCAGGAGGGCTAACCCAGGCGCATCAACCGGAAAGCCTTCTTGCTCGGTGAGCAACTGCAGTTGCTGAATGAGGTCGCGCAGCGGGATCCTTTTGAAGTCATAGCGCTGACAACGTGACAGAATCGTCTGCGGGATTTTGTGGGCTTCTGTCGTGGCGAAGATAAACTTCACGTGTGCCGGAGGCTCTTCCAGCGTCTTCAGCAGTGCGTTAAAAGCCGCGTTGGACAGCATATGCACTTCGTCAATGATGATGACGCGGTGGCGGCTTTTGACCGGACGATATTGAATGCCGTCGGTAAGATCACGGACGTGATCGACCCCAGTATGTGAGGCCCCATCGATCTCCAGCACGTCGAGTGCATTGCCGGCTGTGATCTCCAGACAATTGTTGCAGGTGTTACACGGGTCGGGGGTCGGGCCATGTTCACAATTGAGCGCTTTGGCGAGGAGGCGGGCGGTCGTAGTCTTGCCGACCCCACGCGGCCCAGTAAAGAGAAAGGCGTGGGCTACCCGGTTGCTGCTGATTGCGTTACGCAAAGTGCGCGTGACATGTTCTTGGCCAATAACCGCAGCAAAGGTTTGTGGTCGCCATTTCCGAGCAAGGACAAGGTAGCTCATGATTACTCGATGCGTTGGGCGTCCGTGTTGTTGATTGCTGATGTCCCTGTCATCACTGGTGATAGCTAGGCTACCCTGCGGCACAGGGGTGGTATCGGTACCGCTGCTTCCTTCCGGACCTGACGGGGTTCCCGACCTTCCTTGCGCAGGACCTAGCTATCACCACTGACGGAGAGGGGGGGATTCGAACCCCCGGTACCCGTATTAGGGGTACACACGATTTCCAGTCGTGCCCAATCGGCCACTCTGGCACCTCTCCTAAAGGAGAAGAAAAAATTCTCCGCCAAGAGGACAACCAGATCGATGTTTTTTACTCTGTATTGCTGGAGGAAGTTGTAACATCTCCGATCGGCTCCCGCAAGAAAGGAGAAGAAGCCATCAGCGCTCAGCATTCAGCTCTCAGCGAAACGAAAGATTCGTGCCGTATGCGCAAAGTCCTTTTCTCCCTTTTTTTGCTCATAGCTGACGGCTGAAAGCTGACGGCTCATCAAGGGACGTTGACACCCCTTCTCCCCTCTGTTAGCGGTTCCAGTGGTTTTATAAAATCCTTCTTCGTAGGGATCGTGGCTTTTCTGTGGAATCAGCATGGAACAGTATGTCCCTGTCTTAATTGCGCTCATCATTGGTGGGGTGGTGGCCACAGCGATGGCCTTCGCCAGCACGATTCTTGGTCCCAAAAAACATACTGCTGTGAAAGACGAGCCCTTTGAATGTGGGAATCCCTCCAGTGGTTCCGCTTGGGGCCGTTTTTCGGTGAAGTTTTACCTGGTCGCGATTCTCTTTATCGTGTTCGATGTCGAAGTGGTCTTTCTCTACCCCTGGGCAGTCGTGTTTCGTCAACTGGGACTATTCGGGTTTATTGAAATGCTCATCTTTGTCCTGATCTTGTCTGTCGGGCTCATCTATATCATCAAGAAAGGGGCACTTGAGCCAGCCTGACCATTCGAGATCGGTGTGCTCCTTTTCAGGACGACACGCTGCAAGAGTGCTCATCCCTTATCGCATACTAAGAGGTCCACGGAAACTCGATGTCTGAAACGGGACTCATGACTCACATCGAAGCGGCTTTCCCTGGGAAGATTG
>CAZCWX010000749.1:0-2610 GCA_964502465.1 uncultured Enterobacteriaceae bacterium | reverse complement strand
ACACAAAGGCGGGTATCAGGCACCGCTCTCCCTCTCATGCCTACTTTGGTAAGGTGGTCCTGGGATGAGGGCAGAATAACCGAAGAAGGGGTGTGACACCCCTCTGTGTAAAAAACTGCTACAACTCTTAAAGTGAGATCTGTGTCGAGCGCCCCTGTGGAAAATCTGCCGTTATTCAATGGGTTATGACACTCGTGCGCGACGGTAGCGTTTTCCCCCCTCTGTCTTGAACGTCAAAGAGTGTCATCAGCAACAAGCCATGAAGTGGCTGTTTTTCCACCTGTTGTGAAATACTGTGACGGGAAGTTCCATGGTTGGGTGTCACACCCCGTTTACTCCCGCAACCTCACTGCCCGCGCATCTCCTCCCGCGACGCTGATGGTATTCTTCCCGCTAGCCTTGCTCTGGAACAGACACTGATCGGCTGCGGCCAGAAGCTCCTTTTTGTCGCGTGCATCCTGCGGAAACGTCGCAAGGCCAAAAGAAGCGGTGACTCGCACCTTGAGGTGTTCTTCCTGCAGGTAGGCAGTCGCAGCCACTCCCTCTTTGATTCGTTCGACCTTCGTCAGCGCCGCTTCCCTTTCCTGATCGGGGAGAATCACCACGTACTCGTCCCCCCCATACCGGACAATCCGATCTGCAGGGTCAAGATAGTGACTCACCACCTCAGCGACCTCTTTCAGGATTTTCGCACCGAGCAAATGACCGTGGGTATCAACCACCCTTTTGAAACCATCCAAGTCGAAAAATACGAGCGACAGTGCTTGGGCGGCCGCATTCGTGTTGGTGAACATCTGGTCGAGAAACTGGTGTAAGAATCGCGTATTATAAAATCCGGAGACATCGTCGGTGACCGCCAGCTTGTCCACCACCTCATACTGTTTCTTGAGCTCCAACGCCTGCCGTTCCAGTTGTTCGTTTGCTGTGCGTAGCGCGTTCTCTACTCGTTGCCGCTCGAGAATTTCCTGCTGGAGTCGTGCATTATTGTCTTCGAGACTCACCTGCAGTCGCCGCAGCGTCAGGTGGGCGGTCACCCGCGCCAGGACTTCTTCCTGCTGAATCGGCTTTGTCACATAGTCTACCGCCCCCGCCTGAAACCCCTTTACTTTGTCCTCCGTATCGGAAAGGGCCGTCATGAAGATGACTGGTAGGTGGTTTGTTTCCTTCTGGGCCTTTAACCGCCGACAGGTTTCAAAGCCGTCAATGCCAGGCATCCTCACATCCAGAAGAATCAGGTCAGGACGGGTCTCTGAGATTTGTTCAATGGCACTCAGACCATCCATCGCTACAGCGATGTCAAATCCCTGCTCAGCAAGATAATCGACGAGAATTGCTAAATTGGTCGGGGTGTCATCCACAATGAGGATCGTGCCTTGATTCAGCGTTGCTTCACTCATTCCGCGCCTCCTTGCAGATAGGGGGTGAGCCACTGAGAGAGTTCCTTCAGGTTGAAACTCTTCGTCATCCGCCGCACTTCGGCCACAAATGGTCGATAGGCCTCGCCTAACTGCTCGAGGCGAGCGGCTTCCTGACGAATGGCAATCACCTTCCCTTTCTTCACCAAGTCGAACAACGCCGTGAGTTCCTCAGGTCGCGGCACCACCAGCGACTCTGCAACCGCAGGCCCCTGTTCACCGACTCGGGGAGCGGTATCATATACCCATTGGATGTTCAAATAACGTCCTATCTTCTCGAACAAGTCTTCAGCCTGAACCGGCTTGGGCAAAAAGTCGTTACAGCCAGCCTCCAGACTGTCCTGCCGATTGAATGCGAAGGCGCTTGCTGAACACGCAATCACAATCACATCCTTCAATTCCGGTGACTGTCGCATCTGCCGGGTGGCATCCAAGCCGTTCATCACCGGCATGACGAGGTCCATGAGCACCAGATCCGGCCGCCCCTCTCGGGCCTTGGCCACGCCTTCCTGCCCATCCGCTGCTTCACTCACCTGAAATCCGAGCGGGGTAAGCAGGCTCACAATCAGTAGGCGATTTTCCCATTTATCATCGACCACCAGAATGTGTTTTCGCTTGCCTTCGAACCCAATGATCGTCTTTTCTCTGTTGGTGTGCCGTGGCAGCCCCTCGTCCACTTCCGGCAGCTCAAGATCGACCCAGAACGTACTGCCACGGTCAGGCGTCGCACGCACACAGATTTCTCCTCCCATTAATTGCACGAGATGTTTGGTAATAGCCAACCCCAGGCCCGTCCCCTCGACATGTTGGCCGGACACGTGCAGCTGGTGAAAAGGCAAGAAGATCTCCTCGAGCTTGTCAGCCGGCATACCTCGGCCCGTGTCCTCTACCTGAAAACGTAACTTTTTCTTGCCCGTGGCTGTACAGTGATACCCAACTGTGAAAGTCACACTTCCTTTCTCAGTAAATTTGATCGCATTCCCCAGCAGATTGAGGAGCACCTGCTGTAACCGTTTTTCATCTCCTTGCACACTGACGGGTAAGGGAGAAATAGGCTGATAAAGAAAGGTCAGCCCCGCCTGCTCGGCCCGGATGCGTGTGAGGTCAGCAATGTGTTGCAGCAATTCTGGTAAATGAAAGCTTGTTGCGTGGATCTCAAACTTTTGTGCTTCGATCTTTGAGAGATCCAGAATAT
>CAZCWX010000748.1:0-4304 GCA_964502465.1 uncultured Enterobacteriaceae bacterium | reverse complement strand
GACGTGCATACCGTGCGCGGCGTGATTCCTATTCCTGAAGGTCGCGTCCTCGGTCATGAGAGTGTGGGGGTCGTCTACAAGCTCGGCGCAAATGTGACGTCCTGCAAAGAGGGTGACCGCGTGGCGGTGTGTGCTATTACGCCGTGTGGGCGGTGTGACTATTGCCAGCGAGGCTATCCGTCTCAGTGTGGTGGAATGCTGGGTGGCTACAAATTTACTACGCAGCGTGACGGGAACATGGCGGAGTATTTCTTTGTCAACGATGCAGATTTTAATCTGACGCCTATTCCAAAATCCTTGAGTGATGAACAAGCGGTATATATCACAGACATGCTCACGACAGGCCTGGCCGGTGCAGAGAATGCGGAGATCCCTGCTGGTGGTACCGTGGCCATTTTTGCCCAAGGACCGGTCGGATTGTGTGCGACGATGGCTGCTCGACTCTTGGGGGCTGGCCTTGTGATCGCTGTGGAATCAAAGCCGGACCGTAAAGAGTTGGCGAAACGGTGCGGCGCTGATGTGGTAGTTGATCCGACCCAGGGTGATCCGGTTGAGCACATCAAACATCTCACTGGCGGTGTTGGTGTGGATGCAGCAATCGAGGCGCTTGGGCATCCAGTCACTTTTGAGAATTGCATGAAGGCCACCAAACCTGGTGGGGTGATTTCCAATATTGGCTACCACGGCGAGGCGGGGAACGCGTTGCAAATTCCTCTCGCAGAATTTGGACTGGGAATGAGCGACAAGAAAATCCGTACTGCCCTGTGTCCAGGTGGTCGAGAACGCATGACGCGCCTGTTGCGGCTCATTGAGAACGGACGCCTTGACCCGACGCCGCTGACCACGCATCGATTCCCGTTTGCCGAGGTCGAGAAGGCCTTCCATATGATGGAAACCAAGCAGGACAACATCATTAAACCGCTGATTACGTTTTAGGTCCCATGAAAACCTACACTATCGTTGTCCTCAAGGGAGATGGCATCGGTCCCGAAATTATTGATGCAACGCTCGATGTGCTGCGGGCAGTGGAACAGGCAGCCGGTGGCTTTCACCTCGATTTCCGTTTCTATGCCGCCGGAGCGGAGCATTACCGACAGACTGGGATGAACCTCTCACCAGACACATTTGCGGCGTGTCAAATGGCAGATGCCATTCTCAAAGGGCCAATGGGTCTGCCGGAGGTACGCAACCCAGACGGGACCGAGGCTGGCATCCTTGGTGGCGTACTGCGTAAAGGGTTCGATCTCTATGCCAACGTGCGCCCAGTGCGGCTCTTTCCTGGAGTGACCTCGGCTCTGGCTGGCAAAAGACCAGGTGCCATTGATTACGTCATTGTCCGCGAGAACACCGAAGGAATTTATTTTTCCCGCGGGGCTGAGGATATAACTCCAGAAGGAGTGAGGGACACCATCTCCATTACTCGTGCTGGAACGGAGCGGATTGCTCGCTTCGCCTTCGAGTTCGCTCGCAAGCGAAAGGGAGCCCCAGCCGACGATGTCAGACGTGTGACATGTGTCGATAAAAGCAATGTACTGCGCAGCTTTGCCCTCTTTCGCCAGGTCTTTCGAGAAATCGGTGAGGCGTATCCGGATATCGAACAGGACTGCTTGTATGCCGACGCAGCAGCCCAGGCGTTGGTCCTGTGGCCTGAACGATTCGCTGTGATCGTTTGCGAGAATTTGCTTGGGGATGTGTTGAGTGATGTAGGTGCTGCCACTGCTGGCGGTCTCGGTTTTTGTCCTGGTGCAAACATTGGTCAGGAACGGGCAGTGTTCGAGACAACCCACGGTTCGGCTCCGACTCTCGGAGGAAAAAATAACGCGAACCCTGTTGCGGCAATGCTGGCGGGAGCGATGATGCTCGACTGGCTTGGAGAAAGCACCGCGGCAAAACTCATTGTGTCTGCAATCGAAAATGGCTGCACAGAAGGAACGATCCGCGTAGACCGCGATGGTTGTCCAGTGGACGGAACCCGCGGCGTCGCCACGGCTGTGGTCAAGCACCTTGAAGAGCTGTAAGCATTCGACAACTTCTGATACCAATTTGTATGTCATGAAGGACTGTTCGCACCGTCCCCCCTTCGACACGCTCAGGGCGAACGGGGTCTTGAGCGAGACCGTCCTCATCCGTTCGTGCTGAGCCAGTCGAAGCATAAACGGGTGCCGCTTCGGCAACTCAGGAGTCCTTTTTGAATTGCTACTTGGTATGAGGTGATAGGCCACGGGCTACAGGCTCTAGAGAAAAGTCCTAGTTCATGGGCAAAATTTGTGCTCCCGCGCTGAATGGCGGGTACAGCCCGCCCTACCGGACTACTCCTGCGATATGTTAACCGAGTAGAGCAAGCTCTGCCTGCCGTTTTCCACACAAATCCGAGGCATGCGCCAAAGCCCTGAAGCCTGAAATTCCTCTTCCTCTTGCAAACCTCTCGCAGATCGGCAAAAAGAGCGTATCACTCTGTAAGGCCGTGTCCTTACAGAGGGGTTGGAGGGAACACCTATGAAATTCGGGCTGCATTATCAATTGCCCTGTACGGATTCCCAATCGCCAGTCCAGCGCTATCGAGACACGATAGATCAGGCCGTCTACGCCGAAGTCTTAGGATTCGAGTCGGTCTGGCCGGTCGAACAGCACTTCAACGCCGAACTCTCTATTTCACCTGCTCCTTTACTGCTGCTTGCCGCAGTAGCAGAACGTACCCGGCAGTTGCGTTTAGGCATCGCTATCGTTCTCCTGCCGCTGTCACATCCGATTCGTGTTGCTGAGGAAATTGCTACCCTTGATGTGATCAGCAACGGCCGGGTGGAATTTGGCATCGGGCGTGGCTCGATCCCGACGCATTTTTCCGGTTTCGGGCTGAACCAGGCAGAAAGCCGCGAGCGCATGCTGGAAAGCGTAGATATTATTCTTAAAGCCTGGACCAGTGATCGTTTCTCGTTCCATGGGCGTTTTTTCAACGTGGATGATCTTTCGGTTGTTCCCAAACCGATTCAGTCTCCGCACCCCCCGGTGCGGATCGCAGCGAACAGCGCCGAGACATTTGAGCTTGCAGGGAGGATGGGATATCCCATTTTTGTGGCTGCGCAGGTCAATCCCTTCCGGAAGATTCGCGAACTCTTGCCCTTGTACCACCAGGCCCGTACGGCGGCCGGCCATGCAGATCGAGGCGGTGAAGATGTCACGTTGCTGATGCCCCTGTACGTTGGGGAAAGCCAGGCACAGATCCGGCAAGATCTCGAACCAAGTATCAAACGCTTCCTCCAGGCGGTGGCAACGATCTATGCTACTGCTGGTCCGCTTCCCGAGGGACGTCTCAAGGAGGTGCTCGAGCGCGTTCGCCGCATGACGTATGAGCAGGTGTGTGAAGTCATGGCAGTCTTCGACACACCCGAAGCTTGTTTCGAGCGTCTCAAACAGTTCGAGCAAGAATTTCACATGGGTCGCGTCATCTGCTGGTTCAACCCCGGTGGTATGGTGCCACACGAGCGGGTCATGCGCAGCATGGAGCTGTTTGCCGCGAAGGTGATGCCGCATTTTGCGAAATGAGCTATCAGCGATCAGCCATCAGCTTTCATCAGCTTTCAGGGGTAGCGTGCGCTGTGCGCACGTCTGCCGTGCTGTGAGGAGGGCAGTAAATGACCTTTGAGGAGATCTTGGCGCAGGTGCGGGAGTTGCTGCAGAGTAAAGGTCGCATCTCATACCGAGCGCTGAAGCTCCAGTTCCATCTCGACGATGACTACCTAGAAGGACTCAAAGACGAACTGATTGAAGCTGAGCGCCTAGCGGTGGATGAAGACGGCAAGGTGTTGGTGTGGGTCGGCGCTTCAGCAGTACCGAGTGCCGAGCCCCGAGTCCCGAGCGCTGAGTCCTCAGTTCCGAGTCCTTTCCAACCCTTAGCGGCCACCCCCAAACCCCCGATCAGTTACACACCTGTCCACTTGGCCGAGCGCATCCGTGCCGAACAAGCCGCGCTGGAAGCACGCGGCGGCACCGCCCGCATTGACCGGCTGGCGCCAGAGGAGAAAGCTCTGCTCCAGCAACTCGCCGTCACTGGCCGGGAGTTTCCATTGAGCTTGGTCCGCCACGTCCTTCCGCAATCCGAAGCCGACCTCTACCGCTTGCTGGCCTCGCTGCAACGCAAAGCCTTACACGAGGGCACGGGTCAGGCGTTGGAAACTGTATACGCTGCGACGCTCCCTGAGCACTACAGTGACTTAGCCCATCACTACCGACGCAGTGCCAATACCGAGAAAGCCATTACGTATCTCCACCTCGCCGGGCAGCAAGCCGTGCAACACTCGGCCTAT
>CAZCWX010000747.1:0-2587 GCA_964502465.1 uncultured Enterobacteriaceae bacterium | reverse complement strand
CTTCCTTGAGCACGAACCAGGCAAGGGAGTGTAGGGACTTGTTTTATCAAGCCCTGTGGTGGGTCCGATGAATCGGCCCCCTACCGGGTCTGTTTGCGGGACAACTCAAACTGACCCACTACCGCTTCTTGAGGGAGTTGGTAGGGTTGATCCACTGTTGGTACACTTCACTAGATGGTTACCTAGCTCAGCTTTCTCAATAAGCCGCTCCACTTGCGGTTGCTCCGCAACGTCGGTCTGTACCGCCAGCGCCTCGCCACCTGTGGTTTCGATCTCACTTATTAGTTCCTGTAGCTGACTCTTACGGCGGCCGGCGGTGACGACACGTGCCCCGGCACGCGCGAACTCCCGCGCCGTCTCGCGGCCGATGCCGCTGGTCGCGCCGGTGATCACGACTACTGCTCCGCGAATCTTCCGTATAACCATCGCGTGCTTCTGATCGTACTTTTTCTCGCTGTCTGCCGACTGTGCAGCTTTCCTCGATACCCTGAATCTTCCCGTATCGGGCTCAACGAGCGCTTCTATCGTCTTCTCCTGAACCTGTGGATGTTCCTACCTTTTGAGGTTGTCGCGGGATCAGGAGCGCGACGCCTCCGCCGAACACGCTACTGTATGGTCTGAGGGCAGTGGCGAGACAGCCAGTCATCGATGGGAGGTGGTCGAGTCGCGGCGCTACTAGACCGGGAGCAAACACCACAGCAGTGGCCTCACCAGCCCGACCACCCAGCCAGTAGCGTACTTCCGGGTTGGCGGCAAGGTTCTTCACCCACTGTGACCGGCGGCGTACGGTGCTGACCAGCAGCACGTTGCCAACGAGGGTAGCCAGAAGGGGAACCTTGAAGGTGCGACCAGTCTTCCGCCCCTTCATCTCCACTACGATCGCTTCTGTTGCCCACACACCCAGAGAACCAACGCCAGCCCGCACGAGCGGTTCGACAATCTGATTCACCTCACGGTAGAACTTCGCTTCAAGACGCTCCAGCTCTCGAATCAACATCTGACAGGTGCTCTCCTCCACAACGTGCATGGGTCAGTTGCATACTTTGGGCAGCCATTCCTGAAGCCTGAAAAGGGATAGCATGCTGGGAGGTGCTAACTCTTATTGCTAACTTTTGCAAGCAAATGGCACAGAAAAAATTTGTCACCTAAAGGACAAAAAAACATTTCGGACCAGAGCTGGAAAAAGGACATACGCTGCTTCCGTGCTGACTGTGCTTGCTCTTCTGCCGTGACTTGTTGCTCTGCTAGAGGTTTTTCCTCTGTCATGAGCTGCTTCTCCTGTTGTTGGCGGAGTTTCTGCCTAGGGGAACGGGAGATTTTTCTCTTTTTGCCTGTGGCTGAGCTTTTCCCTTTTGTTGTCATTGAGGCAGTGCCCCTCAGCGGACGGTCATCACCACGGCAGCCCCAGCTTCGCCGAGGCCATCGGCCATCTCTTTTCCTAAACCGCGACCGCCGCCAGTTATAATTGCCACGTTGCTGGAGAGAGCGGCAACAGCGAGGATTCACTGTTTGTTGGGAGCATCCTGTACACCTCTCCTGTCGGCTCTCAGGGTTAGTGGAGCCGATGGCCATCGCGCTCCTTGAGCCAGGCGCCTACCTGCGGCCAGAGTTTTTTGTGCGCAGCTGCACTCACCGCCGCGCCGATGTGCCCGGTCGGGAACACCAGATTCCGGGCGTCGGAGTTCCCGACTGATTCGGGCAAAGGCAGGCTTGATTTCGGGTGGACCACGTCATCGTGTTCACTGATGACATTCAAGACCGGACCCGTGATATCCTTCAGGTGAACCGTCCGGCCTCCGATTTGGAAACGGCCTTGCATCAACAGATTCTGACGAAAGAGATCTGCGGTTTCGCGGAAGATCTGCCCAGCCATGGGGACGTCACTGTTCATCCACTGCTCAAACAGTTCGAACATCTCTGTATACCCCTCCCGGTCTTTGTTCCGGTAGAGGCCGACATACTTGTCGAGCAGATGGTGCACGGGCGCCGTGGAATCAAAACCAAGCTTAATGAGCCACGCCGGGCAGTTCCCATACACCGTGGTGATGAGGTTGATGGTCTCCGGACTCACTTGGGCCATCAGCACATCCATCAGGAGTTCCCGGGTACTCATGTCCAGAGGCAGCGTAAAGGTAATGAGATTTTTGATTGTCTCAGGGTGGAGCGCGGTATACAGGGTAGTCAACAGGCCGCCAAAGCAGTATCCCAGCAGAGACACCTGTTCAACGTCTTCGCGGATTTGCACCGCCCGCACCGCATTGGCGAGATCGCCGTTGACGTACGCGTCAAAACCGCGCCAGCTATCCATACGACTGGGAGGGATCCAGTCAATGAAGTAGACTTCGAGCCCTTGTTTTGTGAGGGTTTCGACCATACTCCGTCCGCGCTGCAGGTCGAGGATGAACGGGCGCTTAATGAGGGAATAGACGATTAACAGAGGAGTAGACTGGGGTTTTCCTACGGCGTGATAATGACGCAGCCGGACTTTGCCCCCTTCGTACACCACCTCATAGGGAGTGGCTGGCGGTGGATCCTCATGGAGCGGAAAAGCATCACTTAAACCGCGTCGAGCCCCTTCTAGGGTCCG
>CAZCWX010000746.1:0-4091 GCA_964502465.1 uncultured Enterobacteriaceae bacterium | reverse complement strand
AAAACACGGAGCTGGCAAGGGTGCAGCAGCCGGCGTCTGATGAAAACGGGGGACAAATCCAGGATAGAGATGCATGCCAGCCTCAGCCTTCTCGATCGCCAGCAGAAATTCCCGGGCGGCAAGATGGGCGTCGCTGAGAATCTCTGGTCCTGAGAGCACCGCACCCGCCGCTACTCCAGCTTGTTGCAACAACTCCATGACTTCATAATGGTCTCGCGCTTTTGTCCAGGCGGTAATATGCTCATCGAGTTCATCTTCAGATGCTTTCCTCCCCGCGGCTGTCGCCAATTGTGCTGCTCGTGCCCACTCCGGATCTCCAATGGCGCGACGGAATCTGTCCCATTGCGCGTCTGATGAAACCGCAATGACTACCCATTGGTCGTCCCCCTTGCAGGAATAGCATCCGTGTGGGGCCATAGTAGGATGACGGTTTCCGAGTTTCTCCTGCACCCGCCCGTTGATGGTGTAGTCGAGCAAGGCTGCAGCGTTCATCGGCAGCAACCCTTCGACGTGAGACAAATCGATAGACACTCCTGCTTCTCTGCGCTCGCGCTCGAACAGCCCCACAAGCGTGGCAAAACAGGCGTTGAGCGCTGTACCAGGGTCGCCAATTGCGTTGCTCAGCATTTGTGGCTGGCCGTCTTCATACCCACTGACTCCGGTGATACCAGCCATCGCTTCGGTCGTACAGCCAAAGCCCACGTACTCGCTTTCTGGACCGTTATTGCCGAACGCCGGCAGCATGACCATGACAAGGTGAGGATTCACCGCCGAGAGTGCTTGATAATCGATCCCTAACTTCCGCAGGATGCGCGGCGGATAGTTGGCAACAAGAATATCGCTGACTCGTACCAGTTCTTTGAAGAGCGCACGTCCACGCGGATGGGTCAGTTCCAGGGCAATGCCATATTTGTTGCGGTTGACCGTATTAAAGGTTGGCGACTGTTCATAGGGTTTTGCACCGTCTGTCGGCCCCTGCAAACCCGCGCCCCGCCACCAATCCATATGCGAAGGCGACTCGACTTTAATCACTTCCGTACTAAAATCTCCTAATAAACACGTTGCCATCGGTCCGGCCCAGCCATTAGTCAAATCAACAACTCGTAGTAATTTGGTCATGGTCGTGCTCCTTTTTGAAAGCTATCAGTCGTCAGCTCTCAGTGGTCAGCTTCATGGGTACCAGTGGTCTGTCAAGCGTGCTTTCCTCAGTCGTAGTCGCGACTTCAGTCGCGTACAGGATGAGAGAATGACTAAAGTCGTCACTACGCACTCTGCGATTCATCCTTGACAGAACTCCTAGATTCCCTCTCCCTTTCTTTACACGATACCGCTCTCTCGCATCTTCTGCACGTCAGCCTCATGGTACCCCAATTTGCCGCGCAACACCTCTTCCGTATGTTCTCCTAGCAACGGTGCTCGTCGTAAAGGCCAGAGCGGCTTGCCGTTCTCACGAAAAGGTGGGCCAGGAATCTTGACCTTGCCTCCCTCAGGGTGCTCGATTTCGAGGAACGACTGACGTTCTTTCAAGTGCTTCCATTCCACGACTTCAGCTGCTGATGGAATCGGCGAGAGCGGAATCCCGCGCGCCTGGGCGGCGTGATAGATTTCCCACTTTCCTTGCCTCTGCAACCACGGCAGCAAGGCATTGTGCAATTCTTGCGCATGGACTGCCAGCCCAGCGAGGGTCTGATACCGCGGTTCAGCGGCTAAATCCGACCTACCCACTAGTTCCAGAAGGGCATGAATCTGATGCGGTAAGCCGGCATGAATGCCGACGTATCCGTCTGCACAGGGAAGAGTTACTAAATTGGGGAAACCGAGATGAAATTGACGGCCTGAACGCTGGCGGACAAACCCGGCATAGGAAAACGCCACGAAATCATACAACGTCGTGGCGATCAGCGCCTCCTGGATCGACACCTCGACCGTCTGCGACTCGCCGGTTGCATTGCGATTTCGCACTGCCTGGAGCGCACCGATCGCACCATATAGACCGGCAATGTATTGACCAAACGCGCCTCCTGGTTGGACCGGGGGACGGTCAAGCTCGCCCATTGGGTACGTCCAGCCCCCCAAGGCATACGCGACACTGTCTGTGAGCTGATAATCACGGTACGGACCAAAAGAACCGAAATTGGTCAGAGAAACGCTGACTAACCGCGGGTTGACGCTCTCCAGCGTCTCCCGTGAGAGTGCCAAACGATCCATCACGCCAGGGCGAAAATTCTCGACCAATACATCAGCTTGTTTGACCAGTTGGAGGAGAATCTCTCGTCCCCGTTCAGTTTTCAGGTTGAGGGTGATCCCCTGTTTATTGGTATTGAGAAAGAAAAAGAGCCCACTTCTTTCCTGTCCAGGCTGGTCACCGAAAAAAGGCGGCAGGGTTCTCGCTCCATCTCCCCCTTCGGGTTTCTCGACCTTGATGACCTCTGCTCCATAATCTGCCAGCAACTTCGTACAATACGGGCCGGCAATATAATGCGTGAGGTCTACAACGCGGATATTGCGTAAGGCGTGTTGCATAACGTGCTCTCTCGCTTTCTGCCATAGAGGAAGCGAGTATGCCATCTGGTAGGGGCGTGTCAAGATTGCGTGGAAGTGGCGGGTAAGGATGAGGAGGAGTATGCTGGCTCAGCCGCAGCAAAGAAAAGCTTCTGTCAAAAGACGCGACCAAAGAGGTAGATCTCAGCTAACATCTGTCGCACTGCGGCTTTTAGGGAACTTTTTGAAGATCCATCCCAGCGTAAGTGAAGTGGTCATCGTCCGTCAAAACCTTTTTGATGTTGCGGTCTTGCATAATCGCCATCGAGGTCAAGTCAGTAAACGAGATCTTTGGTTTGTCCTGAAACCGCTTGCGTAGCTCCCACGCTGCAGTAAAGCGTTCAGACGTGACCCGCTCTATAGGTGAGGCGTCCTTCCTGGCTCGCCTGAAAAATGCCCTCCATAAAGCTGACCGCTTCTTCAAACGATTCTCGCCGGAACAAAAGCGTAGTTACTTCATCGAGCACATAGTCAGTCGTATACAGCCGAGCACCTTCTTCCTGGAGATGTTGATAAAACGCTTTGACCTCCTGGTGGCGCGGGTCCCGGCGGTGTCCCAGCACTAGCCAGCCCCAGGTGTCGATGAGGACTGCTTCAGCCATTATGCTGGATCCTTTCCATATAGCTCGTCTTCGATTTCTTCCGCGGAGAGTGGACTCCCAGATAGACAGCCAGCAATCCGTAGAATCGGATCCTCACTCCTTTGCTCCCGGAGCCGCAGAAAATCAACAAAATCAACAACTTCCTGCAGCCGAGCCTCTGACAGGTCGGTGATCTTCTCAAGTAGTTTCTGCTTGAGCATTTCGGTTGCAACATTCATGATCGTGTTCCTTTCTCCCGCAATTGCAGCATTAGTTCATGTGTTCATTGCTTCAATACCCTAATCTTTCAACGCTCTAGTGACCCAATGACTCAATGACCCAATGACTCTAATAGCGCCCTCGCCTCTTGCAAATCCTTCGTATCAAACCCTTCGGTGAACCAGTGGTAGATGGCGGACAACATGTTGCGCGCTGCGTCGAGCCTGGTATGTGATGCGTGGTGCGTGGTGCGTGATCCCGGCTGTGTTGCTTGCTGCTGCCGCAGCCGCACCAGACTCATCACGGCGCGAAGTTCCAGGGATTTGGCTTGCTGCTTACAGGCAATCTCAATCGCCTTCAAAAAACACTCTTCTGCTTCTTCCGTCTTCTCCCTACAGCCTTCAGCCTGAAGCCTATAGCCTTCCTGCGCCAGCAGGAGTTCGCCTTTCAGCCGATACAGCTCGGCCTCGTAATAATGCTCCTCAGTTTTCTCCACTGTCGCCAGTGCCTCAGCCAGCACGGTAAGCCCCTCTTCGGGGTGCTCTGCTTTCCCATATGTCTCGGCCAGCACGGCAAGAAAAGCCGTCCGTCCCATCTCTGCCCCTGTAGCCTGCCAGGCAGCCAGGCCCTGGCGCATTTGCGCAATTCCCTCATCTCCCTGCCCTTGCTCAGCCAACACCCAACCCCCGTAGCATAGTCCCCCATGCCAAGAAGAATGGAAACCCCTGCTCGCTAGAGAGCACAAGCAGC
>CAZCWX010000745.1:0-3513 GCA_964502465.1 uncultured Enterobacteriaceae bacterium | reverse complement strand
ATATTGGCGATCCCGGTTGCAATGGCGAGACGCTCGGTATGGTCTAACAGATACGCCGCGTGCGCGAACGGTTCGCGACCGACCGCCTCCGGGATCCACAGTGTTTGGTAGCCCGCCTTCTCGACCGTCTGGGCAAACTGGACGCTTTCCGCTGCCGTCATGGCATCGAGGAAAAACCAAATGCCGATTTTACCGATATCCATAGAGCCTCCTTACAGACCAGTAGTTGGCTGATAAGTACCATGATTTGCCGGGGTGGAGCCAGGAGGCCAGTCCTCTCGCAGGAGAGGAGGAAGGCCAGCATGGTCAGTTTTCCGCTTTCGTCTCGCGGACGGAGCGATTCTTCGCCATGGGAGTTGTGTTGTCTTGGTGTGACGGCTACAAAAACTGGCCACGATCCGAACTGGAAAGGAAGGGTTGCTGATGGTGTTGGGCCGAGCACACAGCTTTGTCGCACAGCTACGCATCGCAGGAATCAGGAATCAGTCACCCACAGTGTTGATCCACATATGAGAGTTTCTTCCTATCGTTCCTCTTTGCTCGCCACTGACCGCTACCGCTGGTATGCGCTGGGGATGACCACCCTGGGACAAGCGGCGGCCAATATCCTGGCTTCCGCGTTTGGGCCGCTGGCGCCGTTTCTGCAGGCTGACCTCCACATCAGCCGTGCCGAACTCGGGCTCGTCTCAACGGCGGTCTTTCTGACCGCCGCCCCTTCTGCCTTGTTCGGTGGGCGGGCGGCGGATCGTGTAGGGGAACGACGCGTGTTGATCCTGTCGGGTGTCCTTGGCGCCCTGGCCGCGTTACTGGTTTCAGTCAGTAGTGGGTTCTGGAGTCTGGTGGTCAGTTGCTTGGGGCTTGGGTTGGGCAACGGCATCCAGAATCCGGCGGGAAGCGCGGCAGTGATGCGCTGGTTTCCGCAACATCAACGCGGCTTGGCGATGGGGATTCGGCAGACTGGCGTGCCGATCGGCGGCATGCTGGCGGCTGGCGTAGCACCGCTCCTCGCTCTCTATTATGGCTGGCGTTCCGCCTATCTCGCGGGTGGTATCCTGTCGTTCATCGGTGCGCTGTTGATCGTTGTGGCCTACTTTGAGCCGCCGCGCAAGCCGACAGCCGGGCCGGTTGCCATGCGCTCGCTGCGCGACCTCGCCCGAGACGCACGCCTCTTGCGGCTTGCCCTCATCTTCAACTGTCAGGTCTTCGTCCAAATGGCTGCGACCACCTATTTCGTCCTCTTTCTGCATGAAGCGCTCGGCGCCTCGGTCGTAACGGCGGGAGTACTGTTCGTTGTGGTCAATATCGCAGCGATGGTCGCACGGGTTGGCTGGGGCCTAGTGAGCGACCGGCGATTGCAGGGAAAACGACGGCCTGTGCTTGTCAGTATCGTGATGTTAACTGTCTGCAGTACCCTCTGTGCTGCAATCCTGCCGCCGCACACCCCGCTGTGGCTGGTGGCGTTGCTCTCGGCCCTCTTTGGCATTTCTGCTTTTGCCTGGACGGGGATTCTGGGCACGTTAGTGGTTGAAACCGTGGGAGCCGAGTCCGCAGGGTCCGCGATTTCTCTGGTGCAAGTCCTGGCCACACCCGCTACGCTGCTCGCTTCACCGCTTTTTGGCTTATTAGCGGACGTTTCGGGCGCCTACCGGGCCTCGTGGCTCGTGCTCACGCTGATCAGTTTAATCGGGCTCATTACCTTGCGTTGGGTGCGAGAAGAGGAACCCACGTGACACGCGAGGAGCTTGCGCGTGAGGGGAGAAGATGGCACTACCTTAGGCTAATCCTACTCGATGTCGTTGTCTCGATGCCCCTGAGCCGGGTACCAGTGAGCACAGCACGCGCCGGGTCGGGAATCCAAGGGAGGAGTTTTATGAGAGAAGCTGTTATCGTATCCACTGCCCGGACGCCCATTGGCAAGGCGTACCGTGGCGCATTCAACGATACTACGGCGCCGACCCTGGCCGCTCCGGTGATCAAGGAAGTGGTCAAACGAGCAGGCCTGGAGCCCGGCGAGATCGATGACCTCATCATGGGAGCTGCGCTGCAGGAAGGAACGCAAGGCTTCAATGTGGCGCGGCAATGTGCCATGGCTGCAGGGCTGCCGATGAGCATTTCCGGCCAGACCATAGATCGCCAGTGCTCCTCGGGATTGATGAGCGTCTCGATGGCGGCGAAGCAGATCGTCGTGGATGGAATGCAGACCGTGGTCGCGGGTGGAGTGGAGTCGATTAGCCTGGTGCAAAACGAGCACCAGAACGTGTATCGCAAGGAAGACGCCCTTGCCCTCAAGCATGCGCCCGCGCTCTACATGGCGATGATCGATACCGCCGAGGTCGTCTCGAACCGTTACCAGATTTCGCGCGAGGCGCAGGATGAGTACGCGCTGCAAAGTCAACAGCGGACCGCCGAGGCGCAGCAAGCCGGACGCTTCGACGACGAGATTATCCCGTACACGGTGACCAAGGTGTTCCACGACAAGGACGCCGGGGCGACAACGCGGAAAGAAATCACGATCGACCGGGATGAGTGTAACCGACCGAGCACAACCCTCTCGGGCTTGGCGGCGCTGCCGCCCGTCATGGGGCCGGGAGGATTCATCACGGCGGGGAATGCGAGCCAACTGTCCGACGGCGTCGCGGTCTGTGTGCTGATGGAGCGGAAGCAGGCCGAGCAGCGGGGCCTGCAGCCCTTAGGAGTCTATCGCGGGATGGCGGTCGCCGGTTGCGAACCCGACGAGATGGGGATCGGGCCGATCTTTGCGATTCCCAAGCTCCTGCAGCGCAACGGCCTGCGCATGGAGGATATCGATCTGTGGGAGCTGAATGAGGCCTTTGCCTGTCAGGTGATCTATTGCCGTGATCAACTCGGAATTCCCAACGAACGGCTGAACGTGAATGGCGGCGCCATCTCGATCGGCCACCCGTACGGCATGAGCGGGACACGTATGGTCGGGCATGCCCTGATCGAGGGCAAACGACGCGGCGCCCGCTACGTGGTCATCACCATGTGTGTGGGCGGTGGCATGGGAGCGGCTGGTCTGTTCGAGGTCGCTTAACAGGGGCGTTGAGATCCGCCAATAACACAAAAAACACCAAAAAGGAGGAGCTTATGGCAACCAAGAGTAGCGAAACTTCACTGCAAGAAGTGATTGACCGGGAAGCGATCCGCAGCCTGCCGTTGCGCTATTGTCATTGCGTCTGGCAGAAGGATCTGGATGGCTACGTAAGCCTCTTTACCGAGGACGGTGCGATGTCAACCAACGATCCCAGCCTCCCACGGGCACAAGGCCGCGAGGGGCTGCGCAAGATGATCGCTGAGGGGCTGGATACCATGAAGCCACGGCCCTTTATTCATAACCACGTGATTGATCTCCTTGGCCCGGACCGGGCCACAGGGACATGTTACGTCGAAGTGCGGCTGCTGCGGGAGGGTAAGCCGTGGGCGATGGCGGGGTGGTATAATGATGAGTACGCCAAAGTCGGGGGGGAGTGGAAGTTCAAGTCGCGCCAGATC
>CAZCWX010000744.1:0-6246 GCA_964502465.1 uncultured Enterobacteriaceae bacterium | reverse complement strand
ATCCTGCCGCACCACTGGAAGCATGGGAGCTGTTTGATACGGCTGCAAAGACCGCCCGTCGCTGCCCCCACTTTTCGGTGGAGATGGAGACCGGCACGGGCAAAACCTACGTGTATCTGCGTACCATCTTCGAGTTGTCGCGTCGCTATGGGTTCCAGAAGTTCATCATCGTGGTACCCAGTGTGGCCATTCGCGAAGGCGTGCTGAAGAATATCGAGATCACCAGCGAGCACTTCCGCGCGCTCTATAACAACCTGCCTTTCGAGCATTTCGTCTACGATGCCAGGAAGGTCAACCGCCTCCGTCAGTTTGCGGTCAATAACACGCTGCAGATTCTGGTCATCAACATCGATGCCTTTCGCAAGAACTTCACGGGCACCGAGGAAGAACAGAAGAGCAACGTGATCTACAAGGAAAGCGACAAGCTCTCCGGTCGCCAGCCCATCGAGTTCGTGCAGGCAACGCGCCCGATCGTCATTATCGACGAGCCCCAGAGCGTGGACTCCACCGATAAGGCGCAGGAGGCTATCAAGGCGCTGAACCCGCTATGTACCTTGCGCTACTCTGCCACCCATCGCAACCTCTACAACCTGGTCTACCGGCTCGACCCGGTACGGGCCTTCGAGCTTAAGCTGGTCAAGCAAATCGTGGTGGCGAGCGCTACAGCGGACGGCGGTATGAACGACGCCTTTGTGCAGGTGGAGAAGATCGATTACACCAAAGGTATCAAGGCGAAACTGCGCATCCACGTGCAGACTCCTCAAGGACCGAAGGAGAAGTCGGTGACGGTCAAGAACGGCGCAGACCTCTACACCTTGTCCAACGAGCGAGCCTGTTACCAGGACGGCTTCGTCGTGGCCGAGATCAATGCAGAACCAGGCAACGAATACCTGCGCTTTAATAACGGCCGCGTGCTACGGCTGGGCGAAGAGACCGGCGGTCTGCGTGAGAACATCTGGCGGGTGCAAATCAAGGAGGCTGTCAAGAAACATCTCGACAAAGAACTGCAAGTGCGGGCGCGGGGCATCAAGGTGTTGAGCCTGTTTTTCATCGACCGGGTGGCCAACTACCGAGATTATAACGAAGCCTATCAGCCAATGAAAGGCAAGTTTGCTGAGGCTTTTGAAGCAGCGCTGGCCGAATTCGCCAGGACAGATCGCTACCGAGAGCTAAACTGGCTCACCCTTCCCGTTGAGCAACTCCATAATGGCTATTTCGCCCAGGATAGGAAGGGCGTGATCAAAGACACGCGCGGTGATACCCAGGCTGACGACGAAGTGTATAACCTGATTATGAAGGACAAGGAACGCTTGTTGTTGCTGGACGAACCCTTACGCTTCATTTTCAGCCATTCAGCCCTGCGCGAAGGCTGGGACAACCCCAACGTCTTTCAGATCTGCACGCTGAACGAGACCCGCAGCGCGGTCAAGAAGCGGCAGGAGATCGGTCGAGGTCTGCGTCTGCCGGTGGATCAGAATGGCCTGCGCGTCTTCGACGAATCGGTCAACAAGCTGTTTGTCGTCGCCAACGAAAGCTACGACGACTTTGCCCGCGCCCTGCAGACCGAGTATGAGGAAGACTGCGGCGTGACCTTCGGCAAGGTGCCGGTCACGGCGTTGGCGAAACTGACCCGTGTGGTAGACGGAGAAGAATGGCCTATTGGCAGAGAAACTGCTGAAACTATACGTGATGCCCTTGTGCGTCAGGGCATGCTGGATGCCGACGGCCGCATCCAGCCCGCCTTTGACCCGAAACGCCCGAGCTTTGCGCTCGACCTGCCGGAAGCACACCGGGATCTGGCACCGGCAGTTATCGACCTGCTGGCGGCCTATCAGATCGAACGGCATATCCGTAAGGATGAAGACGAAGGCCCTAATCGTCTGCGCAAGGACGTGCAGCTCAGCTCCGAGTTTCAAGCTCTCTGGGAACGCATCAAACCAAAAACCACCTATCGCGTGGAGTTCAACACCGATGAGTTGGTTATACGGGCTGTGACGGCAATACGCCAGATGGCAAAGATCGAACCGGCAAAGATCCGTATGACTACGGGCCGCATCGAAGTCACCAAAGGCGGAGTTACAACTACAGCCATGAGCGTCGCCGAAGAGCACATTTCTCTCGGTAACCACCCTGTACCGGATATGCTGGCCTATTTGCAGAACGAGACGGAGCTGACCCGCTCTACGTTGGTGCGCATTCTCACGAAATCGACCCGGCTTGCTGAGTTCTTTGTCGATCCGCAGCGCTTCATGGATGCCGTCGCGGTGATTCTTAAGCATGAACTCCACCGCTTGCTGGTGGACGGCATCAAATACGAGCGTCTACCCGGCACTGGACCGGAAGCGGTATGGGAGATGGGACTCTTCAAGAACGAGGAACTGATCAACTACCTGACCGCCCTCCAAGTGAAGCACTCGGTCTATGAGTATGTTGTCTACGAATCAGAGGTGGAACGGGAGTTCGCTCGGCGGCTGGATCAACGAGAAGATATCAAACTGTTCGTCAAACTGCCGGGCTGGTTCGAGATCGACACGCCGGTCGGCAAGTACAATCCAGACTGGGCCATTTTGAAGCAGGATGACCAGACGCTCTATCTGGTGCGGGAAACCAAGGCAACTCGCGACTTCTTGCAGCTACGCACCAGCGAGGCCGACAAAGTCCGCTGTGGCCAGCGTCATTTTGAGGCGCTCGATGTGCCGTTCGCAGTGGCGGTGTCGGCGGATGAGGTGTAGGCTCTGCCGGCCTGCTGCTCCAGCGAAAAGAAAGAAAAAAGACCTACGCCCCTATCATTCCATTGCAGGAATATTGTGTGGGCCTCTTGACATGCATAGGGGTTCAGAGGAGGGTGACTTTATCAACCTTAGGTTTGCACTTGACACGTTTTCTGTCCCTTCATGCTCACCATCGCCTCCACCACCAATATCACTTGACAAACCGTCACGTCGTGTGTTCCCCCTGGCAGATTAGGTGCTGGGTTTACGCTGGCGATCTTTGAGTTGGTATTCGCTCTGGGAACCTGAGTGAGACAGGATCGCAATATACTATGGCTAAACGAACCATTCTCGAGAACCGTTTCTATGATCTCTTCCTGGAGTTCTTCGCGCATGCTGAGGCACATCGGCGCTGGAACGTCTTCGAGGATATTCCGTGGCACCAGGCCACTCAGACTCCAGACCCGGAGGTGGCAAACCTCATCGAGACCTATTACGCGGTCGAGCTGTACCTCCCCGACTACATCCGTCACACCCTGGGCATCGTACGCCACAGTCGCGGCCGCGCCTGGTTCCAGGCCAACTGGGGATATGAGGAATCCAAGCACTCCATAGCACTTGAACGCTGGCTCATTCACTCCGGCGCTCGGACTGAAGAAGAAGTCTATCAGTGGGAGGGCGACGTCCTCAACCAGACCTTTGAGCCGTTCTACGATGATGTGCTCCACACCCTCTGTTACGTGGTGTTGCAGGAGTTTGCCACAGGGTTAACCTACCTGCGGCTCCGGTCGGCTATCGAGGAGAAGGGCCTGAGCGATCCGGCCCTGAGCGGTTTGCTAGGCCTGATCCATCGCGACGAGGTCGCTCACTTTAAGTTTTTCAAGCGCTGCCTCGATATCTACATGGACTACGACCGAGACTCTGTCTTGGACTCGTTCAGCGTGGTCGTGTCGCAGTTCCAAATGCCCGCCGACCATCTCGTCCCTGGATGGAAAGAGCGGGATTCGCTGACGAAGAAGTGGGGCATCATAAACGACCGCATCTTCCTGACGAAGGTCGTGCGCCCGGTCATGAAAAACCTCGGGATCGATCATGCCGAGATGCGAGCACTCCGAAAGACCATTGCCGCGCGAGGGGAGAAGGTCATTCCTGACAGGATTGCCCTGATTGACGCGAACGTCGAAGAACAGGACCGCACTCTCGCTGAAGAGGCTTCGGTGCGCGAAACCGGCGACCCGCGAGCAGTCTAACGACGACCTCTGAGCGGTGTCCCCTCCCTCTTTGACAGCCAGTCCCAGGGTGCACGGGAATATTCCGCAATTCATGCAGATGTACCCTGCTGCAGCACCCAACTGGAAAGATCGACTATTTCGGCATTCCCGCACGAGTACGAGCCAGTAACTGTTCCGCTTTGGTGTGCTTGCCTACCTGCTCGTACAATCTGGCTAAATGGTGCAGGGTGGAGATCATTGCCGGATCGTCTGGAGGCGCTGAGTTCTCCTGAATCTGCAGGGCTTTTTCGCTGAGAGACACTGCCCGGTCGAGCTGACCCTGTTCTTCATAAAACGTCGCCAGCGTCCGCAGTTGCAATGCCACGTTCGGGTGTGTTCCTAACGAAGATTCCAGCACAGTCAGCGCTTGCTCATAGAGAGGAAGGATGAGGTTGTACTGTTTCGTCTGCCGCAGCAAAGTAGCTAAGCCGTCCATCGTCGTTGCCAGGTTATTGAGGCTGACAGCGACATCCTTCTGTCCAGGCGCCAATGCCCGGGCTTCAATCGCCAACGCTTGTTCATAACGTCGGCGAGATTCATCGATGTCCCCTGCGTCTTTGAGAAAAAGCGCGAACTGGTTCAGGCTGGTTGCCACATTCGGGTGGTCGCGGCCAAGAGCGTTTTCCATAATGGCGACAGAGCGCTCGAACAGTGGGCGTGCAGCCGCATATTTACCATTTTGGTGGAGGAGCGAGGCAAGATTGTTGAGGCTCACAGCGACATTTGGATGAGTCGGTCCATACACCGTTTCGGTAATCTGTAAGGCACGCTCGTATAAAGGACGGGGAGACTCCAGATCTCCCCCTTCACGAATGGCCAGGGCCAGGTTGTTCAAATTCACGGCAATCATCGGGTGCGTGAGGCCAAAATTGTGCTCGTTGATGCGTAACGCTTTTTCATACACCACTTTTGCCCCAGCATAGTCACGAATTTGGTAAAGGAGCGACGCAAGGTTATTGAGGCTGGTGGCAACAAGAGGATGGGTCGGTCCATAGGTAGTCTCGTAAATCCTGGCTGCACGCTCGAAAAGCGGGCGAGCTGTAACAAAGTCTCCAGTCTGATACAACGCAGACCCCAAATTATTCAAGCTGTCTGCAACATCGGGATGAGCAGGCCCAAATGCCGCCTCGCGGATTTTGAGCGCTCGCTCTTGCAACGACTGTGCTTCCTTGTAGGCGCCCATATCTTTCATGAGAACGCCAAGGGCACTCACACTCGACGCGTAGACTGGATGATCCTGCCCGTAGACCTTTTCATTGATGGAGAGCGCACGTTCCAGTAACGGCCGGGCACTCTCATATTCTCCCACTTCTCCCAGTAACTCCGCCAGGTTTGTCACACTCAATCCGACCGCAGGGTGTTCCGGTCCAAGGGTTTTTTCTTGTATTGCCAGGGCACGTTCCAATAGCGGACGAGCCTCGGTGTATTTTCCTTGTTCTTTTTCCAGAGCCGCGAGATTGCCCACAGCGACAGCAACGGCGGCATGGTCTGCGCCATAGGTAGTCTCAGTAATGTGTACTGCGCGTTCGAGAAGGGGGCGCGCGGCATCATGCTCTTGGAGGTCTTGGAGTACGAGCCCAAGATTTGTCAGGCTCCGGACTATTCCAGGGTGATCAGGTCCGAGATGGGTCTCATCAATGCGGAGAGCCTGCTCTAACAGCGGACGAGCTTCTGCGCTTTGCTGAGTTTTTTGCAATATGAGTCCAAGATTATTCAAGCTTTGCGAGACCAGCGGATGATCTGGCCCAACGGTCTGTTCGGTCAAGACGAGGAGTTCTTGTGCGGGAACTACCGCATCCTGATAGCGCCCAGCCGCGTATAAGGCTTGCGCCTCAGTGGACAGACGCTTGAGACGATCTGGCACTTTCTCCTCTTCATCAGAGAAAGCCGATGCTACACAACTGAAAATGAGGAGCGTGGCGACGCCGCAGCACCCCCACGCTTTTCCCCTTGGTGTCCAGGGCATGCTGAGCGTTCTATAGGCACACTCAACGAACAGCGTTCACAGGTGAGGCAGCAGGAAGCGAAGAAGGAACCTGAGCCGGTTCGGCAACAGCGAGTGATCCAGCCAGATTGTACGCACTCCCTTTGAAAAGGGGCAGATGCGAATAGTAAGAGCGATGGTAAAAACACCCCAGTCCTTCTCCTGGCTCGACAACGTCATAAGAGGTATCAACCAGAGCAGGGGAGTCGAGAGAAAAGGCAAGATTTTCGTCCTGGGCGCTAGTCAGGTAGATGGTGTCGCGGTCGCTCGCTATGGAGAC
>CAZCWX010000743.1:0-11305 GCA_964502465.1 uncultured Enterobacteriaceae bacterium | reverse complement strand
TGGCTGCATGTGGGGCGATCAATTCCGCCGCACTGCTCCTGCGCTCGGCGAACGACAAGCATCCGCGCGGTCTGGCGAACAGCTCGGACGTGGTTGGGCGTCACTATATGGGACACCTCAACTCGGTGCTGATGGCCGTCTCCAAGTGTCCCAATCCCACGATCTTTCAGAAGACGCTGTCGGTCAACGATTTCTACTTGTCTTCACAGACGTGGGAGTACCCCATGGGCCATATTTCGTTCGTCGGCAAATTGGATAGAGACACATTGAAAGCCGGCGCACCAGCGATCGTGCCGGGATTCACCCTCGATCTAATGGCGACGCACTCGCTGGATTTCTGGTTCACGTCCGAGGATTTGCCAGACCCACACAACCGGGTGACGTTGGACCGCGACGGCAGCATCGTCCTGGCTTATAAGCCGAACAACGAAGCCGGCCACAAGCGTCTGACTGCCACGCTCGAAAACCTGATGAAACAGCAAACCAAGTGCACAATCCACGGCCACAACTGCCACCAAGGGTTGTTCGCGCGCAACCTGTTCATCGGCCAGCGTATTCCCCTTGCCGGGGTGGCGCATCAGAACGGGACGATTCGCTTTGGTCACGATCCGAAGACCTCAGCCCTTGATGTGCACTGCAAAGCACATGACTTGGACAACCTCTACGTGGTCGATGCCAGTTTCTTCCCCTCGAGTGGCGCGGTGAATCCGGCACTGACCATCATGGCCAATGCGCTGCGAGTAGGGGATCACTTGCTCGAACGACTCAGGTAGGAACACAAGCGAGAAATCGAAGAGGCTGGGAGACAACCTGAAGAACAAGCGCATATGAAACAAGGTCCAGATCTGGTGCGCCTGGGCGGAACCCCTGTTAGAGGAAGCGGCATTCGACTACCCGGTGAAGTAACCAATCAGACGGAGGGCCTGCCGGTCGGTTGCGGGCAATCTGGTCCGCCGGCGACCCCTCCCGCGAGGACATACCAGTAAATCACATCAGAGGAGAACCAGGGTATGATTGATCTCACCGAATACGAGCACGAAGCGAGACTTAAAGAGAAACTGCTCTGTGATGGTGTCTACCTTGTCACTTTTCTCTGGTTTGTCTTCTGTTGTCTTCATTTGGTGCTTCACAAGGTTCTCCTTCTCCATAGTCCAATGGAACTCCTCCAAGAGAAGCTTCAGCGTACATCACTCTTATTCGGGTGTCTAATCGGGATGGGAGGAAAGCCTCGCGGCAACGCCCTTGCGCTTCCCTTGTCCTTCGCCCCCATCTGGCTGGACAGAGGACTTTTACATCCGAGCATTACAGCATGCACGGCACATACGTCCACCCTCAGCAGCGCCGCCGCTGCATGCTCTTGTTGGGCGGCACTTAGCGCAAAGGCCCTTACCCACAACGTCGGATCGCGATGGGTCTTTTTGGAGCGTTCCTCGAGTTCCCTACGAAGGCCGTCTCCGTGCGGCACCACGATATAGCCCGTGCCAGAGTGCCCCACCATGAGGCAGCTCTTACGCTCAACCAGATACAGCGCGACCAGCAAGCAGATGCAGGCATCGATACCATCCTGTTCTCTCTTGGAGGGAGACTGCTTCGCTTTGACCTCACTGATCCACGCAACCAAGCCCCACAACTTGCGCGCGGCGATTTCTTCCGACAGCCGATCGCATACATACCGCCAGTCGTCGATCGAGAACGTTTTCCTTCGCTCGGGGTTGTACTTTGGCAGTCGGCCGGTCTTTCGCTTATCTGGCAGCACCCAGCCAAGCGCTCTCATTGCTAGCACTGGGGACGTTTCGAACACCTGCGTATCGCCAGTAGGACTCAAGGGGTTTGCTGCCCCGCCAAACTGCTTCAGGAACTGCCATACCGGTGCCTCTGGGCCGAACATCTTGGCCCGCACCGTGTTTGCGGGCCGCATTCCCCCGTAACGGAGGCTCACCGACGACGCAACAAGATTCTCGACAGGGCGCTGGCCTGCAGCGTTCGTCACGATGGTCGGCTGATCTATCAGTACTATAGTTGATCCCGGACGCATGTCGCTTCGCCATCTGGAAACCGCATCCGCGGCTTCGGTGAAGTTCGCGGGCTGTGGCTTTGTAAGTTCCCGGAGCGTGCCGTCCTCTTCGCGGAATACCCCAATGAGCGCGCCACGATTCTCAAAAGTCCACGCGGAATCAAACCCGATCAGAAGTGTGGTTCTCGAATGCGGTCTTCGCCTGTCGTTCATGTGCCTTCGTCCGTCCAACGCCTCGCCCTCAGCGGCAAGGCCCCTAACCGGGACCTTTCGTGTTCATCCAGAACCGCTACCGGGCGGCAATGTGGTGGAGCGCCTCATTAGGCCACCTTCCTCCGCCCGTGGCTCGCCTGCCGTCGTCGCAGGACCGGGGCTAACGCTCGGAGCGCCTCATTCACTGCCCCACTGTTAGGAAACACATCAAGTACTTCCGGGTCCACGACCACGACATTTGTTCCCTTTGCATAGCGTGCCGCTGTAACGCCACGCACTGCCTTAGAGAAGTCATATTCCGGTCGCATCGTGTCGCGCTCCTCGGTCGCTTCGCCCTTCTGTCTAGGCTTCACCTTCTTCATATTGTCTCCGTTCGTGCGATGTTGCCTCCCGCGCACTGATTAAGCACGTTTTAGGTGGACGCTCAACAAAACTCACCACCAGCAGTCTTCTTCGAAAGGACATTCCCAGTAAAAGATACCGCTCCTCATCTTCGGAATGATCGGGATCGGCCATCAACATGGCCAAGGGATCGCCAAACACTGTCGATGCCTCCTCGAACGCAACTTTATGGTCTTTCAGATTGCGCGCGGCCTTTACCGGGTCCCAGTCAAATTTGTAGCTCACCTTTGGAAAGTAGCGAATTCAGGAAATAGTGCCAACTGGGCCTAACCGGGATGGGGGGAAGCCTCACGGCTCCTCCCCTCCCACACCACTATACATACAGGTTAGGCAGGCTCTTGTCTGGGTTTGCAGCGTCAAACCTCCTAAAACTTGGTGGTGTCCCCTCGTGCACTAACTCCCATCGTTGCGAAGGCGGCGAGATCTTGCCGCTGTTGTTATACGTTAGTTGTCGCCGACCCTGCCAGATCAGTTCAGCCTCGACCGCCTCACATACTTCCTTTGGCACGGCGGCAACGAACACGAAGTTACCAGAGCCGTGCATGGCAGCGTCGAGCGCGTAACCCGTTCCTCCTCGAAATCGCACTTCAAGCCCCTTTGACGCCTTGCCGACGCGGATTGGATTCTCAACAGGGTCGGTTTGGACGTAGACGCACGGAACCTTGGCAAACGTTGAGCGCGTCTCGGTTAACCTTGAGAATTTCCGCCATTCAAGCCGTATCGGTTCCAATCTTGTTGCTCCTCTATTGAATAGAGCTGTCATCGAATGAACCCCTGCTGGCGCATCCACTGCGCCAGTTCGGTCTCAAGTGCTTGCAATGCTTCATCTACAGTTTTGTATTTCTTCTGTGACTCCCAAATTAGGCCGCCATCATCGAGCACTCTGATGAACGACGGTCTGTAATCAGCGTAGCCAATTTCAATCCAGCCGTACCGTTTGACCCAAAGCGCGATGGTGGGATAGTGAGTTTCAAACACCTTGTTGCTTGGCTTCTGTTTCTTGGGCTTCAACTTACTTCCATTTGTTGACCGCTGCCTAACTCGCACCCTGAGGGACGCGAACGTAGTGAGCATCCTGTTCCAGTATTGTGTTCGGATAGGCTCTAAGGGGATTCCTCCAGCCATTTCAGTGTTCTTCCTGCTTCGTCGATTAACTCAACTCGACCGTTGGCAGACCGACCAAGGACAACACACGCCGCTGATGAGGGCGTTGCGAAAAGGACATCGCGCTCGAACCGATACCGCGAGTCTTGCAAAACCAATGCTCCTTCTTGCACCAGCTTTGCCCGTAGACGCCTCGTTGAGTCTGGCGTGGACTCAACTTCGCCTACAGCCGCATACGAACCCTCAAGGACAACAATCCCTTCAGCAGTAACAATCGCACGAGCCTCGGCCCCCCGAGCCCCACTGATACGAAACTCTCGTACAGTGGGATCGTTAGTCACAGAAACTGGTTGTTGCCCTTCTTTGCGCTCGGCCTGCGTCTTGGAATCCACTAATGGCTCGAACACTTTGTAACCCAACGCTCCAGTCAAAAGACGCAATTGGTCGAAGAACTCCGACATGATCGCCATCTCGGCTTCAGAAATAGCGGGCCGATTCGGCGTGTTCCCGTTCTCCAGGCGATAGCGCCCTGCGGCAATGGCCGCTTGGTGGATAGTATGCTCAAGAAACTTGATGTGTGCTTTGTTGAGGTTCTCATCTTTGCTCACGAAAATGAGTGCCTCACTCCAAAACTCCTTGTCTTGATGCTGTTGTAATCGCGGGTAGATTTCCTCAGCTTCCCCTACATAGACGAGTGCAATCTCGTTCGTCGTTTCGTCACGTCCGAAGAGAAAATACACACCAGCACGATAAAGTTCCTTTCTATCCGCAGAGGACTTCAACAAATTGCGTGGAATCTTACAGGCTTTGCCTGTCCAGTTGCCTAACTCGCAGAAGATGCGCCCATCCGCGCTTCCATCGAGCAGGAACATTTGTATGCTTTTGCCTGCCATTGGTGTAACTTCAACTTGTGATATCTGGCTAACTATTGAGCCTCCCACCATCCCTCTGGCCAGATATCCTACCAGAGGGATGTGGCCAAAAACAACAAATTTTTGGGCAATATCGCGCACCTTTGCTCATCGTGTCAAGCCTTTTCTCTGCGTACTTCAATCAATCCGACGGCGGTAGGCCGCGAGTGCAACAACAACCGCGCCCAGTGCGAACAGCATCACAGGCACCATCTCAGACATCACGAGAGAGAGCCCTGCACCTTTAAGCAGTATGCCTCGTGCCGCACGCACGAAATGGGTGAGCGGCAGCACCTCCCCAATAGTTCGAGCCCACACCGGCATACCCTGGAACGGGAACATGAAGCCCGATAGCAACATCGACGGCAGATAAAAGAAAACCGCATACGCTCGCCGCTATGTACCAGGCGTTAATCATGCCGAGGGCGTCCATTTGTGTGACGTATAACGGTCCGCCGCAGCCGCCGCGGCCCAACTGTAGCTGTTCGCATTTGTTCAAAACCGCTCGCGGGCCGCGGTCGAGCTGGAGGTGATGGTGGGTGAGGCGTTGTTGAAAGCCGCCCTCCGTGCTCAGCGTCAGAGCCCGAGCCATGATCGTACTGAGACTTCGACTTTCGCCAATTGCTCTGCAGACAAGCTGCCTAGCTTTCGGATCAGCTTTGCGTGAGGAATTGTTACTAAATTCTGGGCATCAAAGACGCCTGTACGAAGAAACGGAACCGGCACAGCTATCTCAAATCGCGACCCGCGCGCGCTCGTCGTGTGTGCAACCACAGTTGCCAAAGAACGATCTTGCTCAAGCACAGGCACGCTGAGGACCAGACAGGGGCGGACTTTTGCCGCCAGCCCCAGATCCACCATCCACACTTCCCCTCGGTTAGGAGTGCTCATCGTGTTGAGCCTCCCGTCGGTCTAGCTCTAGAAAGAGTTCTTCGGCGCTCAACACCAGCTCCTCGTCGGAGAGGGAGGGTAGGTCAAAGTTGACCGTGCGTCGGAGAATTTCCCACGCGAGTTCTCGCTGTTCGGCTTCCGGCAAGAGGTCAAACGAATGCAAAAGCTGCTGCACCGCTGAAGTCATACGATAACTCCTCTTGCCGCTGATTCAAAACGAAAATTTGCAATTTTTCAACCTCGTTACAGAGCTTCTTGAGAGTTCCGAAGCCTAGCGCTTGGCGATCACTCGCCGCGGCCAGACCGCGCCCGCTCAGGTTTCTTCCGAACCGCAGCAGGGCCATGGTCGAGTGCACCGCCTTTGTTAGGCCGCCGTGCTGAGCTTTGCCTGCGTTTTCCTTCTCGGGCAATCATTTTGGTGATCGTCGACACGAGTTGCGTAGGCACCACCATCACTGTCTGATCGCGTCGTCGGAACGCTGCCTCATCTTCGGCTACGGCTTCCTCTTCTGTTTGCGTCTCATAATGCAAGAGTAACTTTCGCACTCTTTCCTCATCCCACCCGGTGGGGTAACGTTGCTGTCTCATCGGCCTTTCTTCCTCAGTCGCTTGCGGTAGGCGAGTAACGGTTTGCCGCGTAAATCATAGGCGGTGATGACAAAGATGCTGTCCGGTTGCGGATCACGAACATAAATGACGCGGAGAAAACGTCCGCCGCGCGTCTGTCCGAGCGCGACCCGTGAGCCGTCTCGCCCTGGGCGGTCTTCGCCAGAACTCTCTAGTACGTCTTCCACTTCTTCTTCATCAACGTCATGGCTGTAAATATGCGGTAACCCAGTTTCTGGATCAATGTAGAAGCGAATGTTCACGTGAGGTCAGCATAGAAACCATCGAGCCGAGGTGCAAGAGCAAAGCTGTGGTTCATCGACACGTAGACGCTGCGGCGGCCTAACCTATTGAGCCTCCCGCTTTCCCCCCTGGCCCGATATCCCGCCAGACGGGTGCGGCCAAAGACAACAAAACTACAGGCAATATCACGCACTTTCGCTTATTTTGTCAAGCCTTTTCTCTCCGTGACGCCCCGCTCGCTTGGCCACATATCCCGATACGAGCCCGCTGCATCATACGAACTTCAATCAATCCGGCGTCGGTAGGCCGCAAGTGCAACAGCAACCGCGCCCAGTGCAAACAACATCACAGGCACCATCTCAGATACCACAACAGAGAAACCTTCACCTTTAAACAGCACGCCTCGCGTCGCGCGCACAAAATGCGTGAGCGGGTGACGCGTCGCGTCTCGTACACAGCGGCGTAGCCGCCGGACTTCGGTTAGGATGAAAAAGCCTCATTGACTTCAGGGGGATGAACTGGCTCCTCGAAGCTTCCTTTGCCACCATAACCGGGCAGAAGCGAGGAGGAGACGAAATCTGATCCAAAGGACCTCGCAATAACTGTACGCACGCCACAGCCCTCCTTTTAACACCATTGTTCCTCCGTAGGTGTTGATGAGCTGCAAAAGTCGCCGCCGCCGGGCTAGCCAAATCAGCCAGGAAGCGGGGAGAAAAGCACTCAGTGCACGAGAGGACTGCAAGTGAATATCCTGTTGGGAAGGCATTGCCTCTCTTCGGACATGTTGACCCAGACTGAGGGGAGAACAAGCGTTGGTCACAACTTCCTGAAGGTGCGTGAGCCAGATCGACTGTGTCTTCTCGAGGCTGTAGTGTTGACGTACATAGCGGAATGCCTGCTCCTGAATCCGCTCACGGAGTGCGGTATCTTCAACCAGGCGACTTATTGCTTCGAACCAGGAACCGGGCTCATGAGAAACCAGTAACCCGGTTTGTCCATCCTCGACACAAGCAGAATAGACATCCATGTGTGAATAGACACCAGCAATGCGACAGGCTGCATATTCGCGAAACTTATTGTTCGTCTTCGAGCGGCAAAAGATATTATTGTACAAGGGAGCAAGTCCAATATCGAATCCCGCGTTTGCGAACCTGCGGAAAAATCGATCGTAGTTGGGGATGAAATCGAGAAAGTGGATAGCAGAAACCCCTTGGAACTCTGGAGGATGATACCCCCAGAAAAAAACCTGCACCCGATCACGATACTCTCTGAGCAGGGTGCGCAGGTCGTCCAGAAACAGTCCAGCAAACGGGTCGTCAAACCACCGACCAGTTGCATAGACGATACGAATTTTTGCTGGATTTCGCCGGGGCGGATGTCCAGGCAGAAGTTTCCAGTCCACCAAAGCATTGACTCGCATAACGTGAGGATTCAATTGTTGAACGCGCTCTCGCATTGGTTCCGAGTAGACCCGCACGAGGCCCGCACTTCTCAGGTAGTGCTCAATCTGCGTAAGCTGGCTGGGAGGTAAAGCAAATTGGGGAGGAAGTTCGAACAGATTATCGTCGATATCGTAAATGATCGGCTTGCCGCAGGCGAGAGCCGTAGCCAGCGGATACTCTTTTGTGTTCCGATAAAAAACAATGACGTCTGCCCACTGCATCTTCCGCGGAGAAACCCATGATTCCCAAATGATATCGGTAACGATCTGCCCTTTTCGATGAAGCGCGGTAAAAGGCTTGACAATATTCAGCACCGCGCCTGGGCTGAGCCTTGGTATAACGGCAAGCACCCGCGGCGGCTGGAGCAGAGTCTTTCCAGTGTCCATCCCCTCACACCATTGTCTCTTCTTTGCTAAAAGAGGGGATCAAGCTCCTCTCTGAGATCCCCTTCTCGTGCTCCTTTGTTGGCGACCTCAGCAACATCTGTGTCAATCCAGCATGTTCACTCACCTCACGAAAGCCGCACGCCTGGTAAATGGCAATCGCCGCCCGATTAGTCTTGAAGACTGCTAATTCAATCTCTTCTAACCCTAGCGTCCTAAAGGCGAAAGCCAGTAACAGCGCAGTCGCTTCTTTGGCCAGTCCTTTCCCTACCGCGTCTGGTGCACCGATGAGAAGCCGCCCATATTCAGCACGGCGTTGTTCCCAGGCGATACGATACAAAGCAATTTGGCCCACAGGTCGGTGGAAATCTGTCATCGCCTCAATAACAAAAATGAAGTCATCATCTCTCTGGAAATACTGTGTGCACCAATGTTGATGCTGTTCCCACGAAATCACATCCGAGTGGAAGAACCACTTGCGAATATGGTCCTGATTCCGCCACGCCAACGTCATCGGCAAGTCGGCCTCGATAAGCAACCGGAGGCTGACCCGCTCCCCGATGATCGGGGAAACGTGCTGTTTCGCCATGGTCGATCTGTTTTAGCCTGTAGTTTTCAGAAAGTTTACGACATGGAGGAGCGCTTGACTGATTCTCTCTACGTCCGCGTAAGACAGCTTGAGATGCAATGGGAGTGAAATCACTCGGCTACTTGCGGCAAGCGCCCGCGGGCAGCTTCCTCGCGCGTATGCATACATACGGTAGAGAGTATTCTCACGATAGTGCACCCCAGGATAAATCTGTTGCTCGTTCAGCGCTAACATGACCTGGTCGCGATTATCGACGAGCACTTGGTAGAGATGACGGGAAGATTCGCAGCCAGGGGCAACGGGCACCCGCTCAAGAGCGTCTCCAAAAAAGGTATCATACCAGGCAGCTATTTGACGCCGATACGCATTGTCTTGATCGAGGTATTTCAAGGCAACCAGTCCAATTGCTGCCATAATCGAATTACCGTGGTACTTAAAGCCCTCATGTTCGACGTTGTAATACCACTTGTAGGCGTCCTGTCCCATTGTTCGCGAGTACGTGTCCTTGTTAATCCCCAGCCAGGTCCACTTCCGTCCTTCTGCATCGAGAGTGCCGTCAGCGAAACACACCATGCCTGCATCGGCAGTCGGCAGATTCTTCACCGCCTGAAAACTAAACACGGCCACGTCTGACTCTCCACCGATATGGCCCCCCTGCCAGCGCGTCCCTGCCATATGGGCCGCGTCGAGGATTAGCCGCAGTCCCCGATCTCGACACAGGCGGACAATCTCGGAAAGTTGTCCCGTGTTTCCTCCTATGCCAACAAACACCACAGCGCGGGTACGACGAGTGATCCGCGTAGCAACAGAAAGGGGATCGAGACAGAGATATTCATCAACGTCAGCAAACACTGGCTGCAGCCGCTCATATAGAATCACATGGTTGGTTGAGACAAACGTGAGAGGAGTGGTAATGATTTCGTCGCCCTCCCGCCATCCTTCTTTCTCCTTTAGCAGGCGCACGGCTAAATGGAGACCTGCAGTCGCAGAGTTCAGAAAATGCGCGTGCGGGAGATCAGTGTAACGCTTCCAGGCTTCTTCAAACGTAACAGTCTTGAATCCCAGGCCTGTCCAGCCCTTTTCCAGACACTCACGGATTTCGGCTAACGTTTCTTCAACACGAAAAGTGGGAACAAACAGGTGAATCGACTCCATCCCACACCACTCTTTCCTCCCAGCAATAGGGACTGGCCATACCGCTACAACACTTCAAAGATTGACATTGGTAGGCTGTTAACTCGCAGGTAGCAGAGAGCAACCAATAAGGGAAGAGCCTTCTGGGTGAAGCATCAACGGCAGATAGAAAAAGACGGTCCTCTTGATCTCCTGCATCTGGTTCCTCGCCAGCGCCGAGAAGGCGAAACCTAGAATGAGAGGGGCGGCTGTATACAGAAGCACCATGATAAAATGCGCGTTGCGGAAGGTACAGAGGCGCGCGAGCGTTGAAACATCAACGACCTCTGCAGCATCACATGGGATGAGCTACAGGAAACGGAGAAATGGGGAATCGGGGAATCGGAGAAAAAAAGTGTAGGATTGGTATGAAATACTGCAGGACAACGCTCTTCTTGTATCTCACGCTGCTGCTGAGTATCTGGTCACTCGTAGTACGAGCCCAGGAATCCCCAGCCCCCAATCCCCAACCCCTAATCCCCCTAGTAAAGGAGGTGGATGCCATAGGGATGACGGTGGCAGATATGGACCGCTCGGTTGCATTTTACAAAAACGTGCTCTTCTTCGAGCCAGTGTCTGATCTGGAAGTATGGGGGACTGAGTACGAACAGTTGCAAGGCGTGTTCGGGCTGCGCATACGTGTCGTGCGCATGCAACTCGGCGACGAGTTTATCGAGTTAACCGAATATCTGGCACCAAAAGGAAGACCTTTTCCTGCGGATTCCCGTAGCAATGACCAGTGGTTCCAGCACGTCGCTATCATTGTCAGCGATATGGACCGCGCCTACCAGTGGCTCCGACAACACAAGGTGGTACATGCCTCCTCTGGTCCGCAACGCCTGCCGGATTGGAATCCCAACGCGGGCGGCATTCAGGTGTTCTATTTCAAAGATCCAGACGGCCACTCACTGGAAATCTTGCAGTTTCCCCAGGGTAAGGGGGCTCCCAAGTGGCACCAACCAACCGACAAACTGTTCCTTGGCATCGATCACACGGCAATCGTCGTCACCGATACCGAGGCCAGTCTGAAATTCTATCGCGATCTGTTAGGACTGCAGGTGGTCGGGGAAAGCGAGAACTATGGCACTGAACAGGAGCATCTGAACAATGTGTTCGGCGCACGGTTGCGTATCACCAGTCTCCGAGCTGCGTCTGGACCCGGGATTGAGTTCCTCGAATATCTGGCACCACGTGATGGTCGCCCCTTGCCTCTGGACACCCGTGCAAATGATATCATGCACTGGCAAACAAAGCTCTTCACGAAAGACGTCGCTCTAGCAGCGCACCGGGTGCGGACAGGAAAGTTCTCCTTTGTATCACCTGGTGTCGTTGAC
>CAZCWX010000742.1:0-3025 GCA_964502465.1 uncultured Enterobacteriaceae bacterium | reverse complement strand
AGGACAATGGCCCGTGGCCGTATGCCCTCTCGGAGATCTACTACACCCCGAAGGTGACGGCGACAGTTCAGGCGCTCCACGCGAGGCAATCTGCACTCGAAGAGATCTCACAACTTGCCGCGTGAGTGTACGAATGTTCTGGGGTTCGATTTAGCCGAAGACAATGTTCAATCACTTGCTTCCCCATGCCCCTTCTCCGAAATCAATAGGCTTTTTTTCTGCCATATTCAGGTTATCAGTGGGTTATCAGCGGACAATGCTTCGAGTGCTATACGCTGACTGGGATCCGTCGGGCTCGCAAGCCGCATGCATTACAGCAGTAGTAGTGCCCGTGGTATCGTGGGGCAAACCATCCTCGACACCACCCACAGACTACACCTCGGCTAGGGAGGGCTCGCTGGGGTTGATTCTCACTCGTTCCCTCTGCCTGCTCGTGAGGACGGAGTGTCGGGGCAGTTCCCTGTACAGACAACCTGAACGCGAGGGGGATCTGGTACGTGAGGTCGAAACGGAGAGGACCAACCGCCCTGGCTGGTTTCTGTACTTCTTCGATAGCAGGGGTAGCAGCAGCGCGAGGGATGGAATCGACCAGTTCGCCAGAAGGAGAAGGTGGTGACTCTTGGCACGGCTTGGGATGGAGGAGGTGGAGTTTGACTAACCATTTGCGGACGGCCGGCTGATTGATGTGCAGAAGTCGGCTGATTTCTCGCTGGCCTTTGCCTTGGCGATAGAGAAAAACAATCTGTTCCTGACGTGTCATGGTTGTTCTGCGAAATTCTCATTCATCCATAACGAATTCGGACTGTTCTATACTGCCCTCTCGGTTCTCACCGCTGCGAGCCATGCTACCACGACTCTAGGTGTTACTGGTGGGAAGCAGTATCCGCAGACTTTCATACCACACCGACTGACCCACCACTGTTGCCCGCCGCACCGCGCGCAGATTCCTAGCTCAACGTCTGTCTCGATCACCTCGGCGTCAAGGAAGATGGCGCACATATCCTCTGCTCTGATCCCACCAGAGCGCAGACGGTGCAGGATCTCAATCTTGTGGCGGTGGATTGCATTCCGGATCGTGTCAGATAGTTTGACACCTGCTGGTGCAATCACCCGTAGCCTGTCACCATCAATAATGAACCTAACTCCCTGCCGACGTAATTCAACGAGAAGTCCAAGCGTCGTCACTGCTCCTCCTCAAAAGAAATCTCCACGTCGATATCTTCTTGTTGCCTGGTCTCTCTGTTGAATCCATACGCACCCACAACAGATGCTGGACAGTTTCCATCCCCGACTGGACGGTCGCCGTTCTGGACATAGCGTCCAGTCTCTTCCCTACTCTCCAGCTCGCGGCTGGGAATAGTGTGGGAGTCTCCTTCCTCCTTACTGACACACCGTCCATTCCGTCCAGTTGTTGTGCAAACTACTGATTCTCCTTGTGTCTCATTTGGACGGTTGTCTTGTTGATCCGGACGGTTTTGGTTGATACTGGCCGGTTTTTCTGTTGGGTATACCTCTTCTTTGAATATTCCCTCTTCACTGGACGGTTCGGACGGTTTTGGAGAAGGATGACATCCAGTCTGCGTAAAAGTTTTTGCGGTGAGGTGGAGGACTGCCATTTCTCTCCCTTCAACCACCCGACGTACGGTGTTTCGCTGTCGCTTGACGTCCCAACTCGCTAGGTGACCGTCTTCCTTAAGCCGTGCTCGGAGAGTTTGCGGGGAGACTGGCAAAGCATCCCCCTGTCGGTTTGCGAGTGCTTGCGCTGTTGCAAAAGAAGCGTCGGGATCGAGATAGAGGGCATCCTTATCAACCCAGCCGATACGTTTCCCTTGCGGGCGCCACTCTCTCCGTTCATGGTCACCCGTGCCGACAGTCGCCTCCCGCCATCCCCACGTGCTGGGATGGGGTGGCGTGTCGCCATCGATACCGGCGATATGTGCATCACCACTGGAAACGGCAGAGACCAATAGCTCAATGAACCGTCCCGTTGGATCGCTCTCACCCAAGAAGCGAGCTTGTGCTTGAGCTGCTTCACCGAGTGCACTCCAAGCAGCCTGCCACAGTTCATCTTTTTCGGTTTGGGAGATAGCGCCAACATCCAGGGCGAATTGGAGGAAATACCGGAACCCGACAGCGAGATGCGCCACGATCTCAGGGGTCCGCCGGTGTGCTCCTTGGAGAGCTTGAGTGCGTAGTATCTGCATTTCCTCTTTCAATCCTGCTCTGATCCCCTCGTAGCGAGGGGCCAGCCAGTGCACATACGCCGCCATAGCTTGCGCATACTGACCGGCTGCAGCGTCACGCTGGCACTTAGTCAGCAAACTCCAATTCATATTCCCTTCGAGGATTTCCAGCGTCCACATTCTTGACCGCAGACTTTGCCCTTTCGGCACCTCCTCGCCGGTGCCTAACACGAGCCCACGGGGAGGTTTTGCTGGACGAGGGGTCCCATCACTCCTTGAGCGCCCGCGACCGGAACGATTCCCCTGGGCACGAATGATGCGATCGGCTTCTTTGTGGTAGCGTTGCCCGTCTGCTGAGGAACCAGTTGGGCAAAAATCATCTATGACATACAGTGCATCTTTCACCAGGAAAGCAAGAGCTTCCAAATTATTGCCTGTTGAGGAAAAGTTCCCTGGCAAATGCAAGCGATCCATCTCTGCGCCGTAATGCTGCTGTTGCAATGCGGCCCATTCACTCTTCCCTTTGCCGGTTTTTCCATACAGAAACCCCGCATAATCGACATTGCCCAAAACAGCCCGCCACACTGCTGCGTAGCTGGGGTAGGCAATGCGAGGCGGCATCACTTTCAGGACCCGCAAACTTGCACGAGCCGCATGAATGCATTCCTGCGCTTGCAATGGAATTGAGATGCGGTAACCTTCTAGTACCGTGTCTCATAAATGCGTTAGCAGGTCAGGCGGCAAGTAACTCGTAGTGCTGGGGGGCGACAGCCAGCGGCTTGCCGGTATAGGTCCACTCAAAAGGATGAGCAAAATGCGTGTTCCAGGTGTGGATGAAACGA
>CAZCWX010000741.1:0-17184 GCA_964502465.1 uncultured Enterobacteriaceae bacterium | reverse complement strand
CTAAAGTCTCTTTGTAGGTCCCTCTATTCCTGTTAATGATCTCATACAGTTTGGGGTGAGGAGGTCTTCCATGTCCATAACGGGGTTGTGGATTCACAGGATAATCGACAAATAACGGATAGACGTATCCTGCAGGTTGTGGATTCACAGGATAATCAACAAGAGCCGCATAGACCGTCTTCAAGAGAGATAAGATATGGTCTTTAACGACAGGACATTTTTTCAGCTGTCGGAGAAGCGCATGACTCAGCATACTCGATCCGTCAGTGACGATCCATTTACGAGACTCGACTCTATTGTTACGAGACTCATGGCATTAAGACAGGAGAATTTTGAGTAAAAGAGTATTACTGGTCCCTGATTCATTTTTCAGCCTATCTCTTCTCTGAAGCGCTGGAATCTCTGAAGCGTCGGAAAAGCTCTGTCAGTCGGGAAAGCACCTCTGGTGCCAAACGAGGAGACCAGTCTGCTCGGTATAAAGCAAGGTTGCTGTGGCTGTCGTCGTGAGTGTGTTCCATAGCAGTCTCCCTCAAGGTAAAGAGTAACAAAGTCTCAACATGGTTCTGGCGAAGGAAATCGGCAGAAACTTGATCCAAAAAGGCATTCCAGAGATCCTCCCACACCATCGCCCGGATGCCTTCTGGAATCGGGGTCGCCCGGTCATAGATAAAAAGCCTCGGATGGTCACGCAAAGCAGCGTTCGCTTTGCCCAGTTTTTTCGTCGGAAGACCAAATTCTGTAATCCATAGCGATTTACCAGCAAGTCCGTAGCTTTTTTCCTGGTCAGGCTCGGCCACTAGCGCCGCCAATTGCCGAATAAAATCGAACCGTTTAAAGTAATCGCGCGCAAACTCCCGCGGGGAGACCAACATCCAGTCCTTCTCTAGCGGTGGACCGACAAATCGCATATCGTGGATGTCATGCCGTGGCCAGTGGTAAGGATGGATTGCGATCTTATCGACGTACCGGAACGTGTTCGGATTGGCCCGGAACATCCGCACAAACCAATCAATGTTGACATGAGTCACCGCGGATGACACGACCACCATCTGCGCCCCCCCACGATGGATCTCATCTTTAGCAGCAAAGGAGATATGTTCATGCAGATCAGCAAATGTTGATCCGTACTTGTCAAATTTGCTCCCCCAGCGAAAATCACGCAAAGCCGTATGCACGGCAGGTTGCCCGAAGTCCTGTTCTTCATAAGAAAATGAACGCTTCACACAACCCTTCGCCGGAAGATCATGTTCCGGAATCTGCGACAAATGTAATTGGGTGATGTATTTGTCGCAGGGGTAAGCATCAGGGTTCAGCGCCTTTTCAATTTTTGCCTCGTCTGGCAACCAGTTATAATCTGGCTCATTGAACATCTCGATGGCGACTGCAACGGGGATCTGAGCGCGGATATCTGCAGTGGCATATCCGTGGCCATAACGTTGAATCAGTTTCCGAATAAACTTCAGGTGTAGCTGTCTATAGGCGTCCCATAACCCTTGTCTCGATGCACGGTCCATAACTGTAACCGGCGCCTCAATAAGCAGGGCCGGGGTCAATTCGGTCAGGAGAAGGTCAACAAAGACAGGTTGAAGCTGCCGGGCCGGATGGGTGGTGAGTTCGCGGTTGTATTTTTGGATCCCTGAAAAAAACGCGTCCCATGCATGCCAACGTAAGGGATTCCCCGCTGCATCCCGTCCAGCCTCCAACGCTGTGAGGCTCTCACGCAGAGCAATCCAGACCTTCTCTAGTGCAGCACTAGCTGCCTTATCTCCGAGTTGATACACAGGGATTGCAGAACCGTTAGGAGCAACTGTTGCAATCTGCCCAAGCACCTCCCATACCGATATGGGGACACGAACCAGATTCCCAGAAAGGCGTGAGGTATGTTGCGCTATGAGATACCCCTGCTCCTCCAGATACGCTACCCTCTCAGCCTCAGAGGTAAACGCTCTTTCCATCGGCCAGTACGGTCCAAACACAGCAAACCCGGCATAACGTTTTAAAGGATCAGAACTGGCAACCCCTCCCCCCTGAGTGTCTTTCCCAGGCGTCTTGAAAGACAAAAGGGACAGAAAAGCGATAAGACACAAGCTGAGCAAAGCGAGATTCATCACCCAACGGAGTTGGCTCCGCCCAGCGGCAGTGCTCAGCACCTCCCCTTCCCTCTTTCTTTCCTCAATATGAAACTCATCTGCCCTCTACTCCCGTACAGAAAGAAGCTGAACGTATGCATTATTATTCCAGAAGTAATCTCCCTCTTGAGGATCAAAACCTGCAGCTCTACACATTGCCCGCAAAGCATCAACTGTTGGAAGCCACCACCAGGGAGCATAATCATCGGGTCGCCAAGTTGGTACCGCCTGAGTCAACCCAATGGCATTATCACCCACAAACTGTTGCCAATAAGCCTGAAGAGTCGCACGCTCCTGTCCTTGTAAAGCTGGAACAAAGAGAACGGCAGCCTGAGGGATGCGTAACTCTCCATGCTGGTTCTTCAACTGCGAAGCCGTAACGACAGAGGTCAAGACCAAGAATTCGCGAGTGATTTTGCGCAACGCTACCAGAAACCGTATGGGGTCCGGCATGTGGTAAAGTATCCCCGAGCAGTGCACAACGTCGAATTGGGGACAGGAATCTGTTTCGGCTAACATGACGACATCGCCACTGACGCACTGCACTTCAAGGAGGTGCAGGGTGCGTCTGCGCTCCTCAAATAGGTGCCATAATTCATGCTCAAGTGGGGTAATATCGAGCATGGTGAGCGCACTAGCCCCGTACGCATGAGCGACCGAGATCTTTTCATTGACCGTCCCCCACAGTCCCCCCACGTCGGCGAAAGATTTGCCCCGCACCACTCTGCCTATGTATTCATCCCGGAGATCTTTCACGCGACTCCTCCTGGAAGCAACGCACGTTTGAGTCTATTCTTCAAAGGTGAAAGCCACTTTATATCTCGCTGCAGCGCGGCACGGTAATAGGGTAGCAGCCAACGCCGGATAGCAAAGTACACGAAAGGGCGCCAGCGGGCCGGGGTTGTGCTGGACCCGTACAGGGGGTGGCCGACTGGAAGGCTTTGTTGTTCTCGTTCCAACCAGAGCCAATCAGCCACTGCAGAGAGCCGCATATACTCGATCGCTTGCACAGCACAGACCCGTCCTAGCCCTAAACTCGGAACAGGGCGAGGCTGCACGCTATGTCGCCGTATGCTTTCTTGCAGCAGCGAGGCCATCTGCTTTCCCATCTGCTCGAGACGAAAATACGCTTCAATGCGCTTCCGTCCAGCCTGCCCCATCGCTTGCCGCCGTTGGGGTTCTTGGAGAAGTTCCGCCAGCACTGTTGTGTACTGAGCTGCTTCTGCTGCTGCTTTGTTACTAGGTGAAATGAGTACCCCACATTCTGTGGTCACAAGCTCCCGTTGGCCTCCAACGTCAGCACTAACGACCGCCAGTTCGCAGGCCATTGCTTCGTAAATCGACAGCGCAATTCCCTCCCATTGTGAAGGTAAAAAGAAGATATCAGCGGCTGTCATCAGCTCCCAGATGCGCTGATTCGAGACTGCCCCAAGCACGTACACCTGTTCGTTTATCCCCTGCTTTTTTATGGTTGAACGCAGCCAGTCGAGGTCTGGTCCATCGCCGGCAACGACCGCAATAAACTGTGCCTTCCGTTGATGCAGTCGCACCATGGTTTCAGCAAAGATGCGGGGCTGTTTCTGCGGGCAGATACGACCTACATACAGTATCACAGGAACGGTATCACTCACTCCAAGCTCGCGCCTTATCGTAGTCCTACGCTGCGAATCGGGACGCCAAAGCTCAGGATCAATATTAGTGGAACTGATCTGAATACGATCGGACTCAGCTCCGCGCCGCACCATCCATTCTTTTAAGTGTACAGAGGAGACAATGTTTACGTCTAATAACCCCTGGTATTCGACTGCCATACGTGGGTAGCCACCACTTTTCCAGTATTCCTCCTCCATATGACAATAATCGAGAAACGCGACGTCCTGACAACGTGCACGCAGATAGGGAAGCAAGAGGTAGCCGAGTTCACTATTAGTAACCATTACTGCGTCTATGTGTCGAGACTGGATCAGGTAGTAGAGAAAGCGAGGATAGTCTACCAACCGGAGAAAATGAGACAGGATGAAGAGGTCTGGAGTGTAGCAAGCAAACCGTGGAAGCCAGGTCGAGTTTCCTTGCAAGGTCGCTACAATACTGACCTCCCAACCCCGTCGGGTCAACTGATCTAGCAGATCGAGATTAAATTTATCTGCTCCTCCAAAAGTCAGCCAGGGCACGAGTAAAAGGAGCCGCTGTTTATCCTTGCAGAGGCGGTTCTCCCACGGGAGGGCGTGAGGGACAAGCTCTAAAGGCTGCTGTGGGCGGATTTCGATCTGGGGAAACTTCCCTTTCCATAAATTGGGATACTTCTGGCGTAATTGCGCAGCGAAAGTCTTTTGCCGTTCGGCATTATCCCAGGTTGCCCAACGATCACTGTGCGTTACCCGGCGTCGATACCAGTCAAGATATTCCGGAAGAGTCCCTCCCCAATATCCATGATCGGCACAGCGTAGCCAAAAGTCCCAATCTTCTAGTCCCTGGCGGATCGTCTCGTCATATCCCCCGACTGTGGCATGAACGGCCTTACGAATCAGGCTGGTTATATCGACGAGATTGTGCTCTAAAAACACACTTCCGTTATGAAACCCTTTTTGCCATAAATATTCCTGCGCACCAAAGCCCACAGAGTATCCTTTGACAAAGGCAAACTCCGGGTACGACTCAAGGAACCAGAGCCATTTTTCTATTGCTGTCGGTTCTAACAAATTATCGCTATCCAGTTGGGCAATATAGGACGCACGGGCCTCGCGAAATCCACGGTTGCGTGCAGCGCTTGGACCACGGTTCGTGTCGAGATCAATGATGCGAATTCGCGGGTCGCTATGCCGATAATTATCGAGCATAGCAAGGGAGGAGGGCTCTGTGGAACCATCATTAATGATCAACCACTCCCACTGTTGCATCGATTGCCGCAGGATAGAACGAACAGTCTCATGAAAAATGGGTCCCGTATTATAGAAAGGCGTGACAATCGTCACCCATGGCGAGGCAGCTGGATTGGCAGGTCTATAACCAAACTGGGGCCGTCGTGGTGAGGCCGGAGTATTGGAGTAGTCGGGGAGAGCCGGATCAATCACCTTTTAGTCTCCTCTTCGTTAGGAGGTAGCGCACAGCCAGTTGACCCAGGCTCCTGCAGAGCCGATGGTTTTAAGACCCCTAAGCGTACCCCTAAGCGGCTCCAGGTACTCTCCTGCCAGGAGCGCCATTGTTCTTCCAACCAGAGCTTGCTTTTTTCCAACATCTGAATCCAGGCTTGCTGCTCCCGAACCGTTTTTGCCAGCTCTCTCATTTTTGTCAATTGCTCTCGCACCATGCCTTCATGCACTTCTGCCGTTCGTTGCCAGTTGGCCCGCTGCTCCTCCAGCCAGGCTTTATTTTTTTCCAACTCTCTGATCCAATCTTTTTGCTCCTGAAGAACGCGCTCCTGCTCCTCCGCCATTCGTTGCCAGTTGACCCGCTGTTCCTCTAACCATGCCTTGCCTTTTTCTAGTTCCCCAATCCACGTCCGCTGCTCTTGAATGATCCGCTCACGTTCTTCTGCCATCCGCTGCCAGTTGACCCGCTGCTCCTCTAACCACGCCTTGCCTTGAGCAAGTTCGGCCTCCCACCGCCTGAGTTGGGCTAGTGCTGTCACTGCCTCAGAGAGAACTTCTCCTTCCTCATGTCTCCTCGTTTTTTGCAGATAGTACTGTAGCGCTCGATTACTTGCTGTCTCCAGTTCTCTTACCCCCCGCTCAAAACGGTACACATGCGATGCGTTCTTACCATGCCAGCGATAACAAACAAGGGGCTGGTTCAAAAAAGCCACACGATGCTCTATACACATCTTCATCCACATCTCGTAATCACAAGCAAAACCGAGTTCCTCGTCAAATCCTCCCACAGCCAGGAGCAATGACCGACGAGCAACGACTGTTGGGGCACATATAAGATTCCCCTGGAACAGGAGCTTACGGAAATAGGCATCTCCCTCGACAATGAAGTCGGTAGTAACTTTTTCCATCCACTCAGATGGTGCGGAGGGGGCTGAATCTTCCACTACCAGTTCTGCTCCCGAGTGGACAAAGCTCACCATGGAATCAGAAGCGAGCACCTGGACCTTGCGCTCCAGATTATCTGGCAGCATCACATCGTCCTGATGGAATAAACAGAACAATTCCCTTTGCGCCAAAGCGAGGCAGCGGTTCCAGTTGCGTGGAATACCAAGCCTCTCAGTGTTCTGGAAAATCCGAATTCTTGGGTCAGCAAAAGAGCGGACGAGATCCACTGTCGCATCATGTGAGCCGTCATCAACCACAAGCAAGTCAAAATCCGAGAAGCTTTGTGCCAACACACTCGCCACCGCCTCCACGACAAACTCCTCTCCATTATATGTAGGCATGCACACACTCACACTGACTGGTCGATCCATCTGTCTCCCCTTAGTGTCGCCGCTGCAATTCCTCGTACCGTTCAACCATGTCTGCTGCGTCAGCCACAATTGTTTTTACCGGAGGATGGGCATTGCCGAACAGGGGGATGAGTTCAGGTTGTCGCAGGAGCAATAAAATCTTTTCACGAAGATCCTGTACATCGCGTGGGCGAAAGAGCAAGCCATTCACCTGATCCCTGATTATTTCAGCCATACCGCCGAGATTGGTCGCAATCACCGGAATCTTAGCCAGAAAAGCCTCCTGGATCGTCAAAGGGGCATTCTCATACCAAATGGAAGGGACGACGAGCACATCGACCTCCCGGAGAATATTCCCGACCTTCGCCGGGCGATAGGAACCGGCAAAGGAAATATGTGAGCAACCGGCGGCAAGTTCGCGTAGTATCTGACCATACCCAGGAAAGCCCTCATACGGAACCTCCCCCCCATAGAGAGTGAGTTGTGCTGTCGTGGCAGGCACCGCGCGAAACGCTTGAATGAGAATATGCACCCCCTTGGGCGGGATAATGGTCCCAATATAAGCAAAGCGGACCGGGGAGTGACAGTCAGAGACCGCCCGGGCGCGAGCAGAAAAGGCAGAGGTCTCATAGCCATTGGGGGAAAAGAGTATCTTGTCTGATGGAATACCAAAATCAAGGAATTTTTTCCGCAGAAAGTGCGAAGGGCTCAGAAAAAGGTTGACGGCTTGACAGACGGCTCGTACATGGTCCATGCGTGCCCGAACTTCCGCCAGTGCGCTCTCTTGCCGGCGGAAAAAGGAATGATACCAGCGGCTGCGCAGCCGTCGCAGCATGGCGACGAAGCCACTCTGGAAATAGGGCGGCGACGGCATAATTTTGCGATCAATCGCGGCAGCCGTGACGCCACCTCCAGCGATGCTGAGCTGATGCGCCCAGCAACGCACACACTCGGCATCTTCTTGTCCCTCACATAGAGTGATATCCCGCTGCAAAAACTGCCCACGTTGGCAAATCAGCCAGTAGTCATGCAACGTCATCACGACCGGCAGTCCTCGCCGCTCTGCCTCAAACACACAAGCGGTAGACAGACCAGTGAGGTGGTGAAAATGGACCACATGGGGGGCAAAGCGGTCCAGTATGTCCCCAAAACGCGCATCAATGTCCACGTTCCGATATGTTTTCTCAAAACGGTCGCAGAAACGAAACGTGTTGTTGAGGCGGTAAACCGGAAGACTGTCGAGCTCACCTTCGGTCAATGTATACTCAGCTTGGGTCGGATCAGCCACACGGTGGAATACGGCGACTTCATGACCGAGGCGGCGCAGTGCCTGTGAAAGTGCGTATGTATAGTTCTCAGATCCAGCTTCGCTATAAGGAGGGAAAGCGTGAATCACCTGGAGGATACGCACGGGCAGCTTACCTCTGTTTCTCTGTGAGAAATCGGCGCATTCGAACTCCCTCCCTATTGGTCCGGGCCCCATTCGACGGAACCGTTTGTTTGTTGTTTAGGTAAGCCCAGAATTGTTCGGGGTCAACAGGGGGGAACCATGCCGACAGCGTACCGCAATACTTGATGTCGCCGAGCGGGCTCCTGCCACTGCAAGTGTCATCCTGCTTTTTCTCAAAAGGGCCTCCGTAGTAGTTTTCTCAACTGGGGAGCAGTAAGGTGTCAAGGGAGCCGAGCAGAAAACGAATGGCAGATTGTGCGATAAGTGCCGAGCCGATACGGCGAGAACAATGGGAACGCAACATTTGCACCGAAAGGCAAGCACACACATGCGCAGCAAGAGAGCACCCATTTCTGGCATGACCCCCATTATCTTGCTTGCTCTCCTTTTCCTCGGCGGAACCACAGTCTCCGCTCAGCACTCCACGTTCCCCCTTTTCCGCTCACCCGCATTTCTCCCTCTACAGGACTCTTCACAATCTAGAGCAGACTTGGCCAAGGGCAAGTTTCTGGTTGCCGCGAAGAGCCTGCTCGACGCCAATTTTTCGGAAGCTGTCGTCTTATTGATTGATTATAATGAGGAAGGTGCGATGGGGGTTGTCATTAATCGTCCGACCGATGTGCAGCTCTCTGCCGTGTTACCAGAGATTAAAGGGTTAGAGAAAAGGGCAGATTTCGTGTACATCGGCGGTCCAGTTGACAGAAGCCAAATGCTTCTTCTCGTCCGCACCCAACAAATGCCAGAGGGATCTTTGCCAGTATTTGGGGATGTCTATGCCAGCGCACGGCGCTCAGTCTTGCGGAAGATGATGGACACCCCTCATACAAAAGTCCGATTCCGTGCCTACGCCGGCTACGCTGGTTGGGCCCCCGGACAACTCGATCACGAAGTATCGAGGGGGGATTGGCACATTGTACCCGCCGATGCCGAAACCCTTTTCGAAAAAGCACCTGAAGCGATTTGGCCAGAACTCATTCGTCGAGGCGCAATGGAATGGGTACACCGACCGCAGCCAGACCGAAGTGGAGAGATACAGGCACTCCTCCAGCGTCTTGTGTATTAACCCCTAAGAACACCATGCCGATTACGCTCTCACCGTTGGCAGAGGAGGTGATGACGTTCGGGGTTTCACCTCGTGAGGCGGGGGCCCATCCCTTTTAATGCCCAGCGTCAGCTTGCTCCTTACGACGAAGCCAGCAAATACAATCCGGTCGCCTGAGGTCCGGCAATGAACGTCACCAATCCTTTGATGCCCTCCCTCCACAGCAGTGTCACCGTCCCTCCCCTCTTCTTTTCTCGGCGTCAGTTATCCCGCTTTGTTGCCAACCAGAGAAGTGATATATGGCAGCGACAAGGCTGGTAGGGGAATCCAAGCCTGGAGAAAAGGAACATGGAGCAGCCCCCGCTCACAGAAGAGGCCGCCCTCCGTGCCATTGTCGAAGGTGTCGAGGCCGAAACCGGAGACCGATTTTTTTCTTCGCTCGTGCAACACCTGGCTGCCGCGCTCGACGTGCAGTATGCTTTTGTATCTGAGTTCAGCGAAGATAAAAAACGCTTCCGCACCCTCGCTGTTTGGGGGCAGGGAAATTTTCTTCCAAACTTTGAAATCCCTCTCGTCGGCACTCCGTGCGAGGCTGTACTGAACGGTCAGATCTCCCATTACCCTGCGCATCTGCAGACCTTGTTCCCAGAAGATAAAGGGCTCGTCACCTGGGGAGCTGAGAGCTACTGCGGCGTGCCGCTGCTGGACTCAGACGGGATATGTGTCGGTCACCTCGCGATCATGGACGACAAGCCGATGCTCGACGGCCCCCGTGGCATCGCCATCTTACGCATTTTTGCCGCCAGAGCTCGGGCTGAGAGCGAACGCCTGCGAGTTGAACAGGCACTCCGTGAGAGCGAACGGCGATACCGGGATCTCTATGATGAAGCCCCGGTCGCCTACTTTTCGGTCGGCACCGATACACGCATCCGTCAAGCAAACCGCCAGGCAGCCGAACTCTTCGGTTATCCGCTCGACCAACTGCTCGGACGCGTCGCCTTTGAGCTGTTGGCCGACACGCCGAATGGGAGGCCAAAGGCCGAAAAGATCTTCAAACGTTTCCTCGCTGGCCTGGAGATTCTCAATGAGGAACTCGAATGGCGACGCGCCGATGGTACTGAGTTATGGACCCGCGCTTCGGTACGCCCGATCTTTGATGCGCAAGGCCGCGTTGAGGCCTCGCGTTCGATGCACGTTGACATCACTGACCGCAAGCGAGCCGAAGAAGCCCTCCGCCTCAGCGAGGAGCGGTTAGCGTGCATCCTGGACTCAGCGATGGATGGCATTGTGACCTTTGACGACGCGCATCGGGTTGAGCTCTTCAACGATGCCGCAGAAAAAATCTTTGGCTGCTCTGCCGCCCAAGCGATCGGGCAGTCGTTCGCCCGCTTCCTCACCCCAGGGTTCAGGCAGGCACTTGAGACTGCGCTCTCGGCCTTTGCCCGTGGCGATCACACCTCGCCGTACGTCTGGGCTCCAGGAGGTCTGATCGCACGAAGAACCGATGGCCAGGAATTTCCGATCGAGGCAACCATCTCCCACGTCGAGGTGGCTGGCCGCACGCTCTACACGCTCATTGTCCGAGATATCAACCAGCGCACGCGCACAGAGGAAACGCTCCGCCACCTGCATCTGCAGAATGCCTACCTGCAAGAAGAGATTCGTTCCGTCCACAATTTCGACGAAATTGTCGGGCAGAGTCGCACCTTCAGGGAGGCGCTCGAAAAGGTCCGGCTGGTAGCAAGTACAGACTCCTCGGTGTTAATCCTCGGTGAGACGGGAACCGGAAAGGAACTGGTTGCCCGTGCCGTGCACTCGAATAGTCAGCGCAAAGATCGACCGCTCATCAAAGTCAACTGCGCTGCTTTGCCAACCGGCCTCATCGAGAGCGAATTGTTTGGGCACGAAAAAGGAGCATTTACCGGTGCAGCCGATAAACGCCTCGGCCGGTTCGAACTCGCCCACGGTGGGACCATCTTCCTTGACGAGATTGGCGAGATGCCGCTCGAAGTACAGGTGAAGCTGTTGCGTGTCCTGCAGGAGCACGAGTTCGAACGGGTGGGGGGCAACAAAACCATCAAAGTTGACGTGCGCGTGATTGCGGCGACGAACCGTGACCTGACGAAAGCGATCGCCGATGGCAAATTCCGCCAAGACCTTTACTACCGGCTGAATGTCTTCCCCGTCCATTTGCCGCCTCTGCGCGAGCGCCCGGAAGATATTCCGCTTCTCGTGCACTACTTCGTCGCTCGTTATACCGCAAAAATTGGCCGCCAGCTCTCGCGCGTGCCCAAAGAAACGCTGCAACGGTTCGTCGCTTATGCCTGGCCAGGAAATGTCCGTGAACTGGAGAACGTGATCGAACGCGCAGTCATCCTCTGCCCCGGACCTGAGTTCGTCGTCGGGGCTGAGGTGCTCCCAGCAACGTCCGCCGTGGTCCCCACTAACGGTAACCGACAGAGCAAGATTCCTGAAACCCCTGCCACCCCACTCTCCTTGGAACAAGCCGAGCGCAATCATATTGTCTCCATCCTTAAGCAGACCAAATGGCGGATCGACGGACCGCAAGGCGCAGCGCAGATTTTGCACCTGCACCCGAGCACCCTCCGCAGTCGCATCAAAAAACTCGGCATTCAGCGGAGCGGCGAGGAATTTTCGTAGATTCGCGAAATATCACGGCTCCCCCCTCTGCCTCTGCGAGTGTTATGCTGTTGTCAGGTACGAGTTTGTCTTGCATCAGCAAAGGCGCCAACTGTCAGGTCCACAAAAAGATCTGATAAATCAAATCCTCCCCATTCTTGAACGACCGCAAGGGCGACACCGGCAGATCAGCCTTGAACCTGGCATCCCCCTTGCTCAGGTAGAGGTCATGATGCGAATCACACGAATTCAAGAAAAGAGTACGGTTGCCCGATACCAGGTCGAAGGGTCGATCACCCAACAGACCGTCGGGGAACTCAAGACGGCATGTGAGGCGAGTTTCGCCGCTCATCCTACCCTGCTCCTTGATCTCTCTGGCGTACGGTTTGTCGATGCCGCAGGGATCGAAGAGCTGCGTAGTCTGACGCGAAGGGGGACCGTGTTGATCGGCTGTTCAGGGTTTCTCACTGAGATGCTGCGGGCACACACTGCAGGCGAGGCAGAAACCGTGGGAGCGCACCCTCAGGAGTACGGTCAAGAAGCCCAACTGCTCGCAGGGCTGCGCAATGGGGAACAGGCAGCATTTGAGACACTGGTACGGCAGTATGGCGGCCGTATGTTGGCAACCGCACGACGGATGCTCAAAACTGATCCAGATGCGCACGATGCGGTGCAGGAAGCTTTCTTGTCTGCATTCAGAGCGATTGATCAGTTTACCGGCACGGCGAAGCTTTCCACCTGGCTTCACCGCATCGTGGTCAACACTGCGTTGATGAAACTCCGCAGCCGTCGCAGAAGGCCAGAAGAGTCAATTGAAGACCTCCTCCCCCGTTTTGATGAACAGGGCGAGTGGATCAATGCGCCAGCAGGCTGGGAGACCCCGAGTGAGATCCTGCTGCAACGTCAAGAAACCCGTGCGCTTGTACGGCAGTGCATCGCCCGCCTCCCGGACACCTATCGGACAATTCTCCTGCTCCGCGACATCGAAGAGCTGGATAGCGAAGAGGTCGCAAGTGCCCTGGGGATTACGGCAAACGCGGTCAAGATCCGGCTGCACCGGGCGCGACAGGCTTTACGGACCGTATTGGAACAGGAACTGACCGCAACCGCCAGGGCTACTCCCTCTCCTCCTGCTTTTTTCCCTTCATCCTCGTAAAGAATAGCCAACGGGCGCCGCTCAATACGCCTCCGCGGGGTCATTGAGAAACGGGACGCGAGGCGACCCAGGGCTGTCGGCTTTTCGCCTCCCCGTCGTCTATCTCGACATGACCAGTAATCATATGGTCGTTTACCCGTCCGCTGAAGGTGAGGATCGCAGTTTCTTGCAGCGCAAGAAAGTCCAATTGATCACCGATCAGTTTGACATTGGCAACCGGCATTTCTATGCCGTTCGCCTTCAAGACGCCATTGACTTGCTGAAAGTGTTGAGTGAGGTGCAGTTCGTACGGCTGCGCGTCGTTGGCCTCGGCTGGGTTCCAGGTCCAGGTGCCAGCAACCGGCGCGGGAATCACCCAGAAGTAGATCTTATAACCACCCGCGAGCTGCACCTCGCGGTCAGCTCGCCAGTCCCCCATATGAAACTCATGAGAGACAACCCGCGTGCCCGGCTGCAAGTCACGCAACAGGATAGGCCGGAGCCTGAGATTGACTTTGGGTAACAGGTAGAGGGTCACAACCGTTGCATCACGGAGGTCAGTTTCGAACAGGTCCTGCTGCAGGAACTGCACTCGATCCGTCACACCAGCCTGGAGGGCATTCTCCTGCGCCTCGCTGATACGTTTTGGGTTAATGTCCACACCGATCCCACGCGCACCGAACTGCTGGGCGGCTGAGATGACAATGCGTCCGTCGCCGGAACCAAGGTCGTAGAGGACATCCTTGTGTGTCACATGCGCAATGCGTAGCATTTCATCTACAACTTCCTGTGGTGTTGGCACATAGGGCACCTCTGGCGCACTTGTTTGCGTGTCAACTTGTACTGTTACGGATTGCTCCTGCATCCAGGCATAGGCTGTGCCGACCGAGGTAAGGCAGACAAACAAAAAAGTGTTCAGTCGCTGAACAAACATGATGTTTCTCCCTTAATAGCATCGATTTCTCGCATAGGGCGTCACCGGCGAGCGAGCACCAATAATAGCCCGCCTACGCAAAGCACGGCAACGCCCACGAATGCGCCGATGCCAGTGTAGACCAGGCTGGAGTATAGTAAATACGCCGAGGTTGCGCAAAAAAGGAGGGGCGTCAGAGGAAAGAAGGGCACCCGGAACGGGCGATCAATCCCAGGCTCTCGCCAGCGAAGCACAATAAGTGAAACTCCAGTCAACAAAAAGAAAAACCAGAAGACCGGCGCAGTATACTCGACCATCGTCTCAAAGCCAGTCCGGGTCGCGAAACCAAGCAGTACCAGGGCAAGAGCGATCGTTCCTTGCGCGAGCAAGGCATTGGTCGGCGTATTGGCCTGCCCACGCCAGCGTCCGAGCGCCGCGAAGAGTGGGAAGTCCTGTCCCAAGGCGTAGTTAGAACGTGCACCAGTAATGATAGAAGCATTCGCAGAAGTTAAAGCAGCAAGCATGATGACAATGCTGATCACCTGCGCTCCACGCTCGCCCATCGTCCGCTGCAGCAACTCGGCGGCAACAGTCTCAGACATCGCCATGTTTCTGAGTCCGAGCCCGCGCACGTATGCCCAATTGGCGAGGACATATAGACAGGTCACGATCCCAAGGCTCCACACTAACACCCACACAAACCTGCGACGTGCGCCTTTGATCTCGACTGAGAGGTAGGCGGCCTCGTTCCACCCGCCGTAGGTTAAGAGCACGAAAATCAGCGCCAGCCCTACAGCATTTGGGGATATCGCACCTGATGAGTGCATCGTGGACTGATCACCGAGAGATTCTGTAGGAACCGGTGAGGCAAATGCGAGACCAGCACCAATCACGAAAAGCACGCCGAGTACTTCCGCTGCGGTCAGCAGGTTCTGCATCCGTTTGCCGTGCCGTAAACCCAGGAGGTTCAGGCCGGTCAAGAGGGTAACCATCAAAGCAGCATAGAGCACGGACGAAGCCTGGCCTAATGGAAATAACAGTGAAGCATAATCGCCAAAGACGAACGCCAGCAGCGCAATTGAGCCGGTTTGAATGACCATCATCCGCGCCCAGGCAAACAGAAAAGCCACATTTTGGCCAAAAGCGCGTGCGAGGAAGTGATAGTCGCCACCAACGTGTGGGTATGTGGTTGCGAGCTCCGCATAGCAGAGCGCACCAATGAGCGATATGCCGCCGCCGAGCAACCAGACGCAGAGGAAGACAGTTTCGTTCTCGACATTGGCAGCAACGAGAGACGGCGTCCGGAAGATCCCTGCCCCGACGATGATACCGACGATGAGAGCGATGGCGTCAATCCGCCCGAGCTCAGGTCTCGGTCCTGCCGTGTCGTTGCCCTCCTTATACCTACCCCAGGGGGTACGAGAGTTGTGCCGCATACATATAGCCCACATCACTTACTCAGCACACAAGCAGTTTTCTTCCCGCATTGCTACCGGTAAAACAGAGACCAGATACCTGGTTATTGTGATTGTTTTCCTTTTCAAAAGGAACAGGGAGGGAAGAGAGAGCGGAACAACCTTGGTAAGGGAATTTTTCTCCATCCTTTTCTGAAACCTCGGTAATTGCGTCAGCATCGAACGTGACGTGGAAAACTTTCTTATCTCTCAACCTCCTACTCGTTTCAAGCCTGAAGAATGTTCAAGACACTGGAGCGATCAACTGTTCATTTCGCTGCGACACCACTGGCCTGAGTATCTGATGGAGGCTGCTGAGTTGGGTCTGTTCATGATGTCGGCCTGCGTGTGTGTCGTGCTTCTCGAACATCCATCGTCGTTCGTCAATCAAATCATCCCCAACCCCGCCGTCCGTCGCGTCTTGATTGGTATCGCTATGGGCTTAACCGCGGTCGCCATCATCTACTCTCCTTTGGGTCAACGTTCAGGCGCTCATTTCAATCCCTCAGTGACGCTGACGTTCTTGCGGCTTGGCAAGGTCAAACCGTGGGATGCTTTTTTCTACGTCGTTGCTCAGTTTATTGGAGGAGTGGTTGGCGTCCTCCTTGCCACACACGTTCTTAAAGAACGTGTTGCGCATCAGTCCGTCCAATATGCAGTCACAGTGCCTGGCATGAGCGGAATTGCTATCGCCTTTCTTGCCGAGGTGGTGATCTCATTTATCCAGATGTCCATGGTCCTACGGGTCTCGAACACCCAACGCCTCGCGCGTTTGACTGGACTCTTTGCCGGCATCATGGTGGCCATCTATATCAGTTTGGAAGCGCCGTATTCAGGCATGAGCATGAATCCAGCGCGCACCTTTGCTTCCGCTTTTCCAGCACAGATTTGGACCGCCTGGTGGATCTACTTCACCGCTCCATTGATCGGCATGTTGCTGGCAGCTGAGATCTACCTGAGGCAACATGGTTTTCACCAGGTGTTTTGTGCCAAACTCCATCACCACAACAACAAGCTGTGCATCTTTCACTGTAACTGGAAACAGTTGTCAGTTCCCAGTGGCCAGTTGTCAGTCTCTGATCGCTGATCATATGCTCCTGCAGAGTGACCACTTTCTCTGCCCTACTAAGAACTGACGACTGGCTACTAACTACTCACAGGGAGGAACCCATGTCTCACTTTACTCATTACGACGCTATCATCATCGGCACTGGCGCAGGTGGTGGTACCCTTGCGTATAAACTTGCTCCATCCGGTAAACGCATTCTGCTGCTGGAACGTGGCGACTATGTCCCTCGCGAGAAGGACAATTGGAGTCCGCGCGCCGTCAATGCCGAGGGCAAGTACCAGACCAAGGAAGTGTGGCAAGACCGGGACGGCAAAGAGTTGCACCCGCACACCAACTACTACGTCGGAGGCAACACCAAGTTTTTCGGCGCGGCCCTGTTCCGGCTGCGTAAAGAGGATTTCGGAGAGATACACCACTGCGGCGGAGTCTCCCCTACGTGGCCCATCTCTTATGAAGATCTGGAGCCGTATTATACTCAAGCCGAGCAGCTCTATCATGTGCACGGCCAGAGAGGTGAGGATCCTACTGAACCGCCAGCCAGCGCACCGTATCCGCACCCGCCGGTCAGCCACGAGCCGCGCATGCAGCAACTCAGTGACGATTTTGCCCATTTCGGCCTGAGGCCTTTTCACACACCGCTCGGGGTCATGCTCAATGAAAAAATCCCTCACCAGAGCCGCTGTATCCGCTGCAGCACCTGTGATGGGTTCCCATGTTTAGTCCAAGCCAAAGCGGACGCGCATGTGGTCTGCGTCGAGCCGGCGTTGAGCCACCCAAACGTGGAAATCATGACCAATGCCTACGTTGCGCGGCTCGACACCAATGCCTCAGGTCGCGAGGTGACGAAGGTGCAGGTCGAACGCAACGGTGCCAAGGAAACCTATTCCGCCGATATCGTCGTGGCTGCATGTGGGGCGATCAATTCCGCCGCACTGCTCCTGCGCTCGGCGAACGACAAGCATCCGCGC
>CAZCWX010000740.1:0-4953 GCA_964502465.1 uncultured Enterobacteriaceae bacterium | reverse complement strand
GGAGGCCTGGTGCCGCATGAGAAGGTACTCACTGCAATGTCCCGCTTTGCCGCAGAAGTGATGCCAGCATTACGCAATCTCTAAGCCAGCAGGTATAACCCAGTTGACCGTTCTCATAGTGTGGTGCGGGCCTCTGGCCTGCACCGAGCCAGGCAGGCGAGGACGCCTGCACCACAAGAATTGCTCAAGGGAGAGGTTGAGAGGGTGTTGAGAAACCCCGTGTTCACCCTTCGACAAGCTCAGGGCGAACGGGTTAGGGATTGAATTCGTTGAAGCTTTTCCGTTCGTGCTGAGCCTGTCGAAGCACGAAGACCGACTTTTTAGACACGCTCTCAGCGGTCAGTGCTCAGCTCTTGCATAGACTGATCGCTGAATGCTGGTCGCTGAAAGCTTGCCTTTAACGAAACAGCGCCCGTGCAATGACCATGCGATGCACCTCGGACGGCCCCTCGCCGATGCGACGCACGCGTGCCTCACGATACCAGCGTTCCAGGGGAAATTCTTTTGACACGCCATAGCCGCCGTGGATTTGTACAGCGCTGTCTACTACCCGCCCGAGCACCTCACTGGAGTAGACTTTGGCAATCGACGCCTCAAGCCGGGCGTCCTCACCACGGTCCGCTTTCCACGCACCATCCCAAATGAGCCAGCGGGCAGCGCGCAACTCGACTTCAGCATCTGCAAGCATCCATTGAATCGCCTGGCGTTGACTGAGAGGGACACCGAAAGTTTGCCGCTGCTTGGCATGCGCAATAGCCAACCGCTGCGCTGCAACCGCCACCCCGAGGTTGCCGGCAGAATAGGGAAAACGCAGGCGCGTTAGGAGATCGAGGCACAGGTCGAGTCCACCCCCTTCTTCACCAATCAGATTCTCCGCCGGGATTTTGCAGTCTTCAAAGGCCACCTCGTTAGGAATAGACACCGTACGAATCGTGCGGATGGGGCGAGGGGTAAAGCCTGGGGTGCCTTTGTCGATAATAAAGCAGCTAATCCCTTTTCTGCCTTTCGAGGGGTCGGTACGTACGAATACCACACCCCATTCGGCTTCGTGCGCATGAGAGATAAAAATCTTTGTGCCGTTGAGCACCCAGTAGTCGCCCTGTCTCACTCCCCGGCATTGAATGGCGCCCGCAGGGTCCGAACCTCCGCTGGGTTCGGTGATCGCAAAGAACGTATGAAGGCCTTCTCGCAGGGTAGGTACGGCGTATTGCTGGATTTGTTCTTTGCTACCACCGTAGATGACCGGCGGTGGGTAGCGACCAAACGTTCCACAGCCTGCGTTGTACAGACCCATGCGGTGCTGGGACATTTCTTCCAACAGGACACACATGCCAAAGGTGCTGAGTCCGCCCCCTCCGTATTCTTCTGGCGCACCGAGACACCAAAGCCCAGCGGCTTTGGTCTTTGCCTTCAGCCGATGATAATCCTCTTCAGGAATCTCGCCGGCATCGGGATCGAGGCGCTGTTCAAGGGGGATAATTTCTTCGCGGATGAAACGACGCACCTGATCGCGTAACAGCACCAATTCGGAAGGGAGAGTATAACCTGGAAAAGCGTTCATGGGGTGACCTCCAAGGTAGGCTGGAGGCTACAGGCTACAGGCCTCAGGGCGTTCCTTCTTCCTTTCAGGGCTAGGTTTTTCGTCCAACTTGCAATTCTCACGGGTTTGCCCTCTGCTCAGATACAGCTAGCCCGTCATGCCCGCGCAGGCGGGCATCCAGGCTTCTCAAGCATGACCGTCAGCCAGTTTCCTAGATTCCCGCGAAAGCGGGAATGACGCCTGGTCTTTTCACTCGCTAAAAACCTACCCCTGTGAGCCCTCTTCTCCACCCTATAGCCTATAGCCTCTGGCCTGTGGCCTACTTCGCTTTACGGAACTTCGGCAATGTCACTGCTGGTGTCACATCGTCAAAAACCACCTCAACTGGGAGATCGAGGCGCAGGGCTTCAGGTGGCACATCGACAAGCCAGCTCACCAGGCGCACGCCTTCGTCCATCTCGATGACCACTGGACTATACGGCACGAGGTCAGCGAACTGGGGAAGCATCGGCTGCATCGCTGTTGTCCAGGAGAAGACTTTGCCTCTGCCGGATGACTTGGCCCACTCCCAGTTGAACGAGCCACATTTGGCGCACATGTCGCGCGGGACATGGCGCCAGGTGCCACAGTCCGTGCACCGCTGAAACCGCAGTTCATGCTGTTTACAGAACTGATAGAATTCGCCGGCCATACCGCGCCCACGCGGTAACGGGCGTTTGTATCCATTCTTTACTTCTGCCATGGGGTGTTTACCTCCGTAGAATCGCTACACTGCCGTCGCCAAAGTCGCCCCAGCCGGTGACCAAGCCAATTTGCGCATCCTGCACCTGTCGTTCGCCTGCCTCATGGCGTAACTGGCGCGTGGCTTCGACGACGTGGTTCATGCCCCACACATGCGCTTCAGAGTGGAGACCGCCGTGGGTGTTCAGCGGTAACTCCCCACCCAGTTCGAGCCGTCCACCTTGTACGAAGTCGCCCACTTCGCCGCGTTTACAGAACCCTAGCGCTTCGATTTGCAACAGCACGACGTAGGTGAAACAGTCATAGATCTCGGCGAAGTCGATATCTTTGTGGGTCACACCGGCCATTTGCAGGGCCTTCGGTGCAGCAAAACTCAGTCCAATGACAAAAGGGTCTGGCCGGGCTGGGATGTCGTCAGCCGGGTAGGGGTGACCCTCTGCGATACCGGAAATGTATACCGGGGGATGTTGTAGATCCTTGGCGCGTTCTGGGGACGTCACGACCACTGCGGCCGCGCCGTCGGTTTCGAGACAGCAGTCGAAGAGGCGAAACGGATAGGAGATCCACCGCGCGTTCAGATAGTCCTCCATGGTCAGTGGACGACCGCGCATATACGCCTTCTCGTTCAACTGGGCATGTTTCCGTGAGGCGACGGCCACAGCGCCCATGGCCTCGGGCGGAGTGCCATAGAGCTGTTGATGCCGGGTGGCGATCCACGCATACCACTGCACTGGCACCGAGGCGCCGTACGGCAGATAATATTCCCCGATCGTCGTGCCCAATGCGCCGGGCGCACCTCCGCCACCCTCACCACTGCCAAGATTCCGGACGCGCATCGCTGAGTAGCCGTTCCAACCGAGTGGGACCAGAACATTTTTCGCCACACCACAGGCAATCGCCATAGCGGCACTCTGGAGTGAGGTCACTGGGCTGGCGCCGCCCATGTGGACTGTGACCGCGTAGCGCAGGTCCTCGATCCCAAGATTGGCAGCAAAGTGTTCCGCGGTAGGCGGGAGTGGGGGCGGGATCACGCCGTCAATATCATGTGGGGTAAGCCCAGCGTTGGTGATCGCCTTCATCGAGGCTTCGAGCATGAGTGCGAGATCAGTCTTGCCTGACCCTCGGGTGTACGCCGTTTCGCCAACCCCGACAATACAGGCTTGATCTTTCAATGAATACATACAGCCCTCCTTCACTGCAGTCCTTAACCGGCGGATGGTACACTGGGAGACTGTAGATTGTAAAGGCAAGTGGGTCGCCCAGGCTTTGACTCGCCGTTTGCCGATTGTTAGGCTGCTGAAGTATGCTAGAAGTCTAGCCGATAAGGGAGAAAAAGAAACGGCAGAGAGGATAGCAGTACATGAAGATTCGTGATGTGTTTCGTTCCCAAGCGCAGACTTTTTCTTTTGAGTTTTTCCCACCCAAGACCAAGGAAGATGCCGAAGAATTATTCATCCGGGCTCGGGAACTCAAGCCGCTAGGTCCCAGTTTTATCTCGGTGACGTACGGAGCTGGTGGTTCAACGCGCCAGAATACCATTGACCTGGTGTGCCGTTTTCAGGCGGAACTGGATATGGTCGCTATGGCGCACCTGACCTGTGTAGGTCATAGTCAGGCTGAACTCCAGGAAGTGCTGCTAGAGCTAAGAATGCGGGGAATCGAGAATGTGATGTGTCTACGTGGAGATCCGCCGCGCGGCCAGGACAGTTTTGTGCCGGCACCAGATGGCTTTTCTCACGCGTACGAACTGGTCACCTTGGCACGCTCGATCGATGACTTCTGCATTGGCGTTGCCGGATATCCCGAGGCACATCCCGAGTGCCCTGATAAGCAGCGTGACCTGGACCACCTCAAAGCCAAAGTGGATTGCGGGGCGGATTTTGTCACCACCCAATTGTTTTTCGACAGTCGTGACTACTTTGATTTCTGTGAGCGGGCACGACGAATCGGTATTCCGCTGCGCATCATCCCGGGCATTATGCCCATTACCAATTACCGCCAGATTGTGCGCTTCGCCCAGATGTGCGGAGCCGCAATTCCTGCTGCGTTGCATGCGCGGCTAGAGCCAGTGGCCGATGACCCTCACGCCGTCCTTGAGATCGGGGTAGACTGGGCCTGGCGACAATGTGAAGAACTCCTGGCTGGCGGCGCATCGGGCATTCATTTTTATACCATGAACCGTTCTCTGGCGACCCAACGCATCTTCGAACGGCTGCGAGAGAGTCGGGTAAAGGAGATGTTACCGCCGCTGACCGCCTCACTTGGCGCGTCTTAAAGGGTGTTGAAAAACTCCGCGTTCACCCTTCGACTTGCTCAGGACGAACGGGAAAGAAAGGATTGCTGGGCGGAACCCATGCGTGCTGAGCCCTGTCGAAGCCCAAACGTGCATTGGCACAATTGAATCGAGAATCGGTATGAAATTTTAGTGGTAGCCTACAGCGGTTCTCAGTTGTGTGTGTCCCTTGGTACCATAGCGACGCGACATGTCGCATCGCTACCAGAATCGTGACGAGTTGCCCACAAGTGAAATCTTTTGTAAGGTCCGCAACCTTGTATTGAGCAAAAGCTGTGGACACTACAGTGCTCGTGATCTTTGTCGTCGTCTATCTCGGGATGATCCTGGGGGAAATTCCTGGATTCGCCCTCGACCGTACCGGCGTTGCCTTGTTAGG
>CAZCWX010000739.1:0-4498 GCA_964502465.1 uncultured Enterobacteriaceae bacterium | reverse complement strand
CGCCGTGCGTTCCTTCCGCGAGGCATTTATCAATGCCATCACTCACAGAGATTACACCCGGCTCGGAGCCGTTCATGTCCGCTGGGAAACAGAAGGGCTGACGATCAGCAATCCGGGCGGTTTTGTCGAGGGAGTGACGCTGGACAATCTCCTGGTGGTGGAGCCCAAGCCGCGCAATCCTGTGCTTGCGGATGCAATGAAACGGATCGGGCTGGCTGAACGCACCGGGCGGGGAGTAGACCTGATTTATGAAGGATTGCTTCGTTATGGACGCCCAGAACCTGATTACTCCCAGAGTGATACGGCGACCGTTGTGGTGCGCCTGAGTAGTGCGGAAGCTGATATTCCCTTTTTGCGGCTGATCATCGAGGAGGAAGAGCGCCGAGGGGCAAAAATGCCTGTGGACGCTTTGATTGTGCTGGCACGGTTGCGAAAAGAACGGCGCCTGGAGGCGACCACGTTAGCGACGGCTATGCAGAAAGACGAAGCTGCTGCGCGGTTCGTATTGGAGCGGTTAGTTGAGTCGGGGCTGATCGAAGCGCATGGGATCAAAAAAGGACGGACCTACACGTTGAGCGCACGGGTGTACCGCACGCTGGGCCAGAGCGCTGATTACGTCCGCCAGGCGGGGTTTGATCCGATCCAGCAGGAACAGATGGTGCTACAATACACGCGCAGACATGGGCGGGTGACCCGCAAAGATGTCGTTGATCTGTGTCGCATTGGGCCATATCAGGCTACTCGTGTGCTTGATCGTCTGGTGACGCGTGGCAAAATTCAGCGTCTGGGAGCCGGGCGTGGCGTGTATTATACCTGGCGGAAGAATAGCGAATGAGCGAAAAAACGAGCGAAACGTGCGCGCTCATTTTTTATTCGTGCGCGCTCGTTGAAATCGTATTGCATAGGGCACAAGTAAGGCGGTAGCTCCCGCCTTATTATCCGATAGTCAGAGGGTAAACGATGACATTTGATGAGATTCTTGCTCAAGTCCTCGCTCTCCTAGAACGGGAGGGACGGGTCGCGTATCGAGTGCTGAAGCGCCGCTTTGCGATCGACGATGAGTATATTGAGGATCTGAAAGCGGACTTGATCGAGGCCAAGCGGGTGGCGCGGGATGAAGACGGGAAAGTGCTGGTGTGGATGGGTGAGGGAGGACAAAGCGATCCAGAACCACAGGGGAGAGTGGGGCCCGACGCACGACGCCAGACGCATGACCCGCGCCCGGTGAGCTACACGCCGAAGCATTTAGCCGAGCGGATCTTAGCCGAGCGGGAAGCGCTGGCAGCACGCGGCGCACCGGATGGCGAGCGCAAGACCATCACCGCCCTGTTTGCCGATCTGAAAGGCTCGACCGCGCTCATTGAGGATCTCGATCCCGAAGAGGCGCGAGCGATCATTGACCCGGCGCTGCAGTTGATGATGGAGGCCGTGCATCGCTACGAAGGTTATGTAGCACAAGCGCTGGGTGACAGCATCTTTGCGCTGTTTGGCGCGCCCATTGCCCATGAAGATCATGCCCAGCGGGCGCTCTATGCGGCGCTGCGCATGCAAGAGGAACTGAAGCGCTATGGCACCACGCTACGGCAAGCGGGCGGCGTGCCGCTCTCGCTACGAGTTGGGATCAACACCGGGGAAGTCGTCGTGCGCTCGATCCGCACCGATGACTTGCATATTGATTATGTGCCGGTGGGGCATTCGACGAACATCGCGGCACGGATGGAGAGTCTCGCAATGCCGGGCTCCATTGTCGTGAGTGAGCATACGCACCGGCTAACGGAGGGGTACTTTGAATTTAGGGCACTAGGCGAGACGCAGGTCAAAGGGGTTACTGACCCACTCAATCTCTACGAAGTGGCAGGAGTCGGCCCGCTCAAAACTCGGCTGCAGGTGGCGGTGCGGTGGGGCTTAGCGCAGTTTGTCGGGCGGCAGCGGGAGATCGAGCAGCTCGCGAGAGCATTCGAACAAACGAGAACCGGGCAGGGGCAAACCGTCGGCGTGATAGGAGAGCCGGGGGTAGGGAAATCGCGACTCTTTCACGAATTCAAGTTGCGTTACCAGCACAGCTGTCTTGTCTTAGAAACCTTCTCGGTTTCGCACGGTAAGGCCTATGCCTACCTGCCACTGATTGAGTTGCTGAAGCACTACTTTCAGTTCACGCTACAGGATGACGAGCGCACGCGGTGGGAGAAGACAACGGGGAAAGTCCTCGCTTTAGAGCGCAGCTTGGAAGACACGCTACCCTATCTCCTCTTCTTACTGGGAATAGCTGAACCCAATGCCCCCGTGCACCACATGGATCCCCAAATTCGCCGCCAGCGGACGTTCGAGGCCATCAAGCGGTTATTGGTACGGGAGAGTCTCACTCAGCCGCTCATGCTGATCTTCGAAGACTTACACTGGCTGGACAGTGAGACGCAGGCGTTTTTGCAGGTGCTCAGCGAGAGTCTCGCCACGGCCAGAATCCTGCTGTTGGTCAACTATCGGTCTGAATATCAGCATGCGTGGGGGAGCAAGCTGTACTACACGCAGGTACGGTTAGATCCATTGGGACGAGCCGGGGCCGAAGAGTTCCTCTCAGTGTTGTTGGACGGAAAGGTCGGAGCGCGGCAAGCAGCATCCCTGCAAGACCTCAAACGGCTCATTCTCGAGAAAACCGAAGGCAATCCCTTTTTCATGGAAGAGATTGTCCAGGAGTTGGGAGAGCGAGGAGGACTGGTTCGTGGGAGTGAGGGGGGCCAGACGCTTGGACTGGTGGATCTCCACATTCCCGCCACGGTGCAAGGCGTGCTCGCGGCCCGTATTGATCGCCTTTCGCCAGAAGAGAAGGCATTACTGCAGACACTGGCGGTGATCGGCAAGCAGTTCGCCTGCAGCCTGCTCAGGTCAGTTACAGAGGAGACTGAAGAGAACCTCTATCACTTGTTGTCGCACTTACAGGACAAGGAGTTTATTTACGAACAACCCGCCTTCCCTGAAGTCGAGTATATCTTCAAGCACGCACTGACGCAGGAGGTCGCGTACAACTCAGTCCTGATCGAACGGCGTCAGGGACTGCACGAGCGCACAGCACAGGCAATGGAAGGACTCTATCATGACCGATTAGACGACTACTGCAATGAGTTGGCGCATCATTACACCCGTAGTGGGAACACGAGCAAGGCCATCGGATACTTGCAGCGAGTCGGACAACAGGCTGCTCAACGGTCAGCGTATGGGGAAGCGATCAGCTCCTTCACCACAGCTCTGGACTTGCTTCCGAGGTTACCTGATACCCCAGAACGTATTCAGAAAGAGCTCTCGCTCCGTGTCGCCTTGGGCATGCCGCTCATTGTGACCAAAGGCTATACGGCGCCCGAAGTCGAGCGCAACTACGCCCGGGCACGGGCACTCTGTCAATGCGAGGGACCTTCTGCTCATCTGTTCCCCGTGCTTGCCGGGTTACGGGCATTTTATACACTGCGCGGCGAGTTGCGGACTGCACGAGAGCTGGGAGAGCAGTTGCTGCAACTGGCGCAGCACCCTGAGGATACCTCTCTCCTGCTGCAAGCCCACCACGCCTTAGGCATTTCGTCATTTTGGTTAGGAGAATTTCCCCGCGCCCGTGAGCATTTGGAGCAGGCGCTGATGCTGTACACCCCGCAGCAGCACCGCTCCCATACAGCGCTTTCTGCGGCTGACCCCGCAGTGACGTGTCTGTGCTTTGCGGTGCTGCTGTTCTGGCATCTCGGCTATCCGGATCAGGCGCTGAGCAAAAGCCGCGACGCGCTCACACTGGCCCACGAGCTGTCTCATCCTGTCAGCCTGGCGTTCGCCTTGGGCTTTGCAGGCTGGCTCCATCTGTGGCGCGGAGAGGAGCGACGTGTCCAGGAGTATGCTGAAGCAGTCCTCTCGCTGTCCAACGAGCACGGGGTTGTCATCGGGATAGGACTGGGGAGGCTCCTCCATGGCTGGACGCTTGTGATGCACGGGCATGGTGCAGACGACCTTGTGCCGATCCGCGAGGGCATCACGGCGTGGCGGAAGATGGGGGTAGAGAATGCCCTGCCGAGCTGGCTAGCCCTGTTAGCAGAGGCATGTGGGCAAGCGGGACGGGTCGAGGACGGACTCAAAGCCATAGTCGAAGCCTTCCGTATCGCCCACAAGAATGGAGAGCGTGCTGACGAGGCAGAACTGTATCGGCTGAAGGGGGAACTCCTGTTGAATGCGGAATGCAGAATGCGGAATCTAACACCCTACACCCAACACCCTACACCCTGGGAGAGGTGGAGGGGTGTTTTCTCAAGGCCATCGAGATTGCGTGGCAGCAGCAGGCGAAGTCGCTGGAGTTGCGAGCGACACGGCCTCCCACCACTGGGCGAGGCGATCCACGAGGCAATCACTGGTCACTTTGGACGTGACCCCGTACACAAACAGCTCGCCCAAGGTGGGGAGGAAGATGCCCACGGGCGTGACCGTCGCTGCGGGAGCAAAATCGTGGTCGGCGGCCTCAACCTGGCTC
>CAZCWX010000738.1:0-9043 GCA_964502465.1 uncultured Enterobacteriaceae bacterium | reverse complement strand
ACGCTCGGCGACCTCGATCTTTAGATACTCGTACTCACTGTAATCGTTCATGGATTCAGCCCTCCCTTTGTGCCACGTCCTACCACTCCTGAGGGAGGTGTGGCAAGCTCCAGGTCCTGCTCAGGGGAATTTTCCAACAGCTTCTTAAGCCCCTGACGGAAGGCGTGAGTTGTGTTCGGCAACGATCACCCATTTCCCGTTCACTTTCGCCCAGGCGAGCAGAAAGCGGGCGAACTCGGTGCGCAGCGGACCATCCTGGGGTTTCACGGAAAATGAATAGTGGCCCCACGTCACACCCGTACTCCCGATAACGCGAAACTGTGGGTTGATGATCTTCCATGCGATGTGCTCACTATTGGCAAGGAGCGTTTGCATCGCCTGTAAAACACCGGTTTTCCCATCGATGGCAAAGGGAGAAGCAGGGGAAAAGAAGATCACTTGGTCATGATTGAAGGAGGCCCAGGTCTCCAGATCACCGGCGTTAAAGGTGGCAACGGCTTGTGCAAAAGCGGCTTGTAAGTCATCAAGATCCGACATGGCTCTGTTTCCTTATCCTCCTGGCATGTTATCGCGAGAAACCAAATAAATCGCCGCCAGGGCGCACAGGATACCAAGCAAACGCGCGGTCGTCAGCGTCTCACCAAACAAGACCACACCCGCTATGGCAGACTTCTCCCCGAAAACCAGAATTCTGTTATGTACCCCTAGCAACCTGGAAATTGCCCGTGCAACATGTCATGCTCGCTCCGAAGAGTGCGGATACGAACCTGGAACGGAACGACTCTTGCCACTGTAGCAAAGGATCTTCTATGGACCTCACAGACATACTGTATGAAAAACGCAACCAGGCAGCATGGATTACCCTGAATCGGCCCCAGGTGCTGAATGCGATTACACCAGCGCTGATTCGTAGTCTCCGCACGGCGGCGGAAGATGCGCTGGCGGATAACAATGTGAGAGCCTTAGTCATTACCGGTGCGGGCCGGGGCTTCTGCGCCGGCGCCGACATTCGCGTGCTGGATAACGCCACCCTGGAACATTTTCGTACGTTTCTCGCTGAGCTGACCGCCGTGTGGAGTTTCATCCGTACGTTTCCGAAACCAACTATTGCCGCCATCAACGGCGTGGCCGTCGGCGCAGGGTTCGAGTTGGTATTGGTCTGTGACTTTCGCCTCGCCGCTACAACCGCGCGCCTCGGCTCGGCTGAAGTGCGGATCAATCAACCAATGACCGACGGCTCCACCTACCTTCTGCCACGCTTGATCGGTGAAGCAAAAGCAAAAGAGATCGCTATGACCGGCGATATTCTTGATGCTGCAGAAGCTGAGCGTATTGGTTTGGTCAACACCGTCGTTGAACCCGAAGCGCTCCAGAGTACGGTGGACGAGTTGGTGCAAAAGCTCGCGAGCCGTGGCCCGATTGCGGTCTCGCAGATTAAGCAATGCTTCGCGCGTAATCGCGACGTTGATCTCGAATCCGCCATCTTGATAGAGAACGAAGCGGCCACAGCGTGCTTTGTCTCGGAAGATCAAAAGGAAGGGCTGCGGGCATTTTTAGAGAAGCGAGAGCCGAAGTGGACAGGGAGGTAAACAGTCTCAGGAATTCGGCGCCTAGACTTCCCAGCCGCCGCCGAGCGCTTTGGAGAGGGCGAGAAGCTGCACGATCACCGAGGTCTCATTCTACAGCAGTTTACATTTGTATGAAGAGGTTATTCTTGGGTTCCCTCTCCCCTTGCGGGAGAGGGACAGGGTGAGGGGAAAAGTCGCGGCAACGAGTCTACTCATCCAAACGAAAAGTGCTGTAAGCCAGCGCATCTTGGCTTGTAGCAAGCGTCGGAGGCGATCACTAGAATACCCCTGACCATTCGTAGCCTGGATAGAGCCCTTCGACTGCACTCAGGGCAGGCCGCGTGCAATCCAGGAAGCAGTGGAGGAAAAAGTTTTCACATGTCCAAGCCCCGCAGTGAGAAAGGGGGAGTAAGGATCCTTGAGCGGAAAGAGGCCGGGAAACTGCTCCGGCAGTATCCTCACTTCCTCCTTCTCTCCCTCATGCTGTCCTGCCTGCTCACGGTAGAGCAGAGGCAAGCAGAGGCCGAATCGCTCATGCTCCCGTCCGCACGGTGGGTGACGCCCGTCAAGCTGATCCCCGTCACTACCCGCCAAGGCCCCAGCGTGACGCTGGAGTATGGAGAGCCGTGCCTGGCCGAAGCCGGCACGCGGCTGCGCAAGCTGGTCCATAACTTCGGCCGCAGCGGTTTCGTGCTGGTGCAATACCAAACGCCCTACACCGCTGCCGAAGGGCACTGTCCAAATCGGACGCTCTTTTTCCTGCCTGAGACGGAGATCCCCCTAATGGACCATAAGGGTGCGGCGGCTGAGCACTCTGCGGGATTCGCCGATAGCGGAATACAGAGGCAGCCGCACGAAGCGCTTTTGCCAAATCACTGACTTCCATTCCTCTTCTTCAGCGTTACGGCAACCCCCGCCGCATGCATATTCAAGAAGACTGTTTCCAGATCGGGATTGGTCGTGATCGCCTGGACATACCGTGGGTCGGGCGGCGGCACGCGCATGTTGTGCGCCACGATGAGCCCGCCCGGCCGCACCAGCGGGAGCAGCTTCTGCAGATAGTCAAGGTATCCCTCTTTATCGGCATCCAGGAACAAGAGATCGATCGGCTCTTGCAACTTGGTGACCTCGACATGGGCATCCCCTTCCACCAACGTCACGAGCTGGTCCACGCCGGCCCGTTGAAAGTTCTCCCGGGCCAGCGCGGCGCGGCGGCGATCGATCTCGTAGGTCGTCAACTTTCCGCCTGTGGTTCGCACTGCCAGACAGAACCAGAGGCCGGAGTAGCCGTTGGACGTGCCGATCTCGACTACGTGCTTAGCGTCGATAGTCTCCGCGAGAAGGCGCAGCAGCCGGCCGTCTTCCACCGGCACATTCATATGGCCGCGCCGTTGATGGCGATCGAGGTCATCGAGCACCCGCAGGATCCGCTCTTCCACCGCTGATTTCGCCAGTGCCGGGCGCGCAAGTGAGGGGGGGTGCGCCGGTCCACTCTCGCGCTCGCTGAGCTGACCTGCCAGCGCCTGGCCTGTCGCGACAACGAGTGCCATCAACACGATATAGCGCAGGATTTCCCGTTTCATCGACACCCTCCGCAGATAGTGTTGTCCGAATAATTTGAAGCCGCAATTCAACAGATGGCCTGGAACGGAGACGATTGAGCGCGCGCTCGAACGGGTTATCAGCGAGGCGGAAAAAGATCAGCAGGTGCGAGCTGCGTACGAAGAGTTTCTTCAAGCTGCCGTGCGCCATAGCCTTGCCATCCGGGATGTTTTTGAGCGCTTAGGATTTCACGAACTGCGGCATCACCTTGGTAACGAACCGCTCCAGCGAGCGACGGGACTCGTCCTGGCTGAGCCCGCCCCAGGCGAAGGACAATACCAGATAATTGCAACCGCTGTGCGCGAAGAAATGCGCCACTTGATCGCGTACGTCACTCGCCGTGCCGACGATCGCTACGTCATGCTTGCGGGCGACGGCGAGGTCCGGAGTGAAGCCGTAATCCGGCAGTGTGCGGAAATCCCGCCACAGCTTGGTGATATTGTGGTAGAAAACTTTGTAAGCCGGAGCGGCGACCTGATCGACTTCAGAGTCCTCGCCTGCCACGTAGATATGGCGGATCGCGCCAACCGTCGGCTCGGCAATATGGGGGTTGAGATCCTCGGCTTTTCCCTTGTGACGCGCTACTTCCTCGCGGTAGGCAGCAGTGAGCTCTTTGAGCACTGGAATGGGGCCGCCACCCACCATCTGCATCCCTCGGCGTGCAGCGAGCATCAAGCTCTCCGGCGATGACACCCCATACCACAAGGAGGGATTGGGGCGTTGCTTTGGCTGCAATTCCATCGGCACGCTGTCAAACCGATAGTGCCGTCCGCGATGGGTCAGCCGCTCGCTGCGCAACCCTGCGACCACCACTTCAAGCGCCTCCTCGAAGATTTCCCGCGCATCCATGAACGAGACGCCATAGTACGCCAGTTCAAACGGTGAAACGCCGCGACCCACGCCCAGTTCAAGCCGACCTCCGCTGATGTGGTCCAGCATACAGATCTCACCGATCAGCCGGAGCGGATTGTAGAGCGGCAGCAGAAAGACCAAGGGGCCAAGATGGATACGGCGTGTGCACTGGGCCGCAGCGGCGAGGAACAGCCCTGGTGACGGTGCCATCCCCAGCGGCGTGGCGTGATGTTCGGCGACGTGGTAGCAGAAGAACCCTGCGGCGTCGTATTCACGCAGCAACTCAAACCGCCCGGCGAAGAGGCCATCGAGCGTGTCACCCCGGCGTTCAATGTGATCGAAAATGCCAAATCGCATTGCACTCATAGGAAGTTCCTTTCATGAAAAACAGGGAATACGTTACCTGCCGATATAACGTATGGCAAGCGTTCCTTTTAGGAGTACGAATGTGATTGCACCTCGTGAGCAGGTTTCTCTTGACAGCACACTCTCGTGTGGCATAGGCAGGAGGAGCGAAGCACTTGAGGGTGAGAAGCACCTCAGGTGGCCATAAAGGCTGAAGCTTCTTGGAGGGAGGTAAATATGCGCATCGATGTCCATACGCACTTCATGTCAGCACAGGTGGCGCGCACGTTAGAGAAGCGCAGTCACTTTCCCTATACACGTTTCGTAGACGGCACCTACCATTTTCATTGTTGCCAGGGCTTAAGCGTGCCGATGACTCCTTCGCTGCACGATATGCAGCGCAAGCTGGCAGACATGGACAGTGCAGGCATCGATATCGCTATCCTCAGTCTTGCCATTCCAGGGCCAGAACTCCTGGGAGGAACTGAGGCTGACGAGGTGGCCCATATGGTCAACGACTCGCTGGCGGAAATTATTGCCCAACATCCGGACCGCTTCTGGGGGTATGCCACCCTCGGCTTTGGCGATATTGAGGCGTCGTTAAAAGAACTTGACCGTTGCTTCTCGACTCTCAAATTTCGCGGTCTACAGCTCTTTTCCAATCTCAACGGCAAACCGCTAGACGCACCCGAGTTCCGCCCCATCTTCGCGCGCATAGCAGAGCTCAAGCGTCCTATTTTTATCCATCCGACCGTTCCGCTGAATCAAAATTATCTGATGGACCTGGTGCCGGTGCCGGTGCTCGGCTTCATGATGGACAACACCCTGGCGGCGATGCGTCTGGCCTTGTCTGGTGTCCTCGCAGAGTATGCCACAGCTCCCATCATCATCCCCCACGTGGGCGCTACGGTACCGTACCTGATGGCCAGACTCGACGGTATGTTGGAATACTTTGGCGGGCCTGGAGCGATGAAAGAACCCAGCCGGTTTCTCAAGCAGCTTTACATGGATACGGTCGCCTACGGGCCGGAGCCGCTGCAGTGGTGCTATGCGCTCATGGGAGCAAAGCAGCTGCTGCTTGGCACAGATCACCCTTATGGTCCCTGGCGTCGCCCCATCCAGTTTCTCGATGAACTCGACTGCACAGAGAGTGAACGCGAGCAGATGCGCCACGGCAATGCCGAACGGTTATTTCTGCCGTGAGGGAACACGGTGAGCATGCCGGGCTCTGAGGTGATGCGAGCGGGTCAGCACTCACTCTCTATCCCCGACAGCAGACAAGGCTAACTGATGCTAGAGAAGTCTATCGCCCCGGCGCCCTCGGAGCTGAGGCGATATTTCGGTTGGACAATCCATGTTGCTGTTAGGAATGTGACGGTTGGGATACTGTTTCCTGCCGGACAGTCCCACGTTGGACGTGCCGAGCTACCCGTATGTTTCCCCACAATACGCGTAGGGTGATGCGGGGGTGCAACAAACTGGGCGGAGCAGCAAGCAAGTTCCCTACCTGCCGGAACGCAAACGCCACTGCCGCATCGTGCCGGGCAGCAATTTGCAGCTTGCCCATGTACCAATTGAGGAACTGTGTCATTGGCCTCCGTGCCTTTTCCGTCTTGGTTACACGCCTGTCATTGCCGACCGTCATGCTCCAGGGAGTGTCCACCACTTTACTGGCCTGCGTGAAGAAGCGCTGTGCCAGCTTCTGGGTGCCTGTCGCGAGGCATTGCTGCAGCGCCAGCGCCTCGAAGGCGGCTACCGTCATCCCCTGTCCGTAAATAGGAGTGAAGCTGCAAATTGCGTCACCAAAGACCAGCAAGCCGTCAGGAAAGCGGGTCAGCTTTTCATAATGGCGACGTTGGTTGGCCGAGAAGCGGAAAGGAACCGGATCGCTGAGTGGTGTTGCGCTGCGAATCATCTCGTACACGTCGGGCGTAGGCAGGCTCCTGGCGAACGCCAGAAAACCGTGCTCGTCGGTCGGAGGGTAGTCGCCACAATAACCGGCGAGGGTGACGATCCAACGAGCATGCTCTTGGGCGAACATCCCGCAGGCGCGCCGGTTTTCTGGTGTGGGGGCTACATTGACATAGAGATCACCGTCAAGATGTTCAGGTTGGCGTCGGTAGAGGCGGGTAGCGTACCCCATATGCACTTCCACCAGTTCTACGTCTGGTTTGGCATAGTCCAGGGCTTCGAGCCAGGCCGGGGTGCGGGACCCACGCCCACTGGCATCGACCACGAGATCGGCTGGGATGAGGTCTTCAGCGGATGCAGTGAGCCGACACATCGCACGCACCCCTGTCACACGAGTGCGATCCTCGTTAGCGACCAATCCCAGCACGTCGCAGTTCTCAACTACGCGCACGTTGGGGAAGGTCAGCAGTCGCGCGCGGACCTCGGATTCGAGGAACGGGCGACTGACAAACAACCCCTGAAGACCATTGCGGATCTGACAGTGATATCCACCTCCCGAAAAGAAGCGCCCGTATCCGCGGACGGCCCCTCGATGAACTAAATGCTGCCTCAGGCCTGGGAACAGCTTTTCGAGAGTCTGCTGACCTCCGGCCAGTAAAGCGTGGGCATGTCGTGCCTGAGGAACACCCTTACGCGGTTCGGCCGACGCAGAAATCGTGTCGCGTTCGAGGACGAAGACTTGGGTATAATAGTCTGCTAACGTGCGGGCGGCTACCAGTCCAGCCATACCGCTGCCAATAACGACAGCCGTCTTTCCCAATTTTTGTGGTTGCTGTGCCATCAATACACCTCCATGCATAAGAACGTGCTGCGCAAATGTACTCAGGCACAGATACAGTTGAACGCTGCTAAATTACCAGACGAAAAGCTGCTCACTTTCTGTCGAAAAATTGCGAATTCTGACGAATTCGTAAGGGTCAGACAAAAGACGGAGAGGTATTAACGTTCGCCGCCGTCGAGTTCACGCTGCCACAGCCAGTTGGTAAGGCGCTTGATGCCGCCAGCCAGGTGGTATCGATACGTGCTGAACGGCAGATCAAGCAGTTCGGCAGCGCGCTCCTGGGTAGGTGCCGGCTGAAAGTAGGTGTGCCCCAGTGCGCGGTGGAATTTCTGGTCCTTCGGATTTGCTGTCAAAGTGGCGAGCGCTTCACGGAGCAGCGCTTGCAGGGCAGAAACAGCAGTCTCTCCCTTGGCCATTTCGCGCAACAGGCGTGAGGGCAGAAGGGGATTTGCGGCCAGCAGATCGGGGCGGGTGTAATCGCGCAAAGCCTGGCGCACGGCGTCTGCAAATTCCGGCTGCGAGAGCACCAGCAACGGGGGCTGGAGCAATGCCTGAGACTGGGCCGAATTCACGTCTGTCAGTGGGATCTGCTGCGCAATCGCAGCCTCCCAAGCCGACACTGGTTGCACCCGCCAATCATGGGCAAAAACGCCATAATGCCGCCCACCAACGTCAAAATCGGCTTCAGGCGAACGTCGCATATGAATACCATGGAAGTGGGGTTGCCAAAATTCCGGATCAGCCATCGTGACGAAATTCCAGGCCAGTTTGGCATGTGACACCCAGGCCGAGGCACCGTTGATCGCGGTCAGGTTGATCGCCGGGGCCACGGCTTGATAGGTCTCCCGTCCCATCCAGAACCGCAGGTGTAAGATCTCTTCCCCTGGGCGTACCGGGCCATAGCGTTGGACAAAATGCAGAGCTGCAGGGACGGCTGGATCAGTGGCGAGGTCTTCAGCCGTGCACTGCCCCAACAAGAGATGTGCCATAAAGCCAAACAACTCCCCTTCGAGGGTACGAAATGCAAGAAAGGCGTGCGGCTGGCGGTGCATCCAATACTCGGCGATGCGCGCCGAAACGTCTCCCTCGTGCCTCCGAACCATCTCGATCATAGCCGGCATCTCTGCTGGTGAGGCTGGTTCTGCATATGCACGGCCTATGGCATCCCAGTCAAAGTAGGGTGCCATGAACGGAGAGGTGCGATTGGTATAGAAAACGTTCAGCCGCAAGCGCTGGAGTTCAAGGCCACTCGTCTGCTTCGCGCGGGAGCGCAGGGACGTCGCTATCTGTCGTTGCAAGTGCCGATAGCCGTCAGGGTCGCGCCAGCGCAGGTCGGCGTTGAAAACTTCCCGTGCGAGGTCATGGGGAAAAAGCCCATACGGTCCCTGCTCGATGAAGGACAAACCGCGTAGCCAGGCGAAGAGTTCGTGTGCCTGCTCGCTGCCGAGCACGTCGGCAAGCAGAGCTTCGGTGGTGAACCAAGCCAGGGCACAGACTTCCAGCGCCTGACGATGGTGGAGGCCGGGAACATCCCGTACGAAACGTTCCAGAAGGATGCGCACGATGTCTGGTTCGTGCTTCGGGTTAAAATCGGTGAGGCTATCGCCACGGCTCAGCGCGTCGGCAACGAGCGCCAGCGCCAACGGATGGCCGTGCGTAAAGGCCAACACCCCAGCATGGTATTCGTCTGGAATATTGCGGGCTGCCAGGAAGGTATGACTCTCGTCTGGGCGCAAGTTGCGCAACGACACAATACGGGTCAAATCGGCCCAGTCGAGATCGGTGCGCCAGGCCGGTGCTGGTGGGTTACGACCGGCAATGACCACCACACTCTGTCCTGGCAATTGAGGAAGGAAGGTCTCGCGCAACCAGGTATCCAGTGGGGCCAGGCTTTCGTAGGTGTCAATCAGCACCACACTGCTGG
>CAZCWX010000737.1:0-6854 GCA_964502465.1 uncultured Enterobacteriaceae bacterium | reverse complement strand
GTCGGTGAGGTCTCGTCGGTCAATATTATTACGGACAAATTCACAGGACGGTCGAGAGGATTCGGTTTTGTGGAGATGAGTAGTAATCAAGAAGCGCAGATTGCCATCGAGCGGTTCAATGGCCACGAGCTACAAGGTCGTGCCCTAACCGTCAACGAAGCGAAGCCGCAGGAACCACGGTCTGGCGGCGGCCGCTCATTTGGCGGTGGTGGCGGTGGTGGCGGTGGTGGCGGTGGTGGCGGTCGTGGTGGTTATCGGAGTGGTGGGTTCGGTGGCTCTGGGGGACGCGGACGTCGGGAGTTTTAGTCGCTGAGTATAGTCGCTGCGGAACAGGGAAAGCCCCTGGGAGCCTTTCTCGCTGTTAGGGGCTTTCTTGTTCACTGGTGTATAGTCGGTAAGCCTTATGATGGATCGCGAGACCGGTCAATCAAAAGGATTCGCCTTTGTCGATATGGGGTCGAAGGAAGCGGCATCGGCAGCCATTAAGCGGTTTGACGGGCAGACAGCGTTAGCCATCATGAAGTGGGGCTTCGCCACCACCGATGAAAGTAGGGAGCCCTGCCTAATGAATTCAAGAACTTAGCCACCTACTTTCATAGCAGGCCGCAACCTGCAGGTAAGTGAAGCTCGGCCGCCAGAGCGTCGTCCTGGTGGTCCATCTTTTGGCGGTGGCGGACGACGCTGATCGGGTAACCACACAAAAGAGACAGAAGCACTTCCCCTGCGCTGTCCTCTCTTGCCTCTCCACCGCTCTCCGTGAGTGGTGTCTTTTCGGAGATGTCTTTTACTCTCTCGCTGGTAAAAACACCAAGCCAGTAGGAAGCTTGGGGAAAAAGTACGTCGATTTCTGCGGCATCGTTTCTCCTTCTTCACAGGCCCGAGCAATTTGCGCAAATGTCGTCGGATTGAGCAGGAATGCCGCCCGGGATTGCCGCACCTCTACACGGCGGAGGGCTTCCTCTTCATCAATCGTATAGGCCAACTTCTGCTGCTGCATGTCAGGGGTGAGTCCCAGGAGCCGCTGGAAGATTAGTTCGTGGAGCACCGTTACATCCAGGTCGCGTAAGGGTGCAGAAACTGACAGCATACGTGCGATTCGCTCATTAAACGATAAAAGCCAGTAATGCCCGGCCCCAGCTAACACACAGCCGATTCGGCGGTCCAGACCAGGGGCATGCAGTGCGCGCAAAAATGCTGCCGAGTCACTCAGGGGAAACAGAGAAATACGAAAGTCACGATGAAGCACGGTACGTAAGGCTTGGGCCTGCGGCAGCATAACGTCATGCACGAGACGGTGGGTGGGAAGAATGACTACCCCATCTTCCTGAACGTTCGTGAGATACGCAAGCACATAATTAAACGGTGCCTCTTCGTTTGCGTGCCCCTGTCCAGCTATTTCTTGACGATAGCGCAGAGCAGTTTCGTAACGGTGGTGCCCATCAGCAATGATCAGCGACTCAGACGCTAAGCCGGCAACAACCTCAGCAATCAGGTGTTGATCGGTGACTTGCCACAGCCGATGCGTCACCTGTTGATCATCGGTCATAACGATCACAGGGGAAGCAGCACACCCTGGTTCCACTACCTGTTCTACGGACCAGCCCGGGCGGGAGTAGAGAAAAAAGATCGGACTCAAATGGACTTGACATGAGCGTAAGAGCGCCAGGCGGTCTTGCTTGGCATTTTCAAAAGTACGCTCGTGCGGTCTGACGATGCGCGACGAAAATTCCTCGAGTCGCAGGGCCGCAAAAATGCCGACACGCCTGCGCGGGATCCCGTCCTTCAGGGTAAATTCCTGCGTGTAGAAATACAACGTAGGGGTAGGCTCACGCATCAGCACTCCTCGGTCCACCCACTCACGGAACGCGCGTGCCGCGCCAGCATAGGGTTCAGGGGTTTGATTCAGATCAAGGTGCACCGCGTTATACGGACTGCGCAGGTGCAGAAGGGTTTGCTGTTCTGGAGAAATCACATCATAGGGAGGAGAAATAACGTGCCGGAGATCTCCTACCACTGCGGGGTTATAGCGTACCCCGCGAAACGGTCGAATATGTGCCATATCAGGTATTGTACAAAAAATGAGAAAGCAGGGGAAAGGAGCCCTACGAACGAGGAGGTTCAGGAAGGGAACCTAAGGCACGCTGACCGATATCGCGGCGGTAATGCATACCTTGCCAGGAGATTTTCTCTACTGTGCGGTACGCCGTCGCAATCGCATCGGCGATATCAGTGCCAGTCGCGGTGACGCCGAGCACCCGTCCTCCCTTCGTCGCGAAAGCATGATTGGCATAGACAGTCCCCGCATGAAACACCACCCCTTCGCGCCAGGTTTTCAGTTCTTCGAGTCCAGTGATGACGTGCCCTGTTTCATAACTGCCAGGATACCCTTCTGCAGCCAACACCACGCAAACCGCAGGACGGGTATCCCACGACAGTGCCACCTCAGCCAGACGTTCGTCGATCACGGCTTTCATCACCTCGACCAGATCGGACTGCAACCGCAGCATCAACGGCTGACACTCTGGATCGCCAAAGCGCACATTGAATTCGAGCACTTTGATGTTCTCTTTGTTGATCATTAAGCCAGCATATAAGACGCCTTTATAGAGAATGTTGCGCTGTGTGAGGCCCTTGACCGTCGGCAACAGAATTTCTTGCACAATGTGTGCTGCAAGAGCGGGTGTGACCAGAGGAGCTGGTGAGTAGGCCCCCATACCACCGGTATTGGGTCCACGATCTCCATCAAAAACACGCTTATGGTCTTGCGCCGAAGCAAGGGGGAGGACGGTACGGCCATCGGTAAACGCCAGAAACGACACCTCCTCCCCTTCGAGAAATTCTTCGATCACAACGCGGTCACCAGCATCACCAAAGAGCCGGGCGCGCATGATCTCATCGATCGCTTCATGGGCTTCTTTGATCGTAGCGCAGATCATCACCCCTTTGCCCGCCGCCAATCCGTCAGCTTTCACCACGATTGGCACACCCACTTCGGACACATAACGCCGCGCCTCATCAGGATCGGTAAAAACCCCGAAATAGGGAGTAGGAATACCCTGTCGCCGCATGAATTCCTTGGCAAACGCTTTACTGGTTTCCAGCTGTGCGGCTTGGCGAGTGGGGCCAAATGCACGGAGACCGTGAGCGGCAAACTCATCCACCAGTCCCAGGCTCAATGGGAGTTCTGGCCCGACGACCGTCAGGTCAATACGTTCCTGCTCGGCAAAACGCCGGAGTCCAGCAATATCATCCGGTGTCAGCGCAACGAGGTCAGCCAGTTCACCAATGCCGGCATTTCCTGGCGCGCAGTACACACGCGCCACCCGCTCACTCTGGCGGATTTTCCATACGAGTGCGTGCTCGCGCCCCCCACTCCCGATAACAAGTACTTTCATAAGCGTTAATGCCGGAAATGGCGCATCCCAGTAAAGATCATAGCCAATCCGTGCTCATCAGCCGCGGCGATGACGTCTTTGTCGCGCAGGCTGCCACCTGGTTGGATCGCTGCCACGGCTCCAGCCTGAGCAACCACATCCAAACCATCACGGAAAGGAAAAAATGCATCCGAAGCAACCACAGTCCCATGGGTATCGAGTCCGAGATCCTGCGCTCTGGCCACTGCGATCTTCGCGGCATCGACACGACTCATCTGGCCAGCGCCAACGCCTACCACGCGGTCAGGACGTGCCAGAACAATCGCGTTCGATTTCACATGCTTGCATACCCGCCAGGCAAAAGCCAAAGCGTGATACTCTTCGGGTGTCGGTTTGCGCTGGGTCACGACCTGGCAATCCTCGACCTGTATCCGCCCACAGTCTCGCTCTTGCAGTAACATCCCCCCGATAACGTGCTTGACTTCGAAGCGGGAAGGTGCGGCATGCACGAGTGTAGGAATTTCCAACAGGCGGATGTTCAGCAGCCGTTTGGAGGAGGCAAGTAGATCGAGCGCCGGCGGAGAGAAACCAGGAGCAAGGAGAATCTCGATAAACCCCTCTTGGTACAGATTCACAATTTCCTGAGCAGTCTCAGCATCCACTGCACGGTTGAGGCCGACAATCCCACCAAAGATGGAGACCGGGTCACACGCCCGAGCCTTACGGAACGCATCCGCTAAGGAGACCGTCGAGGTCGCCACGCCACACGGGTTGGTATGTTTAATCGCCACTGCCGCGATTTCCTCAAACTCCTGCAGTAATGCGAGCGCGGCATTGGCATCGACGATATTGTTAAATGAGAGTTCTTTTCCCTGAAGCTGACGAGCATTGGCAATACACGGCTCGTTGATCTCTGGCTGACGATAAAAACCAGCAGCCTGGTGCGGATTCTCACCGTACCGCAAGTCTTGGGCTTTGACATACTGCAGGTGGAGCGTTTCACCAAAAGGCATCCGCTTTTCCCCTTCCACACTGCCAAGATAGTCGGCAATCGCGCCGTCGTAGCGTGCGGTCAGACGAAAAGCTTTTTTTGCCAACAGCAGTTTCTGTTCTGCCGACAGCGAGCGCTGGGTACGGAGTGCTTCGAGTACCATCGGATAATCGTCAGGATCAACAATGACTCCGACGTCCGCATGATTCTTAGCCGCAGCGCGGAGTAATGAGGGGCCGCCAATATCGATGTTCTCTATGGCTTCAGCCAAAGGACAATCTGGGCGGGCAACCGTTTGTTCAAAGGGGTATAAGTTGACCACCACTAAATCGATGGGCTTGAGTCCATGGGTAGCCATCGCGTGCTGATGCGCGGGATCATTGCGGCGATGCAAGATTCCTGCATGAATCTTCGGATGCAGAGTCTTGACACGACCATCAAGCATCTCGGGGAAGCCAGTAAAATCCTCGACCGCCACGACTGGAATCCCCGCCTCTTTCAGAGTTTTGGCTGTGCCACCGGTCGAGAGGATTTCAAGGCCGAGCGCCGCTAGACCACGGGCAAACTCGACCATGCCGCGTTTGTCGCTCACGCTGATGAGCGCACGGCTCACGCTAGCCATGGAGTGCTCCTTACAATAAATAAGGGTATAGGAATGATCTGCATGACAGAGTAGTGGAAAAGGGGACATAGCAAAAGGTTCCAGGGTTGTAAAGGGAAAGCTGAGAGACTATGGTAAAGCCCGATGACGGTCATGCTCAATGGCGAACAGCGAGAATGTCGTGAGGGTATCACTCTCACGGATTTGGTGATGGAATTAGGCCTTGGTGCGCGGCGTATCGCGGTTGAGGTGAATCGCACGATTATTCCCCGCGACGAGTACGCGACGTGTCGTCTTCAACCAGGCGATCAAATCGAAATCGTGCACTTCGTCGGTGGCGGATAAGACAGAGCGAGGGACATATGAAAGATCCTTTTATACTCGCAGGGAAAGAATATCAGTCGCGCCTGATTGTTGGTACTGGAAAATACAAAGACTTTGCTGAGACTAAGCGAGCGATCGAAGCCTCGGGCGCAGAGATCGTGACGGTTGCGGTCCGACGCGTCAACATTACCGACCCCAGTAAAGAAAACCTGCTCGATTACCTGGACCCAAAAAAGTACACTATTCTTCCTAACACCGCCGGGTGTTATACCACTGAAGACGCCGTGCGCACCTGCCGACTGGCACGGGCGGCTGGGATCGGAACCTTAGTCAAGCTCGAAGTCATTGGCGATGAGCGCACTTTATTTCCTGATATCCCCGCGACATTGGAAGCAGCCAAAATTCTGGTCAAAGAAGGCTTCATCGTCCTGCCCTATATCCATGACGATCCGGTCTCGTGTAAAAGACTTGAAGAAATTGGCTGTGCAGCCGTGATGCCATTAGCCGCACCAATCGGCTCGGGGCTCGGCATCCGTAATCCTTACAATATTCGCATTATTTTAGAGCATAGCCGGGTGCCGGTAATTGTCGATGCTGGTGTAGGCACGGCCTCTGATGCCGCGGTAGCAATGGAGATGGGCTGCGATGCGGTCCTCATGAACACCGCGATCGCAGGGGCCAAAGATCCTCTTTTGATGGCTGAGGCCATGAAGCTTGGGGTTGAAGCTGGCCGCAAGGCGTTCCTGGCTGGTCGTATGGCAAAAAAGCTCTATGCCACCGCCTCCAGCCCATTGGCAGGACTGATCGAGTAACCTTGTCATCTGACCCGCTCCTCCTTTGATGAAGGAGAGGGAAGCAATCGCGAAGCAGATACAGGGGTGTTTTTCATCGCTTCACATTCTTCGTAGCACAGTGCCTCCAATTGACTTTCGCCTCTATTTCGTCACCGATCGCAGACACACTGCTGGCCGACCACTAGTTGATGTCGTTCACGCAGCTCTTGATGGTGGCGTGCGTGCCGTTCAACTGCGCGAAAAAGACCTTGTAGGTGGCGCATTGTACCACCTGGCAGAGCAGATCCGTCAGATCACTGCTCGTTATCAGGCCCGCCTCCTAATCAACGAGCGCCTTGATGTGGCACTCGCAGTAGACGCCGATGGCGTACACCTGGGGCAAACGTCCTTTCCGGCTGCAACCGCTCGCCGTTTGCTTGGCCCCGACAAGCTGATTGGTGTCTCCACCCATTCTCAGGCAGAAATTACCGCAGCCACAGGTGCCGATTTTATCGTTTTTGGTCCAGTGTATTTCACGCCCTCGAAAGCGGCTTACGGCAAGCCGCAAGGTCTTGAGCGGCTCCGTCAAGCCGTTGCTCACAGCCCAATCCCCCTCATAGCGATTGGTGGCATTAAGAGCGAACAGGTTGCTGAGATACTGGCAGCGGGTGCCCATGGTATTGCCGTTATCTCAGCGATTAGCACAGCCCCAGATCCAGCACGGGCTGCACATGATCTCCTCGCACAACTCCAGGACTCAAGCAGACGGCGCAATTGACATTGCCCTGGCT
>CAZCWX010000736.1:0-4522 GCA_964502465.1 uncultured Enterobacteriaceae bacterium | reverse complement strand
AATCCCTAACCCGTTCGCCCTGAGCTTGTCGAAGGGTGAACACGGGGTTTCTCAACACCCTCTAAGGGTTTTGTCTCACAGTCCTTAGCTCTCGAACGAGCGTATCGCGCTGATACGCAGTACTGCCTTAGACTTTCCCAGATAGGGTAAACGCGATCACCAGCGCGTAGATAGCTAACGCCTCAATAAAGGCGATACCGATGATCATTGGTGTTTGAATACGATCCGCCGAGTTGGGATTCCGACCAATCGATTCCATGGCTGCGGCGACGGCTCGGCCTTGACCTAATGCCGCGCCTACCGCGGCGATGCCAACGCCCAACCCTGCAGCCAGGGCGATCACGCCCCTTGCGCTCTCGCCCCCATCCTGTGCGAACGCCGAGCCCACGGTCGTGAGCACCATGAGTGCCGCTAACACACCAGTTGTCCATACCTTCTTCATACCACTACTCCTTTTCTTGCCTTCCCGTTGACGAAGATCTGGCACACCTCTATCTTCATCCTCTCCACTCCCTGCCTCTTCGTTTGTGGAATGGCGGTTGGTTTAACGATTCCGGTTAGTGATGGTCTCCATGGGCCACTGCCAGGGACACATACACCAGGCTTAGTAGGGTAAACACGAACGCCTGCACTAAAGAAACAAATGCGCCAAGCACATAAAAAACGACAGGAATAACGACTTTGGTCAGATCAGTAAAGATCTCCAAAACGACGTGGTCCCCAGTCATGTTCCCAAAGAGTCGTAATCCCAAAGAGAAAGGGCGCACAAGGTTGTCGATGAGTTCAAGGGGGACCATCAGCACCCCGAGCCACCAAATTGGTCCGACAAAATGCTTGAGATACTGTACGCCGTTCTCTCGAAAGCCGTAATAATTATAGGCGACAAACGATAACACACCGAGCGCCAGGGTCACATTGAAATCACTCGTGGGCGGAGAAAATCCCGGGAGCAAGCCACACAGGTTGGCAGCCAGAATGAACAGAAAAAAACTGCCATAGAGGTGCACGTATTCCCGTCCACGCTGCCCAAGGACACTTTCGGCCATTCCTGAGATAGCTTCGGTCAGATACTCGGCAATGTTTCGTATCGTCAGAGAGTCATCAGGAATTGCCGCGTCAGAGGCAGCGGCCAGTTGACGGTTTGCGTAGTATGCGAAGAGAATCAAAGCAGCGGTGACGAGTAACGCGGTCGCCGCATGTCCGGGCAACGCGCTCAGTCCTGGGATGACTGAAACCCAAGTGAACAAATGGTGTTCCATGCTTCTTTAACCGTATCCTCGCTTCAAGCTTAGTGGCCAATCCAGAAGGGCTCCCTACGACATAGACGGTTAGAAGTGTCTATTCGCCAGTATAGATCTCTTCCCCAGGGTTGGTCCGCACTCCAGGCAGGCTGACTATCACGCAGGCCAAGAGCAGTAAAGAGGCCCCAACGGTAAAACTACCGGCTTGTATCGGGTAGCGAATAAACAGTGCACTCAGGAAGAGCAGGAAGAGCACTCCCTTAGCAGAAAACCATAACGCCGCGCGAGTCTTTTTTCCCATTCTGCCTTCAGCAGGCGACAACGTCGTGCGCACGACTTTTTTGAGCAGCCAAAAGTTGACATGCATCAGCGCTCCCCCGAGGAGAAAGCTGGGCACGTGCATCAGTCCAGAGGCCCAGGCAAGGAGAGATCCTACGCCAATCAAGGCGATATTGAGATGTTCAATCTTCTCTATGGTCTTGTCCACGGCGAGAAAGCTGCTGGAGAACGATAATAAGTCGGTAAATCGCTCCGCTTAAACCACCAACCGCTCCTAAGAGCATGAGCCACGGTTCAGTGCCAAGATACGTGTCCGCATAGCGACCAAGCAAAATACCAGCGATAACCGCACCCGCGAACTCAAATCCGAGTGCCCCGTATCTCCCATAAGAAAGCCACGAATTGTCCTTCGGCATAGCGCCTCAGGAACATAAGCTCCGGAAAACCTCCCGAGCGGCAGCCACCGTTTCCTCGACTTCAGCTTCACTATGAGCAAGCGAGAGAAAAGCTGACTCAAACTGCGAGGGAGGGAGATACATACCACGCTCAATCATACCTTGGAAATAGCGCGCAAATATGGTGGTGTCACTCCGGGTGGCCGTAGCATAATCGCGCACCTGATCAACGCCGAAAAACACGGTGAACATCGAACCGATGTGATTCACACAGGCAACGAGTCCTGTGTCGCGGATCGCCCGCCGTAATCCCTCGGCCATCAAGGTCCCAAGTTCGTTGAGGCGGGCATAGGCGTCCGGGCTGTCGAGGATCTTCAGCGTTTCAATCCCAGCGGTGACTGCCAGTGGATTCCCTGATAAAGTCCCCGCCTGATAGACCGGCCCAAGAGGGGCAAGCAACTCCATAATTGCGCGCTTTCCCCCTACGGCTGCAAGCGGCAGCCCACCGCCGATGACTTTGGCCAAACAGGTCAGGTCGGGATCAATCGCATAAATTTCCTGTGCCCCTCCACGCGCCAGCCTGAAGCCCGTCATCACCTCATCGAAGATCAACACCACCCCATAGGCTCGCGTCAGTTCACGCAGACCAGCAAGAAATCCTGCCTCAGGAAGGACAACCCCCATATTGCCTGGCACCGGCTCGACAATGACCGCCGCAACTTGTTCTGCCCTGAGGTACGCTTCGACACTTTCGAGATTGTTGTATTCCGCGACCAGGGTTTGGCTGGCGAATGCTTCAGGGACACCCTGGCTATCAGGCTGGCTAAAAGTCAACGCTCCTGAACCTGCTCTCACTAACAGTGCATCGCTGTGCCCATGGTAACAACCCGCGAACTTGAGGATCTTCGCTCGCTTGGTAGACGCTCGCGCCAGGCGAAGGGCCGTCATTGTCGCTTCAGTTCCAGAAGAGGCGAGACGGACCTTCTCAACAGACGGAACACTCTTTACGATGAGCTTCGCCAACTCAATTTCTTTTGCCGTTGGTGCTCCGAAACTCGTTCCTCGCTTGAGGGCTTCCTCTAACGCTTTCACGACCTGTGGGTGCGCGTGTCCAACAATGAGCGGCCCCCATGAACCGAGGTAATCGATATATTCTTTGCCGTCAGCATCGATCACCCGGCAGCCACGGCCGCGTTGGATGAAGAGCGGACTGCCGCCAACAGCCCGCCACGCGCGTACAGGGCTGTTGACCCCGCCGGGGATGTATTGTTCGGCTTCGGAAAAAAGCTTATGGGACGTAGACATAGTAGGTGTTCTGTACAAACAAAGAGTTTCTTCCTGCTACCATCCTCCCGGAAGAGAGTCAAGAGAAAATGAATTCTACAGTAATCCCGGCTACTTCAAAGCTCTCTGATTTTTTTACTTGCATTGTGAAGAAAAAAAGACTAACAGTCTACGAATACCTTTTCGGTTCCACATTCCAATACAGAATTAGATAAAGAGAAGTGTGATCCTTTCCCTTCCCTCCCGAGCAAGTGCGCAGCCGGCAGGGCTTCCCTGGGACGGAGAGAAAGACAGTGGGGAGAGGTGTGTGGATAAACCTGTGGAGTAGGGGGGGAAACTGCCTATGGCGACTGAGGTTGTGGAGTTATACACAGGTGTGAATAACTCATATACTGGCAGTACATACGAGGGGGGTATGCAGAGGGTATGGGAACAGGTGTTAGGAACTATCGAGGAGAAGATTGGGAAAACCAACACCGACACCTGGCTGAAGCCCATCCGCCCTGTAGCATTGAGAGAGGACACTCTTCATCTCGAGGTCCCCAACGCGCTTTTTCGCGATTGGTTGTTGAGTAATCTCCTGAAGCCTCTCGAAGAGTCACTCTCTCGTATTTTGGACACTCCCGTGCAGGTGGTGCTCCATGTGCGCAATAAGCTGCAAGGAGAACTTTTTCCTGCTGGAGAGGAGGAGAGCGAGAAGACAGAGGGGCCGCGCCTTCCTCGCAAAAATGGACTTATCTCGAACTACACGTTCTCGACCTTCGTCGTGGGTACGGGAAATCAATTCGCCCATGCCGCTGCACGGGCAGTTGTCGATCACCCAGGCAACCATTATAACCCGCTCTTCATCTACGGAGGCGTCGGTCTCGGCAAGACGCACCTGATGCATGCGGTGGGGCACTATGTGATCCAGCACGACGCCGATCTCAAGCTCACGTACATCTCGTCGGAGCGCTTCATGAACGAGATGATCAACGCCGTGCGCTACGACCGGATCCTCGATTTTCGCGAACGGTATCGCAGCGTCGACGTGCTCCTCGTCGACGACATCCAGTTCGTATCGGGTAAGGAAGGCACGCAGACCGAGTTCTTTCACACGTTCAACGCGCTCTACGACGCGCAGAAGCAAATCGTGCTGAGCAGCGACCGCCCGCCGCACGAGATTCCCGCGCTCGAAGAGCGGCTGCGATCGCGCTTCGAATGGGGTCTCATCGCCGACATCCAGGCACCGGATCTCGAGACGAGGGTCGCCATTCTCAAGCGAAAAGCCGAGGCGGAAGTCGTTCCGCTTCCGGACAACGTGGCGATGTACATCGCCGGCCG
>CAZCWX010000735.1:0-5516 GCA_964502465.1 uncultured Enterobacteriaceae bacterium | reverse complement strand
TGCTCCGCGGACTCGAAGTTGCTCTACCTCCCGACTCCGGCTGACAAATCAAAATGAGAATTGCTGCGTGCAAGCACACCTCAGGATATATCAGCAAAGACATTCTCCAATGAGAAACTTCTCATCTCCCTCTCATCATTTTCTCACGGTAGCAGGTTCCCTGTTCCTGCAAAATCGCATAACTTGACGCGAGTTCGACGGCAGCGGCATGACAGCCCCTCGGTTTCCAGCAGGCCCGCCTTCCGCTACAGTTGCGGCGTACGCATTGAGAGTCATGCACAAGCGGGGAAATCCCTGAACCGATAAGAAAGAGGAGAACACTCTGGTGAATGCGAAAACGTTCGGACATATTCAGAAAGGCTGGCACTCGTTCGCTGGCATACTTGCCTTTTTGTTCCTGGTTGCACTTCTGGATCATCCTTCCGTCGATGCCGCCGACCCTCACGCTGCTCCCGTCCACGGTCTGTCGATGTACGGTGACCTCAAGTATGGACCGGGATTTCCCCATTTCGACTATGCGAACCCAACTGCGTCAAAGGGCAGCGACGTGAAGTTAGCCGCGATCGGCACGTTTGATACGCTCAATCCTTTCGTCCTCAAGGGGGTCCCGGCCGCAGGTATCGGCCAGTTGTTCGAGACCTTGACTGTGCAGTCTGCAGATGAACCGTTCTCAGAGTACGGCCTGATTGCTGAAACCATCGAGGTCCCTGCCGATCGTTCTTGGGTCGCTTATACGCTCCGACCGGAAGCGCGCTTTCATGATGGAAGCCCGATTACTGCCGACGATGTGGTCTGGACGTTCGAGACGCTGAAGACCAAAGGGCGGCCCTTCTACCGCGCCTATTACGCGAGCGTGACGAAAGCAGAGAAGCTTGGTGAGCGGAAGGTGAAATTCAGTTTCGGCGCAGGGGAGAACCGCGAACTGCCGCTGATCGTGGGCCAGATGCCGGTCCTGTCAAAAGCTTACTGGAGCCCGCGTGACTTTGAGAAGACCACGCTGGAACCGCCGCTCGGCAGCGGCCCCTACCACACCGAGTCCATCGATCCTGGCCGTTCGATTGTCTATCGCCAGGTCAAAGATTACTGGGGAGCAAAGTTACCGGTCAAAGCGGGAACCGATAATTTTGCTACGATTCGCTATGACTACTACCGTGACACCACCGTGGCGCTGGAGGCTTTTAAGGCTGGCCAGTATGACTTCCGTCCAGAGAACGTGGCCAAAAACTGGGCGACAGCCTATACTGGGCCAGCTCTGACACAAGGGTTTATCAAGAAGGAAGAAATCCCCAATCAGTTGCCCACTGGCATGCAGGCCTATGTCTACAACACCCGGCGGCCAGTCTTTCAGGACTCGCGTGTGCGGCAGGCGCTCGCGTATGCGTTCGATTTCGCATGGACGAACAAGAATCTTTTTTACGATGCGTATACTCGCACAAAGAGTTATTTCTCGAACTCCGAACTCGCTGCTAGAGGTCTGCCAACCCCTGCGGAGTTGAAGATCCTCGAACCCTTTCGTGACCAGGTTCCTCAGGAAGTCTTCAGCAAAGAGTACCAGCCGCCGACGACCGACGGATCACGCAACATCCGCAATAATCTCCTCGCAGCCCATAACCTGCTCAAAGAGGCTGGCTGGATTGTCAAAGACAAGAAACTGGTCAACGAGCAGACTGGCGAGCCGATGGCATTCGAGATCTTATTAGACGATCCCTCATTTGAGCGTGTCACCCTGCCTTTCACGAAAAACCTGGAGCGATTAGGCGTGACTGCGCGCGTGCGAACAGTTGACACGGCGCAGTACCAAAACCGCATTGATACCTTCGATTTCGATATGACGGTGATGGTCTGGCCTCAGTCTCTCTCTCCTGGCAATGAACAACTCGACTTCTGGTCCTCAGAACGAGCCGATACCCCTGGGAGCCGGAACCTGGCTGGCATCAAGAACCCAGCAGTTGATGCGCTGGTTGGCCTCCTGATTGCTGCTCCGGACCGTCAGAGCCTCATTGACCGGACGCGTGCGCTCGATCGGGTTCTGCTGTGGGGTCACTATGTGATTCCCCACTGGCACAATCAGAGTTTTCGCGTCGCGTATTGGAACAAATTTGACCGGCCATCCGTCTCGCCACCATACGCATTAGGTTTTGATACGTGGTGGGTGGATGCGAAAAAAGAGGCCGCTTTAGCCCAACGGAAGAGGGTCGTATCCCAATAGCGACACCTGTTATTGGCAGGCCGCTTCGTCTGAGTCCTCACCAATGCTCGCTTACATTACCCGTCGTCTCGTGCTGATGATCCCGACCTTGCTCGGGATCATGGTGGTGAATTTCTTCGTCGTCCAGGCCGCACCGGGTGGACCGATCGAGGTGATGATTGCACGGATGAGAGGAACTGCTATTGAGGCGACCGCTCGCGTGAGTGGCTCGCTGAGCGGGGAGACCCGGTCAGGCCAGGAAGTCAGGTCAGGTGCTGGACAAGACACTGCGGTCACCAGTCAGTACCGCGGCGCCCGTGGGCTTGATCCTGCATTCATTCGCCAACTCGAACAACTGTACGGCTTTGACAAGCCTCCCTGGGAACGCTTTGTCCAAATGATGAAGCGCTATCTGGTCTTCGATTTCGGTAATAGCTTCTTTCGCGATCGTCCAGTAGTTGATTTGGTCAGAGAGAAGCTCCCCGTTTCGATCTCGCTCGGACTGTGGAGCATGCTGCTGGTTTACCTGATCTCGATTCCGCTCGGTGTCGCCAAGGCCGTACGCGACGGTTCGACTTTTGATGTGTGGACTAGTGCCGTGGTCATTATTGGGTACGCAATCCCTGGTTTTTTGTTTGCAATCTTACTGATCGTGCTCTTTGCCGGTGGCAGTTTCTTCTCCTGGTTTCCGCTGCGTGGGCTGGTGTCGAGCAATTGGCAGGAACTGAGTTGGTTCGCCCGCATCCTTGATTACTTCTGGCACATGACCCTGCCAACTCTCGCTCTGGTCATTGGTGGGTTCGCCGGGCTCACCATGTTGACGAAGAACTCGTTCCTGGAAGAAATTAACAAACAGTATGTCATCACTGCGCGGTCCAAAGGGTTAACCGAACGGCGGGTGCTGTACGGCCATATCTTCCGCAACGCGATGTTGATTGTCATCGCTGGGTTTCCTGCCGCATTCGTGGGCATCTTGTTTACCGGCGCGTTGCTGGTCGAAGTGATCTTCTCACTCGATGGCCTCGGGCTGCTCGGCTTTGAGGCAGCGATCAATCGTGACTATCCCATCATGTTTGGCACGCTCTACATCTACACCCTCATTGGCCTACTCCTCAACCTGATCAGCGACCTCACGTACGTCATGATCGACCCACGCATCGACTTCGCCAGCCGAGAGGTGTAACGAGTGGTGGGAAGCAGACTAAATCACACCACAGGACATTGGGACAGTGTGACACATATTGAGAAGACACCGGCCGTTCGCTCTGAACCCTTCAGCTTCGCTCAGGACAGGCTCCTCCGTGCTAGCGGCGAAGTCGAAGAGCGCGATTCTCACAGGGCTACCGGCCTTCGACTTCCCCTTCGACAAGCTCAGGGTACGCTCAGGCCGAACGGGGATGGCACCAACTGCCGGTGAGGAAGTGTACCAACTTATGTGGTCTGATTTAGCTGGTTGGCAACTGAGCCCGCTCACCCGTCGCCGGCTGCAGAATTTTCGTGCCAATAAGCGCGGCTTCTGGTCCTTGTGGATCTTCCTCTGCCTTTTTGTCTTGAGCCTGTTTGCTGAAGTGATCGCTAATGATAAACCGTTGCTCGTCAAATACGATAGCCAGTTTTACTTTCCGGTCCTGCAGGCATACCCAGAGACGACGTTCGGTGGCATATTCGACACTGAAACCGATTATCGCGATCCCACCGTTGCAGAATTGATCAACGAAAAAGGCTGGATGGTCTGGCCGCTCATCCCCTACAGCTACGACACCATCAACTACAACCTGCCGGTACCAGTGCCGGCACCACCTTCACAAGAAAACTGGCTAGGCACCGATGACCAAGGGCGCGATCTGACTGCCCGGCTGATCTATGGATTCCGTATTTCGGTGCTCTTCGGTCTGGCACTCACCGTCTTGAGTTCGCTCGTCGGTGTCACTGTTGGTGCGCTGCAAGGCTATTTCGGCGGTTGGATCGATCTGTTAGGCCAGCGCCTCATCGAAATTTGGGTGGGCTTGCCCATCCTCTATCTCCTCATCATCCTGGCCAGCGTTGTGGAGCCGAATTTCTGGTGGTTGCTTGGGCTGATGTTGCTTTCCACGTGGACTGCGCTGGTTGGCGTGGTACGGGCTGAGTTCTTGCGTGCCCGCAACTTTGACTATGTGCGTGCCGCACGCGCCCTTGGTGTGCCGAATACCGTCATTATGTTCCGGCATGTCCTCCCCAACGCCATGGTAGCCACCCTCACGTTCCTGCCCTTTATTCTCAATGGCTCAATTACCATGCTGACCTCACTCGATTTCCTCGGCTTTGGTCTGCCACCAGGCTCGCCCTCGCTGGGTGAGATCCTGGCGCAAGGAAAGGCAAATTTACATGCACCGTGGATTGGCATCACAGGATTTGTCGTACTGGCGGTAATGTTGAGTTTACTGATCTTCATTGGCGAGGCGGTCCGCGACGCGTTTGATCCCCGCAAAACACAATGACGACCCCTCTTCTTCAGATTCGTCATTTATCCGTTTCCTTCGACCTCCCCATCGGTGAGGTGCAGGCGGTCCGTCACATTTCCTTTGATATTAACAAAGGAGAAACGGTTGCACTGGTTGGGGAAAGCGGTTCGGGAAAGTCGGTGACCGCTCTCTCTATCGTGCAACTCTTACCGTATCCGCGTGCGCGTCATCCCAGCGGCAGCATTCTGTTTCAGGGTCAGGAAATGGTAGGAGCGAGTGAAACGAGCTTGCAGCAGATCCGGGGCAACCGTATCGCCATGATCTTCCAAGAGCCGATGACATCGCTGAATCCCCTGCATACGATCGAAAAACAGATCAACGAGGTGTTAGTGGTGCACAAGACGCTCGACCGGACGGCAGCCCGTGCTCGGACCGTGGAGTTGCTGCAACTGGTCGGTCTCCCAGACGCCGAACGGCGGCTCGCTGCCTATCCTCATCAACTGTCTGGCGGCCAACGTCAACGCGTGATGATCGCCATGGCCTTGGCGAATGAGCCGGATCTGTTGATTGCCGACGAACCCACGACCGCACTGGATGTGACGATTCAGGCGCAAATTTTGCAGTTGCTCAAAGATCTGCAAGCCCGGTTTGGCATGGCGCTCTTGCTTATTACCCATGACCTGACCATTGTCCAGAAAACGGCGGACCGGGTGTGTGTGATGACCCAAGGCGAAATTGTCGAAGATGGACCAACCAGCACAGTCTTCTCATGTCCCCATCATGAGTATACCCGTCACCTGCTCGCCGCCGAGCCCAAGGGGCGTCCACCGAGTACTCATCCCGGTGCTCCGGTCATTATGGCTGGACAACATATAAAAGTATGGTTT
>CAZCWX010000734.1:0-4741 GCA_964502465.1 uncultured Enterobacteriaceae bacterium | reverse complement strand
TATTGCCTTGGTTGTGCCGTTGCGGCGAACCCGAGGTCCGGCAGCAGTCGCGGCATAGGAGAGTACACTCAGGGCGAACAGAACTGCTTGATGGTGCCCGATTGCTGTTCGTGCTGAGTGGAGTCGAAGCCTGCTCTGAGCTTAGCCGCAGGGCACGAACGCAAATGGTATAATTCAATCTCAACTTGAGAGAAGGAGACATCACATGCCACTCGAAGTTCTCGGCATTGAACATATGGATCTGACAGTGAGCGACATGCAACGCTCCCTGCCCTTCTATGAAAAAGTGCTCGGTTTTCTTGGATTCAGAAGAGTTGCCCATGAGAGCTACATTGCATTGAGCAATGGCCATATGGGAATTGGCTTCCGCCCTGTGGCTCCCGAAGAAAAGGATCACTCGTTTAACCGCTATCGCGTCGGCCTACATCACCTGGCCCTGAGAGCCAAAAACCGGGAGGATGTGGACCAGTTGTATCAGTTCCTCCTGCGAGAAGGGTTCACCATTCTCGATCCTCCTGCTGAATATCCGCAGTATGGTCCCAACTATTATGCGGTATTCTTTGCCGACCCAGACGAGATGAAGCTCGAATTCGTCCATTTTCCTTGGGGATATTGGCGAAAAGTGCAGACAGAGGGGCACGACGAACGGCCGCGGTATGCGTCGCGACATGACACGTGATGGAGCATGGATTCGAGTAGACGTGTGTACCGTTTGAGTATGTGAAATTTCCTGGTCAGTTGCACGGGTTGGGTGACAATCTTGTGGTGCAGGCGTCCCGCCTGCTGCCTGAGGCCGCCGAGACGGCGGCACCACAATGCGCAACACGCCAGCAGGGGAACTCAGTCTCTTATTCGCAAAAATTTGCTAGGCACCCGTGTCATTTTCCTGTGTTGACCGGCAGGGGGTGGGGTGGTAGAGGACAAAGTAGGGCTGTTTGCCAAAAAGAGGTCTGGCAATCCCCTGGCCTTTTGGTAAGCAGCAACCCTGAGTCTCCATTCTGGGTGGTCTGTCGCGCTTTTGCAGAACACCAAAAGCAGTCCTATCTCGAAAGAGGAGGATCTATGCAGTTCAGGAAGATCGACGAGTGGGAAGACCACAATACGGTGCCAGGAGGGGATGAGGTTATGTTACTAGAAGTGGTTGACGCTCCTGACCACGTTCTATGCATGCGGGTGTCGTTTGCCGACCTCACCAACGAGGAGTTCAATGCTTTGGAAGATGGAGAGGTCGTTGATCTGCAGCAGTGAGAAACAGATCGACTCTCTCGCCCTCTCCAGAGGACAACACACAACCTGACTCTGCGCCTGGTTGCCTTGATTGCGTCGAGCACCTCTGTCTCGCGCACAAGGCGATATGGAATGGGGGGAAACCCTCCGTCTGCATTCAGAAGCTGCCTAAGAAGTACGGGACTCTTTCCTCCCCCTTTACAAAAGAGGGGTCTGAAGATTTTTCAGACAGCCCTTCAGGGTTCCGCTTGAGAGGGAGGTTTCCCGGGCAGTTTACAGGAGCGTCTGGCACGGAGCATGTCCAGCAGTTTTGTCCGTTGTTCCGGAGTCAGGAGGGCACGCACCTGGAGCATGGTCCGGAGCCGATGTTTCTGGGCCTCAGTTTTCAGCGCTCCTATCGCATCTGCCTGTGCCATTACCGCCGCTTCGTCTGGGTTCTCGTGTTCCAAGAGTGCGTGCATCTGCTTGCCCGCCTCCCGCAGTTTGCGTCTCAGTTCTTGGTGCTCAGCCTTTGATGCATCAATGACCTGTTGGACTTTAGCGAGGGTTACTTCATCGAGACCCAGCGCTTCGACAAGCTGTTCAAGGCGTGCCCCATGGTGCGATGGTGGACCAGGCGGCCGGGCGACCGCGCTGTCCGGCAGGCTGACGAATCCCCAGACAACACCGACGATCAGCCACGTGTACCGCCATACGAATCGTTTCATAACTTGCCCAATCAAGAAGCCGGGTAATCTTTCATTTCTGTTCAGAACAAAGACCGTGCGGGAAGGGCCCCCCAACCGGGCGCCCTTCGCAAGGGGTTATTGATTGTCTTTTGCTGACTTTCCTCGTTCAGCACGGCGGGTGCGTTTCTCGGCAACGACTTCGGCTGCCTTCGCAAGCTGCTCCGGTGTGAGGACGTTCCGTATTTCCAAGCCAACGGCGAGCCGCTCACTAAAGAGTTGGGCTCCGAGTTGAGCAGCACGTTCACTTTGCTCGGTAAAATCTGCCGCTGTCACGTCTCCGGAAGCGAGGAGTTTGTTGGTGATGTCCGTATGAATCGTACGCAACTCACTCCAGAGGGTCTTCATGGTTTCCCGATGGGACTCCCGAATAGCGTCTATCTGTGTTTGCTGTTCGTTCGTCAGGTCTAATGCTTTAAGGGTCTTGAAGGACAATCCTGCCCCCCCCATGCCATGATGGTGTCTCCCTGGTCCAGCCTGCCCATATACTGCAGACATCCCTAACAAGCCGACTGCGAGCACCCCCACGCCAATAAGATTTCGCCATGTGTTCATCTCACGATCTCCTTTCTCCACTGGAGTATATTTACCACTTTAGACTCGCGGTGGCGGGGTTCGGGTTACGTACGTGATCAGGAAAAAGAACAGCCAAAAGAAGGGAGAGGTCAGAGGAAGGAATAACGATTGTCCTATCTGGAACAACCCAACACAAGCACCACTTCACGCACCAGGGATAGCGAAGGCCACAGCGAGGGCTTCATATTCGTCAGGAAGAAAGCTCTCCTCGTCCCCATTATCTTCATCTCCATAGAATTCAGGACTGTCGTAGGCATAAGTGAGGAGCGTCGCTTCACCTGCGGAGGGTAACATATCCTCTCGCGCGACCTTGCCAGTTCCAGGTTGCTCTCCTCCATCAAGCAAAAAAGGCCACTGATAGGGTACAGCGAACCAGAACAACAACGCTGCACAGGCTGTGGCTACCACTGCTGCCGCAGGACGGAGGAAGAAGACACGGGTACGGCGGGCGATTCGCTCAGTCAGGGCCTGGTCGAACGCCACTCGCTGGGCGGCCGTCAAAGGTATCGGCGTATAGTGGACTGCTATGAGATCGACCAAGGTCTTTTCTTCAGGACTCAGCAACTTCCTCTCCTGGTCAGAGGTCATGATGACAAACCTCCCGTGAGTTCGTGTAGGTCGGCAAGCTCCTGACGCAACGTGCTCAGCGCACGGTGCAGGTGGCTCTTGACTGTTCCCGTGGGTTTCCCCAGCAACTCCGCACATTCCTGGACGGTGAAGCCTTCAAGATGAACGAGCAGAAAGGCTTCCCGCTGACGGCGCGAGAGTCGATCCAATGCCCGCGCAATCCGCCGCCTGAGACCAGGATCGCTGCCCCCTTCAGAAGAAGGATCAGGAGGATCTCCTTCCCATACGCCACTCCACAGTTCTCGCACGGCGCGCCAGCGACGATAGTTGTGGGCCTGGCGGACCAAGATGCGGTAAAACCAGGTTGCCAGGCTGGCCTCTTCGCGAAAGCGGCCTAACGCTTGATAGGCCTTGACGAACGCCTCTTGGGTGACATCCTCTGCAGCAGTCTCATCGCCGCCGATCAGGCGCCATGCCAAGCGTCTCGCACGCTCACGATGCGAGATCACGAACGCACTGAAGCGTTCCTCACGCGTAGCGGCCGCGACATCCGTTTCTAACACTCCGACTCCAACTGCCATCACATCCTTCTTTAGCTATCCGTTTAGACACGGAAGAAGGGGGAGTGGATTACGTCATCCGCATATCCTGTTCTCATATACTGCATAATGCCCGCGTCAAGGTGGATCACAGAGACAAGGCCCATTTACCCAGGGAACACGACTTTCCCTGCATGACGCAAGTCATACCCTTTCAGGGTGGCGGCCCGTGCTGTGAACTCGGGTGAGGTCAGTGTCTCCAGAATGACTTGTACGGGCCTGGTGAAGTAGTGTTCTTTCAGCACCAGCAGATCGAAACGTTCTTCTATAACCTCACGAAACGCCAACCCCAACAGATAGGCAACCGATTCTGCCGCGATCCCAACGTCGGCTTGCTGCCTGAGAATGGCCAATCCCACTTCCCAATGGGTCCATACCTCCGTGTCATAGCCTCTGAGCTGGCTGGTTTTTACTTTTGCCTCTTGGAGCCGTTGATCGATCAACCAGCGAATCCCGGAACCAGGTTGACGGTTGACGAACTGCACCTTGTGACGACGAAGGTCGGCAAACGATTCTACGACTGGCCCATCTGGACGATGTAATAACCCAACCCGCCGATGCCACAGCGTCACCGCGACCACAGCGTCAAGTGACACATATTGACTGAGGAACGGGATGTTGTATTCCCCAGTTTGTGGGTCGCGCAGATGGGCTAATGCCACGTGTGCTTTGCCCTGCCTCAAAGCATCTAAACCGCCAAAGCTGCCTAAGTTCGTGGTGTAGATCAAATACTCAGGAGTGCGTCGGTGGGTACACTCGAACAACGAACTGAGCAGTAAGTCGTCACTCCCTGCGACGAGTAAGCCACGATCGAGTCCAAAGCGCTCAGTCACGGCCAGTTGCCGAGACGCCGCCAGTGTGTTTGCACGGGCACTGCGCTGCACCCATTCCTCCACCTGGCTCTGTGGGAACAACCACTTGCCGGTCACGCGGGTGCAGGGAATACCACCACTCCGGATCAAGCGATAGACCTGTTTTTCATTGATCTGCAGATACGCTGCCACCTCACGCGTATTCAGCAATGTTTCCGGCATCAGCGTTCCTCCG
>CAZCWX010000733.1:0-5470 GCA_964502465.1 uncultured Enterobacteriaceae bacterium | reverse complement strand
CCGTTTGACTGTACAATCAACGATCCTACTGGATGCGATCTTGCCATGGCACTCCTACTCAAAAACCGCGAAACTAATGCCTAGTAGTTCACCACAGTGAAGATGAGGGAGACAACGGAGTAGCCTGGATGAAGCCCTTCGACTACGCTCAGGACAGGCTCCGCGGAATCCAGGGCGCCGCAAGACCAGTTCCCCGGATTCCATCCGGGCTACAGCATCGTCCAATACCCCTCAAATTCATGGTGAAAGGTAATGATCCATGAAGACATTCATTAGGGTAACTGAAGTCTGGGTACCCGCCAGAAACCGGACCCAGCTTGAGTTTGCTGATGACCTCTATGGCCCGCTGAAGGCGTTCCGGGCGGTGAGATAAGGACGCTTTCGTTCATTTGCGTCCATGCGCTGTTGCTCCAGCAGCAATCTGATGCCCTGGTGCTGGAACAAGCAGCAGCATGCCCGTCTTTGTCCATTCCTTCCTACGCTCTAACTTCCTTTTTCGCCTTCATTTTTCTTCTTTCCAGTCCTTGCACTGTTCACGGCGTGACTCTTGCACCAAATTCCTTCGGCTTTCCACACACTTCGCGTCGGCTATGAACAAGATCGAAGAATACAAAAAAGAAAAAAACGGCCTGGATGTATGGGAAGACATTCAGCGATACAGCCGTGAGGGTCCGGAGGCAATCATCGAACGTGACAAGGCGTTGATGAAATGGTACGGCGTATTCTTTCGCCGCCATACTCCCGGCTTCTTCATGATGCGCATTCGTATTCCCAACGGAGTAGCATCGAGCACACAAGTGCGTGCGCTGGCAGAGGTTACCAAAACCCTTGGAGCAGGCTTTGCTGATATCACCACCCGACAGCAAATCCAGTTGCGTAGTGTGCGTATTGAAAAAATCCCAGAAATTTTCGCCCGACTGCAAGAAGTCGGGCTTACGAGTCTGCAGACCGGCATGGACAACATCCGCAACGTTATGGGGTGCCCAGTCGCTGGACTGACTCCGCAGGAACTGTTTGATGCCTCGCCTGTGGTGCGTGAGTTTACGCAGACTTTTGTTGGCAACCGCGCCTACACGAATCTGCCACGCAAATTTAATGTGACGATCACCGGCTGCTTAGAAAACTGTACGCCCGCAGAGAGCCAGGACATTGCCATGGTCCCGGCACACAAAGACGATCGCGTCGGGTTTCACATTCTCGTTGGCGGGAAAATGGGCTCGGGCGGCTATCGCCGGGCTGATGACCTTGATGTCTTCGTTGAACCGCAGACTGCTGCGGGTGTCGCCGCCGCGATCGTCCGGGTTTTTCGTGACCACGGTTCTCGTGAAGCACGGAACCGCAGCCGTTTTGCTTTCCTTGTCGAAACGTGGGGCGTAGAGCGGATTCGCGAGGCGGTAGAACAAGAATGTGGCACCCCCCTCGAACGAGCCGGAGAGGATGCGCGGAGTAAAAAACGTACAGACCATATCGGCATCTATCGTCAGCAAGACAAGCGGAATTTTGTTGGCCTGGTCGTCCCCACCGGTCGGATCACTGCAGAGCAGCTCGCAGAGGTTGCACGGTTGATTGACGTGTATGGCAGTGGAGAGGTTCGATTCACCGCCGAGCAGAACCTCATCGTTCCCAATGTCAGCGATGAAAAACTCGGAGCATTCGCTGAAGAAGCCTTGCTCAAAGAGTTGCGTTACGATCCGCCGGAGGTTTTACGCGGGCTGGTCACCTGTACCGGTAGCGACTTTTGCGACCTCGCTTTGATCGATACCAAAGCTCGTGCGCTTCCTATAGCGCACTTGCTGGCAGCAAAACTCCAGGATCTGAAGACTCCGTTGCGTCTCGCGTGGTCCGGCTGTCCGGCAGGTTGTGCCAATCATCACCTCGCATCCATTGGCCTCGAAGGTACGAAGGTGCGGGTCAATGGCAAAGTCGTAGAAGCGGTGGATGTATATGTGGGTGGACGGAGCGGGAAGGACCCCAAGGCTGGGCAGCGGATCATGGAGGGGGTGCCCTGTGATACGCTCCCAGAGGTGCTGGAGTATCTGGTCCAGTATTATCCGAAGGAACGGTGATGCGGATTAGCGATTGCGGAATGTAGATTGCGGATTGAATCACCATGCATGTTGGTCGCGGAGACTCCTGGCAAGTACGGATTGATGCGAAGGCCGGTCTGGCCGGACTGCTTGCTGCGGTCCTGCTGATCGGCTTGATTGTCCTCGGCTCTGGCAACCTGCGTCATTTTGACTGGACATTGCTGCCATACGCTGTAGTGAGCGTCTGCTCCATCACAACCATTGCCTACCGTTACACCGTGTGGCTCCAACGTCCACCGACAAAACGGTATTGGCAACAGGGATGGCATCTGTTCTGGCACGGTGGACCGATCCGCAGCTGCGTGTACCTCGGCCGTCTGCTGCTTGATCACTTTGCCGCCCAGCGATTTATCGCCCAACGCAGCCACAAGCGTTGGATAACACACCTGAGTTTGTCCTGGGGAGGGATGCTCGCTTTTGCTATTACCTTCCCTCTTGTCTTCGGTTGGATTCATTTTGCAACGCCTGCTGCAGAGCTTCATACTTACCAGGTTTTTGTTTTCGGGATTCCAATACAGCGCTTCTCTGTCGATTCGCTTCTAGCGTTTCTTTTTTTCAACGCTTTGAACCTCTCTGCAATCCTGGTGCTGGTTGGCACCGGGCTCGCCCTTCACCACCGGCTGACTGACCCAGGAGCGAGAGCCCTCCAGCAGTTTGGCCATGATATCTTCCCGCTTTTACTGCTCCTCCTTGTTGCCGCGACCGGTTTAGGATTAACAGTGAGCGCGCGTTGGCTGCGGGGATATGGCTTTGCGTTCGTCGCCTTCACTCACGTCGCAGCAGTGAGTGCCCTGCTCCTGTACTTGCCTTTTGGCAAACTGTTTCACATCTTTCAGCGGTCAGCCCACCTGGGCGTCACCTTTTACAAGCGAGCGGCTCAGACTGGTCCACAAGCACGCTGCAGGTGCTGTGGAGAAGCATTCGCTTCACAAATGCAAATCAATGACCTGAAGCAAGTGTTGAGCGAAGTAGGCTTTGATTATCGACTGCATGGAGCGGTGCCACACTATCAAGACATCTGCCCACCGTGTCGCCGCAAGCTGCTCGCACTCAATCAAGCGAGGTTATTCAGAGAAGGTTGGAACTCAAGCCGGAAAGAGTGGGAGAACCGGAGAAACGGGGAAACGGAGAAAGAAGAAGGCAGAGAGTCACCTGCTCAGAATCTCGCCGATTCTCCCATTCTCCGATTCTCCCATTCAGATTCAAATATCCCAACCTCTCTTACTCAAGGCTGACACAATGGCCCATTTACCCCAGACAGAAGAAGCACTGATCGCCCAATACGGCCCTCATGTTCAGTATGAACCGCCAGGGGGGTGGCATGCGAACGGTGCAGCCGACCGTCTGGTCAAAACCCACTGCTGCTTCTGTGGCGTCCAATGCGGCATTCAACTGAAAGTGCGAGACGAGCAGGTAGTTGGCTTTGAACCCTGGGAAGAGTTTCCGGTCAATCAAGGCAAGCTCTGCCCAAAAGGAGTGAAACGCTACCTGCAAAACAACCACCCTGATCGTCTGCTTTCTCCGTTGATCCGCACGGACACAGGCTTTCGTCAGGCGAGCTGGGATGAGGCCCTCACTGAGGTCGTAGAGAACATCCGTCGTATTCAACACGCCTACGGCAAGCATGCGTTCGCTGTCCTCTCTGGCGCGTCGCTGACCAACGAGAAGGCCTACTTAATGGGGAAATTCGCCCGGGTTGCCCTCGGCACCGCCAACATCGACTACAATGGCCGACTCTGCATGGTCTCGGCTGGCGCAGCCAACAAGATGGCTTTTGGGATCGATCGCGCTGCCAATCCCTGGAGCGACATTCCCCTTGCAGACTGTGTCTTCATCGCCGGCAGCAACATTGGCGAGTGTTTTCCTATTCTCACAGACTATGTCTGGCGAGCGCGGGATAATGGCGCCAAGTTGATCGTGGTCGATCCACGCCTGACGCCCATTGCCCGGACAGCTGATCTGTTTCTGCCGGTGCGTCCAGGGCGCGACAGTGCACTGATGAACGGCATCCTTCACGTCCTCATTGCCCAGGACTGGATCGATCATGATTTCATCGCAGCACACACAATCGGATTTGACGCTGTACGCGAAGCCGTCGCCGATTATACCCCCCAACACACAGCCGAGATTACTGGCGTCCCAGCGGCCAGCATCGTCCAGGTAGCCGAGTTATGGGCAGAGGCTACAAACTCCATGTTCCTACACGCACGTGGCATTGAGCACCACACCAAAGGTGTGGAGAATGTGCTTTCGTGTATTAACCTCGTCCTTGCCACTGGTCGTCTTGGCCGGCCAGGGTGTGGGTACGGTACGATTACTGGTCAAGGAAACGGCCAGGGCGGTCGCGAGCACGGACAACGGTGCAACCAACTGCCAGGCGGTCGTGACATAGAGAACCCACAGCATCGTCAGGAAATCGCAGCAGTCTGGGGGGTGAGCGAAGCTGAGATCCCCCATATGGGTCTGACTATTGTCGAGATCATGGATGCTATTCTTGCAGGCAACATAAAAGGCTTACTGACAATCTCACTGAACCCTCTTGTCTCTCTCCCTGATACGGGCCTTACACGTGCTACCTTGGAGAAATTGGAGTTCTACGTGGCGATTGACACATTCCTCTCCGAGACCGCACGCCATGCTGATGTCGTCCTGGCTGGATCACTGCAAGAAGAAGATGAAGGAACTGTCACGACTGGTGAAGGCCGAGTGGTCCGAATCCGACAGGCAGTCCGGCCACCAGCGAACGCACGGGTCGATTGGCAGATCATTGTTGAGATTGCCCAACGACTCGGCAAAGGAGAATACTTCCCATATCAGCGGTCGGAAGATCTGTTTCACGAACTCAGCCAGGCATCAGCAGGGGGGCCGGTCGACTACGCAGGGATAACCTATCAGAAGATTGAGCAACACAATGGAGTTTTTTGGCCCTGTCCCTCAATAGACCAGCCTGGCACTCCACGCCTCTTCGAGGGTGGCATTTTTGCCCATCCTGATGGAAAGGCACGCTTTCACTCGGTCACTTATCGTCCTCCGGCTGAAGATGTGGATGCAGAATACCCAATCATTCTGACCAGCGGACGAGTGGTTTCCCAATACCTCAGCGGTACCCAAACCCGGCGTATCGGTCCTTTGGTTGATCAGTACCCTATTCCCCAGGTGGAACTGCATCCTCATCTTGCGGCAACGATAGGAGTGAAAACCGGTGACCTCGTGTGGGTCGAAAGTCGCCGAGGTGCAGTAACCTTACCAACTCTTGTGGTCCGCACGATTCGCCCAGACACCATTTTTATCCCGTATCACTGGCCTGGTGAGCAATCGGCCAACCGTCTCACAATTCGTGCGCTAGATCCAATCTCAAAGATTCCAGAGTTCAAGGTGTGCGC
>CAZCWX010000732.1:0-7497 GCA_964502465.1 uncultured Enterobacteriaceae bacterium | reverse complement strand
ATCACACACTGTGGCATGGTCGAGTCCCGGCTTGTACGGCCGTGGACTACGGAGCGCGTCATACTGGTCGGCGAGCAGAACGATGCGTCCGACTAACGGGATCTCTTCTCCCTTCAGCCCTTGCGGGTACCCGCTGCCGTTCCAGTGTTCATGGTGCGTAAGGGCAATCTCTCGGGCTCGCTCCAAAAGAGGGGAAGTGGACCCCTGCAACAGGCTTGCGCCGATCAGGGGGTGCTTCTGCATCACGTGCCACTCGTCTCGATCGAGCGGTCCTCGTTTGAGAAGGATAGCCTCGGGCACACCGATCTTCCCAACGTCATGCATCGGGGCGGCTTTGAAGATCAGCTCTGCTTCAGTGGCCCCTAACCCGAGATACAGTGCCAGTGTCTTTGCGTAATGACTCAGACGCTCCAGGTGGGCGCCAGTTTCCTCATCCTTGTAGCGCGACGCTTGGGTGAGGCGAATCAGGGTATCGTAATAGGTCTGTTCGAGTTCCTCTTTTTTCTGTCGCTCGGCGTCGAACGCCTTTTTCAGATCTTTCGCGTACGCTTGCAGTTGCTGGTAGGCCGCCGCAAGTTGCTCTGTCCTGAGGCGTTCAGTGTCCACTACCTGTTTGAGCTGGCGCTCGTACTCGGCGAGCTGGAGGTTCGCGAGAGCTAATTGGTGCTGCGCCTCGGCTATCAGTTGTTGGGGGTCAGTTGTGTTCATAGCACTGGTGCCTCCACACAAAAGGAGGAGTGTTCCTCCTGCTGTTCCCTCTCTATGGTGAGAGAACTATAGGAACATATCGGCAGAAGGGGAGTTTTTTGTAGCCCTCTCTCTGGAGAGAAAGGCAAGAAAGCACCGGGCGGGGAAGGGGGCACCCTCACCCGAGAATTTCCTGGACCTTTTCGAGGAGTTCAAGGGGGCTGAATGGTTTGACCAGGTACGCATCAATCCCGAAGGTGCGCCCTTGTGCCTTGTCTTTTTCCTGGCCTTTCGCGGTCAGCATAATGATGGGGATGTGGGCAGTTGCTGCATCCTGACGAAGTGCTTTGGCGACTTCAATGCCAGTCATGCCCGGCATCATCCAGTCCAGGATGACCAAATCCGGGATGTCCTTTCGTGCTGCTTCGAGAGCGGTCACGCCATCAGCTGCCTCAATAATGCGGTAGCGAGGGTCTTCAAGCGTCGTGTGGACAAGCGTGCGGAGGTTGGCTTCGTCATCTGCGAGAAGAATCGTCTTCATACTTCTTCTCCTTGCATTGTTGCCTGCCCTTCTGACCCTACCAGATTTTCTGTAGAGGGGAAGAGGAGAAGGGTAAGCGAATCCGTCTGTTGTCGCTCTTGGATTTTTTCAACAGGTGGATGGTGAACGGGCCACAGGTGACCATGATTCTCACGCATTCAGTATATGTTTCACAGCTTGGGCCAGATAGCTAAGGTTTGCCTCTCGTTTGCTCACCAATCCCGCTAACCGTTGCCTGATATACTCCTTCTCGTCTGCGGTGAGATCCTTGCCGGTCACTACCAGCACCGGCAGGTTCATGGCCTGCTTGTCCGCCCGTAACCGTCGCAACACCTCAAAGCCATCGACTTCCGGTGTGCGTAAGTCGAGCAACAACAAATCGGGCATGTGCTGTGCCAGATATGCTAGCGCCTCCTGGCTATTGGCGGCTTCGTCCACCTGGATATCGCCCTCTGTGGCCAGGCAGTGCGCCACATAGCGACGAAAGTCGGCTTCGTCATCGACCACCAAAATTCTCTTGCCAGAGAGAGAAGAGAGCCGCTGCCGGACAGCCTGCCGGAGCCAGTCCGGCGAGACTGGTTTGAGGAGGTAGTCCGCCCCTGCTAATGCCAGCCCTCGTTCATTAGCGTTCTCGCTGACAGAGATAATCAAGACTGGAATGGCATGCAACATCGGGTCACTTTTCAGTGCCACTAACACATCCCAACCGTCCCGCTGACCGGCCAGATGGATATCCACCAACACCAGTCGTGGAGAAAACCGGCGCACGAGCTCAACCGCCTGTTCCGCATAGGCCGTCATCACCACCGAGAGCCCTGTGCTCTCGAAGTGTTCCTGCAACAGTCGGGCGTACGCCTGGTCGTCTTCGACAAGGACAATATCCGCTGGTTTCTTGCTCTCCGCTGTCGCAGCGAACAGCGGCTGCGGGATACGGTCCACTATGGGAAGGGTGAACGAGAACGTACTCCCTACGCCGGGCTCACTGTCTGCCCAGACGCGGCCACCATGGGCTTCGACAATCTCTTTGACCAAAGCCAATCCGAGCCCCGTGCCGCCAATCTGGCGTGTTTCTTGGTTTTCTACCCGGAAAAATTTACTGAAAAGCTTGGGCATGGCCTCAGGCGGAATCCCGACTCCCTGATCTGCTACCCACACGACGACATTCGTCTTTTCCTGACGCGCCCCGACTGTGATGACTCCACCCTGTGGGGAAAACTTCACGGCGTTGGAGAGGAGGTTGGTGAGTACCTGATGGAGATGGTCGGCATCGGCCTGGACTGGAAGAAGAGAGTCAGGCAGCGCAAGCTGCATCTGGTATTTCTCTCCCTCTCGGGTAAACAAGCCTGCAGCCTCGCGCAAGAGTTGTCCGAGATCGACGCCCTGAAAGTTATAGGGCTGGCGCCCCGCTTCCATACGCTGGAGGTCCAAGAAATCATTAATCAGATTCGTCAGACGGATAGCTTCATTGTGAATGATGGTGAGAAACTCTCGTTGCTTCTCCGCAGGGATGTCTCGGTTGAGCATGAGCCAGGCGAAGCCGCGCAGGCTGGTTAACGGCGTACGCAGCTCATGGCTTACGGTAGAGATAAACTCATCTTTCAGGCGCTCGACCTCCTTGCGCTGGGTAATGTCTTGCGTTACGGCCATGGCAGCAAAGATATCTCCAGGTTCGTTTCTGATAGGGAGCATGTGCATCAGATAGGTGCGGTTTGCATACGATACTTCAGTAACAGTTGGTGTGCCAGCCAGCGCGGCACGACAATGCGGTATGATCACTTCACGGACTTCGGGTGGCCACACCTCCCAAATAGTTTTTCCTTCGAGGAGTTCTTTGGAAAGACCAACCTCCGCTAACCCTGTCCCCTCGGCAATGACATACCGCAGGTCATGGTCAAGCAAAAAGACTGCACCATTCGGGAAGTTCCTCGCCAGGGTGCGGTAGAGTTCCTCATTTCTCCGCGTGGCTTCTTCTGCCCGTTTGCGTTCGCTGATCTCCGCCTGCAAGGTTGCATTGGTCACAGTCAGTTCAGCCGTGCGGTGTGCGACGCGAAGTTCCAGCTCGTCGTGTGCCTTGCGCAATGCCTCTTCCACTCGCTGGCGTTCGGCAACTTCACGTGTCAGGGCGGCGGTCCTCTGGGCCACACGAGCTTCCAACTCTTCGTTAAGTTTTTGCAATGCCTCCTGAGCCTGGAGCAGCTCACGGTTCTTTTGGACTGCACTCTCGTAGACAGAAAGGAGAAGGTTGAGGATCTGTAAACGATCTGAGGTGATGAAATGTTTTTGCCCAGCGAAGAAGATTTGCACGCCCATTTGCATCTGTTCATTCTGGCGCAACTCGCGGTTGGCCAGAAAATATTGGATGCGGGCGAGCAGATCGTGCTCGTCATAGGGCTTCATGATGAAGGCATCGGCTCCACACTCTAAGCCCCGGACTACATCCTGCGGATCAGACAACGTGGTCAGCAGAATCATCGGGATGTCCTTGAGGTGTTCCGTTGCTTTTATCTGCCGACAGAGCTGGTAGCCGTCCATTGCTGGCATGACGATGTCGCTGATCACCATTGTTGGCTTTCGCTCGCTCATCGCGGTAAGGGCGGCTTGTCCATTCTTGGCTACAGCAACGCGATAGCCCTGCTGCTCAAGGATGTGCTGCAACTGCAACGCCTGCGTGGGGCTATCTTCGACAAGAAGGATGTACTCTGCCTCACGTTTGGCCGCTTCCTTGGTCTTCATGATGTGGTCCCCTTCTCCTTGACGAGCCCGGTCAGGGCAATGGCTATTCGCTCTGGCGGAAGCACATACGTGGCTGCATCGAGTTTGATCGCTGCTCCCGGCATACCGTGCACGACGGCACTGTCTTGATCTTGTACAAAGGTGATCGCACCTCGGTCCTTCATGACCTTCAGCTCTTCGGCACCATCTCTGCCCATGCCAGTGAGCAGAATACCAATCGCTTTCCGCCCAAAGACCTGGGCAACCGAGCGGAAGAGGTAGGAAACCGACGGACGCAGCCCATTCTCCGGTCCATCCGTACTGAGCATGATACGGCCGTCAATGCCGACTCCCATATGCACGCCATCTGGAGCGACATACGCGTGTTCAGGGAGCGGGTGTTCGCCGCCGGTCGCCACGTGAACCGGAAACCCGGAAGACTGTGTGAGCCATTCGACGAAGCCTTGCACAAATCCCCCTGCCATATGTTGGACAATCACGATCGGAACAGGGAAGTCCTTGGGTAGCTGGGATAAAAAGGTCTGCAGCGCAAGTGGCCCACCCGTTGAGGCGCCGACCGCAACGATCTGGATTTCTGCTGGCACCCTGCGCGCCGAGACTTGCACGTGGGAAGGAGCCTTCTGCGTAGTGTTGGGTCGGGGCCAGCGCCTGACTACTTTCACCTCAGACATCAACTTGACGGTTTGGAGCAGCTCCTCTGCTGTCGCCTCATGCTCAGGATGGCCGATCCCTCGCGGACACGGGATCACCGCCAGCGCCCCTGCTTCGACGGCACGGAAGGTTGTTGCCACTTCTTGGATACTAGAACTTCCACTGACAATGACGATGGGGGTGGGGTACGTCTCCATGATGCGACGGGTCGCGTCAAACCCGTTTGCCTTCGGCATGTGGATATCCATAGTGATGACATCAGGTTTTGTGTTCTTCACCGCTTCGAGGGCTTCTTCCCCATTGTCCGCTGTGCCAATGACCTGGATTTCTGGATCAGTGCTCAAGATGTGTACCAGCAATTCCTGTACGACAGGTGAATCGTCGACGACGAGAACTTTGATCATGAGGGGATCCTATTCATATCAGTCGGTGGAGTGCGTCTAGCAGATTACTCTGGTCAAAGCTGCTTTTCACGATATAGGCATTCGCGCCAACTTCGCTGCCGTGCTCCCGGTCTTCCCGTGATTCGAGCGCCGTCACCAACACCATGGGGATATCGGCAAGCTGCTGGTCGCTACGCATCTTTGCGGTGAGATCGAAGCCGTTCATTCGTGGCATGTCCACATCGGAGACCACGATATCGAATTGACCGCTGCGGAGCTTGGTGAAGCCATCAATACCGTCAACCGCGGTGGTCACATTATATCCTGCTGTTTCCAGGATGTTCTTGAGCAGTGTCCGTGCGGTCACAGAATCTTCAACGACGAGAACGGCTTTTCTCTGCGTCGCGGTGCCTTCCGCCTGGGCCGGAACTGACGGTACAGCAGTCGCACTCGCACGCGCCGCAGATTTCAGCACGTCAGGAACGTTGACAATAGGCACAACGGTTCCTGTTCCGAGGACGGTTGCCCCGGCAATGTTCCGTACGCGTGAGAGCTGCTTCCCCAAACTCTTGACCAGCACTTCCTGTTCACTGAGGACCTCATCGACAAGAAAGGCAACGTACTGCTCTGCCGTCCCGACCACAACAATATGGGCTCTGTCCGGGAGGGGAGTGGTCCTCGACAGCGCCAAGGCATCATCAAGCCGCACCAGGGACACCACGTGTCCGTTCAGTTGAATCGTCTCGCGGTTTTCTACTGTCCTGATCGTTTCTTTCTTTACCCTCGTTACTCGTTCCACATTCGTGGTGGGCAGGACAAAGAGATGGGTTCCGACGCGAACGAGGACACCGTGAAACGTAGCGAGCGTCAGTGGCAACACCATACGAAAGCTGGTCCCCGCATCAGCAGACGTTTCTACCGAGACGGTGCCACCGAGTTTTTCTACCTTCTCGCGGACAATGGCCAGCCCGAGTCCTCGACCTGAGATGTCGGTAATAATCGGGCTGGTAGACACTCCGGACTGGAAAGCGAGGGAGAGAGCCTCTCGTTCGTCAAGCGCGTTTGCTGTGTCCGGGGCCACAAGACCAAGCTTGAGCGCGGCTGCCTTCACTTTCACGGCGCTGATGCCTGCTCCGTCATCAGCCACGAGAATCTCAACCTTGTTGCTATTTTTTGCGGCGATGCTGATGGTAATCGTTCCGCGTGGAGGTTTCTTCTTGCGGACCCGCTCGGTGGGGTCTTCAATGCCATGATCGATACCATTTCTCACCAAATGAATGAGCGGATCCTTGATCTCCTCTAAGATCCGCCGGTCGGCCTCGATATCGCCTCCACGGATGATAAGATCAATATCTTTCCCTCGATCCCGTGAGAGGTCACGGACGAGCTTCGGAAAGACCTCAAGGAGCGATGAGAAGGGCAGCATCACCACCTTTTTCATATTCTCCAAGAGATCATCGACCATCCTCCCCAGCGCTCGCTGATCCTCCTCAGCCGATTTGGTGAGCGTAGTCAGCTTGCCTTCAAGGAATTCGATATGGTTCTCATTCCATTCGAGGAACTCTTTCAATTGCGGATCGTGGATTTGCGATTGCGGATTTCTCAATTTTGTATCCCGCATTCCAAAATCCGTAATCCGAAATTTGGTCCACTCTTTTTTCCACGTGGCGAGTTCAGCGTTGAGTGCTTGGATCTCGGTTGTTCGTTGGAGCGCTGCCAGCTTGGCCGCAATCAATTCCTCCGCCTGCAACAACAGGGCATCCAGTCTTGCTGTGGGGATTCTGACCGTCTCTGCCAATAGAGATTTCTCCTGAGCCAGAGATGGCGCAGTGTCTCCCCTGGGCGCCGCAGGACTTCCCTTTTCTGTTTTGCTCCCTTCTGCTTGACTCGACGGTGACAGCTTTCCTTGCCGTACGCTCTCGAGGCGCTCGAGAAGCGCCTGGAGCTGAAATTTTTCGTCATCAGAAGAGTGTTCCGCCTCGAGCGAGACTACGCATGCCTCAAGCGTGTCCACCGCGTCGTGCAGGGTGTCGAAGAGTGGAGGGGATGGCGAGAGTTCCTGTCGTTTCCAGGCAGCAAACAGGCTTTCGAGCGACTGACAGAGCATTTCCATGTCTGTAAGGTTGACTGCACGAGCGGCGCCTTTCAGACTATGTGCCTCACGAAAGACAGTCTCGACAATTTTCTGCTGCTTGTCGAGATCCGGCGTCTTCTCTAACTCGATGAGGCCAGAAGACAGTGCCTGTACATGCTCTCTCGCTTCGACTGTGAATGTCGAGAGCAGTCTTTTGCGAAACTCGTCGTTCTTCCCGTCCATAGAGGCTATCCCTACTGCACCTGATAGCGTTCGACCAGTTGCAGGAGTTGCTGTCCCACTTCCCGCAGATTATGCGCCGCCGCCTCCGCCTGCCTGGTGGCTGCCACATTCTGTGTACTCGCCTGTTTGATGTTCTCCATCGCCAACGCCACCTGGTCCATCCCTACCGATTGCTGTTGGCTCGA
>CAZCWX010000731.1:0-6035 GCA_964502465.1 uncultured Enterobacteriaceae bacterium | reverse complement strand
TGGTATTCGTACGCCTTAAACTTGCCGCGCAAGCGCTCGGCGGATTTCCAAATCTCGCTGGCGAGGTTGTCGAGCTTGGGTTTATTGAGCGAGAGTGACGTAGAAGAAGAGTTACCTATCATCGGCGTTACAGCGAGCCTTGGCGAAGATCAGGATCATGGGCATGTCCTTGAGGAGAAGGTCTCTCATTCACCTACGTCGTGAAGTCGGGGAGATCATACGACATCACGATCAGATCACGCATCTGGCCAGCACGATCAATGACAAAGTTTTGGAGCAGCGCCTCCCGGCGAAAGCCCAACCGTTCAACGGTCGCGATGGCCCCCTTTTGGTCAGGGGTCATTTGCGCCACAAGCTTGCGCAATCCAAGGTCCTGCGCGATGGCAAAGATCTCTGCCGCCAGAGCCCGGCCCAGTCTCCGTGATCGATAGCGCGGCCCCACTTGCATGCGAACTTCGCCGAGATGCCGCTGCCAGGTCACTTCGTTGTGATGCAGGCTGGCGTATCCGACAACCTCCCTGCCCACCTCCCCAAGCACCGTCACCGTCCGCCCCTCCTTGATGTCTTGTCCCCACTGAGCCACGACGTTCAGCTTGGTGATGTCTCTACGCAGATAGAGCAGGTCATCCTCGGGCAAGGAACGCGCAAAGGTGACGATGCGGTACGTATCCGCAGAAGTCATCAGGCGTAAGCTGACCTCGGTGTTTTCGTCGAGTCTGAAATTGCGGGGATAGGTGCGCTGAATTTTTGATGTCGTCTCGCTCATCGCTCGCCCCCCTCTCTAGCTGAACCGGGCATTTAGCCCTTGTCTCGAGACAGAGTCGCCCTTCACCTTTCAGGTACTGGACTGCTCGACGATCTCCACCACATCGAGCAGTTGTACTTTCTCGTCTGCATCTTTCGCTTTCAGGCCATCGTTGAGCATGGTCATGCAAAAGGGGCAGGACACGGCAATGACGTCAGGGTTAGTCTCTAGGGCTTGTGCAACCCGCAGGTGGTTCACCCGTTTGTCTCGCGGTTCTTCCATCCACATCCAGCCCCCTCCACCACCGCAGCACATACCGGTGTGTCTGTGCCGCTCCATCTCTTGTAATTGTGTGCCCGGCACCCGGGCCAGAACCTCTCGCGGAGTGTCATAGATCTCGTTGTAGCGACCATAGTAGCACGAGTCGTGATAGGTCACCTTCTTCGACGGCCCGTCCTGGAGCTTGAGCTTGCCCTCCCGCAGTAAGCGGGAGAGCAACTCGCCGGCGTGGATCACCTCATAGTGGCCGCCCAACTGGGGGTACTCATTTTTCAAGGTATTGAAGCAGTGCGGGCAGTTGACCAGGAGCTTTTTCACACCGTAGGTCTGGAAGACCTCAATGGCATGCTGTGCCATGCTCTGAAAGAGATACTCATTGCCCAGGCGTCGCGCGGTCTCACCGTTGCACGGCTCCTCTGCACCAAGGATGGCGAAGCTCACTCCGGCTTTCTGTAACAGTTTGGTGAACGCACCTGTAGCCTTCTTATTACGCTCGTCACATGCACCGGCACAGCCGACGAAGTAGAGGTACTCGACCTCCGGATGCTCAGCAAGCAGCGGCACGTCCAACCCGTGCGCCCAATCTGCCTTTTTCTCGGCACTCACACCCCAGGGGTTCCCCTGCGTTTCCATTCCCTTGAAGGTGCGGGTAAGCTCGGTGGGAAAGCGGGCCTCCTCCTGTACGAGATGGCGACGCATGTCCACGATTTTGTCCACATACTCAATCAGCACCGGGCATGCCTCCTCACAGGCGCGACAGGTGGTGCAGGACCACAACACCTCATCGTGGATGAGCCGTTCGCCGACAAGATTCTCCCCCACCGCGCCGTCACTTTGCACCAGCTGCTTGGCAGTCATCTCCTGTTGGTGTGCGTACAGGTAATCCCGCAGATCGAGGAGCAATTGGCGGGGAGCCAACGCCTTGCCGCTCATGGTGGCCGGACAGTGGGAGGAGCACCGACCGCACTCGGTACAACTGTACATGTCCAGGACCTGCTTCCAAGTAAACTGGTCAATGTGTGAGGTGCCGAAGGTCTCACTCTTTTCCAGATCCATTAGGCTCAACGCCCCTGCGGGCTCCAGCTTACGGAAGAAGACGTTCGGGATGGCGGTGATGATGTGAAAATGCTTGGAACGCGGTAGGAGGTTGAGAAAGGCGAGGATGACGAGGTTGTGTACCCACCAGGCGACATCGCTGATCCCTGCGGCCCAGTTTGTGCCGAGTCCCGCCAGAAGGAGACCGACCAGAGCGCTCACCGGTTCCCACGGTCGCTCGGCCTCCACGAGGGGATCACCGGCAAACGCGACGAGGCGCCCGCCGTCATAGAGCAGGCCGCTTAGCATAATAGTCAGGATGAAGAGCAGGATCACCAACGCTTCCCAGTGAGACTGACCCGCCAGGCGGTCTTCGGCTGGGCGATAACCAAAGAGTCTGGGAGGATGCGCAATCACCCAGCGGTACAGCGCCAGCAGGATAGCCACACTCACGGTTACCTCCATCACATCGCGCAGGAGCAAGAAGGGACCGCCGAGCAGGTGAGGGGAAAAGCCTGGGACGACGAAGTGATCCGAGTAGGCCCGGCCAAACATGGTGACCACTTGTACGCCCAGGAGCACGAATCCCCAGAAGATCACCACATGCATCCACCCCGCTGGTTGTTCGTCCTTCACAAACTTCTTCTGGCCGAAGGCATAGACCAGGACTGCCATAAGGCGCTCTCCGATGCGGTCAAAGCAGTTGACCGGTCGGGCGGCGAGCAAGAGCCGCAAGCGCTCATAGAGGGTGTATAGAAAGCTCCCTACGGCAACAAGGACGATGAGGGTGAAGAGCACAGCAGACATGGTCCGGTTCCTCCGTTTGCCATCAGCACCCGCTTCCTTTTTGTCGATGCAAAGCAGATCTGTTGTGTCCCTACCACGGTTGGTGGCTCGGTTGCAACAGCGCAGTCATCTGTAGCGTGTTTCCGCGCTCACAATCGACAAACAGCAGGCCAGCATTTGGGTTCGCCGTAATATTTCGAGCATGTGAAACATCTTATTGCCTGCGTAATCGGCCATGATGATAGGAGATACGCTTTTTATCAAATACACGTCTGAGCAATTGACGATTAGGTTCGTATTGTCTGCAGCCTTCCTTCAGAATGTGCGATATAGACCGCAGCAGTGATATCGCCAGTCACGTTGAGCACCGTGCGGGACATATCCAGGATGCGGTCAACTCCTAGTATGATGCCGATCCCCTCACCAGGCACACCAACCGCCTGTAAAATCGGCACCATGAGGGGCAACGACCCACCCGGCACCCCAGCCGTCCCTACCCCAGCAAGGACAGAAACTAAAACAACTAACACCTGAGAGCCAAAGCTCAGCTCTACCCCATAGAATTGCGCGAGGAAAAGAATGGTCACGCCTTCAAATAATGCCGTCCCATTCTGATTTGCGGTCGAGCCGATGGTGAGGACAAACGCGGCAATCTCACGAGGTACGCCTAACTTCTCCTGCGTGACCCGCAATGCGGTTGGCAGGGTTGCATTACTGGAACTGGTCGAGAAGGCGGTCGCCATGACTTCGCTGATCTGACGAAAGAAGAACCTTGGTTGCAGACCGCCAAGGTAGCGTACCAGTAACGAATACGTCACAAACAGATGGAGGCATAGTCCAACCAGCACGACGGCCACATACGCCAGGAGGGGTTTCAGCACGGTAAACCCGAACCTTGCAGTCAATGTGAATAGCAGGGCCGCTACCCCATAAGGAGCAAGACGCATGGCCAGCTCGATCAGACGCATCACCACTTCGTACAGTCCTTCGAGCACTTTGACTAACGGCTCAACTCGGTCTGGTGGAGACAAGGCAATCCCAATCCCGACCATCAGGGAGAAAAACATAACTGCCAGCATTTCCCCCTGAGCCGCAGCTCGTATTGGGTTATCCGGAACGATGGCCATTAATGCCCTCAGCACCGGATTTTCTTGCGTACCTGGGGCAGGCGGAGCGGGGGTAGCGGTTGCCTGTTGTAATTCAGCACGCGCTTCGGGTGAGAGCCCTGCCCCTGGACGGAAGAAGTTCACCAACACTAACCCGATAAACACTGAAACCGAAGTCACAACCAGAGTGTACAAGAAAGTCTTGATCCCAATCCGCCCGAGGGTGCGCACATCACCTAAGCCCGCAACTCCCAGGGTTAATGCCGAAAACAACAACGGCAGGACCACCATGAAGATCAGTCGCAAAAACAAGCGACCAAAGGGCTCAGTGACGTAGGTCGTGAAGTCGATGAGCAGCGGGTTGTCGGCGAAGAGCAGCCGCGCAAGCGTACCGCTGCTGATACCAACCAGGAGACCAAGAAAAATGCGAAAATGGAGCGGCAAGGGAACCTAAAGACGTACAACGTCAAGCGTAAAACGTCACAAACTTGATTCCGCACTATACATGGAAACTCCTCGTTACGTCTTACGTTTTACACATTTTTCACGGATTCCCTATTCTTTCTCTTGCTGTGCCGTCTCTGCCTTGCCCAGTTTCTCAATATGGCCGGCAAGGTCAAAATCTTTTTCCGTGAGACCTCCAGCATTATGAGTCGAGAGACTGAGCGTGACCTTATTGTAGTTGATAACGATATCAGGGTGATGGTCGGATTGTTCCGCCAGATCTCCAACCTTGTTTACAAAAGCCAAGGCTTCCTTAAAGTTATCAAAGGTAAATTTCTTCTGAATGGTCCGACTCTTGACCAGTTCCCAACCGGGCACGCTACGCAATTTCCCGTGTATCGCAGTTTGTGAGAGTGCCATACAGTGCTTTCCTTCTATTTATTGACCCACGGCCGGAGCAAATGGCAAAGGCAATGCCGCGCTCGTCGCGTCTTTCCCGGAGAGTGCTCCCGCCGACACCAGGACGAAGTCGGTATAATCAGCTTCCGCTGCACCGCCAGTCACATCGGAGTCGGTCAGTACCGCAATCCCTTGTACTTCACCCGGTTCGAGGCCAAAAAGCTCCTTGTAGTCTTGATAAAAATTGATGGTTTCTTCTCGCCACTCGCCTAATGCCGCCGGTCCACTCTGGAGCACAACGACTTTCGACCGCCAATACACCGGACTGTCAATCCGCGTGCCAACTGGTAATGTCGAGCTCCACACATATTTGATGGCCCGTGGCAGCAGCCGACTGTCAAAGATGACGTAGACCGCAGCGGCAGAGTCATTGGTGTTTTTCTCGCGCTCGTCCCCTCCAGGCGGCAGTTGCCGCGCACGCCAGCGCCACCGCAGGGCTGGAAACTCTTGCGGCTTGAAGACGTGTTCTAAGCCGATTTGCACTCCCTTATTCTGCGCAAGGGCGTGCAGGAAATGATTCCCGCTTTCTTCGGCAACTTTATAGACCTGTCGCGCTTCATTTTCGTCGCCACGCACCTTCCAGCGCGAAGGGAACGACCCGACCTGATCTTCTTTAAACGTTTCGAGAGCAACCTCTTGAGCGGTTGTAACGATTTGTATATCAGCGTGGACCAGCACAGGAGCACACAACAGGCTCACAAGTACAGCGATCTTCATCATTCCCACATCTCATTCTACAGTCAGAGGACACTGCTCTCAAAAGAGATGGGAAATGGATAAAAGAAAGGGCAAAGCATTGCAACCCCAGCGGAGCACAGGATATGGAGAAACTGTGAATTGAACGCTGGTATTCCCTGTGGTATCTAAGCGCGACACTGCCAAGGAGGCAACACCATGGATATTCTTGCAGAGGGAACAGGAGCATATCTCAAGCCAGATCCGGACGGATTCCGCGCGTGGGTGCGAGACCATAAGCCTCGCACCCTGGTGAATAAACTCATGAGTGAACACGAAGCAGTCAAACGCTTTGTCTCTGATGGTGACTACTTCGCGTACGATTGTAACTATTTCCAGCGCGGCCCGAGCGCGCTCATTCGTGAGGTGATTCGCCAAGGCAAAAAAGACCTGTGGGTTTGTGGCAAATTCACCTATGTGGCAGTTGCATTGTTGGTCGAGGCTGG
>CAZCWX010000730.1:0-3278 GCA_964502465.1 uncultured Enterobacteriaceae bacterium | reverse complement strand
AATGGCGGAGAACCCGGCTACTCCATAGAAGTGTTTAACGCCTTAGTACTACTTTGTCAAAGTCCGTAAATCAGTGATAACCTACGAGCATGACCACCAAGAACACGAAGCAGGAGCGGTTGCCGCAGGCCCCGCGTGCACCCCTGCCGGAGTTGGCCGAGTTTCTGGCTCCGTTGCGGGTGCATTTTACCCAGGGACCGAGTGCCGAGACCCTGCGTCAATATCTCACCGGCTTGCTCAGCGAGCCCCCCAACAAGAACTGCGACCCCGTGGCGGAGGTCGTGCCCGAGACCACTGAGCAACAGTTCAACCATTTGCTGACCGACATGGTCTGGGATGAGAACAGCCTCAATCGCCAGCGGATCGCCCAGCTGCAGACGCTGCCCAGCGAAGGGGATGGCGTGCTCATCTGTGATGATACGGGGTTTGAGAAGCAGGGGCGGCATTCGGTCGGAGTCGCGCACCAGTATACCGGGACGGCGGGCAAACTGACCAACTGTCAGGTCACGGTGCATTGTCATTATGCCGAGCGCACGCTGGCCTGGCCGGTGGCGACGCAGCTGTATCTGCCGCAGACGTGGGCGGAGGACGCAGCGCGGCGCAAGCAGGCGCATGTGCCGGAGGGGGTTGCCTTTCAGACCAAAGCCGAGCTTGCCTTGGCGCTGCTGGATGAGGCCAATGCCTGTGGGGTGCGGCACACGTGCGTCACCTGTGATGCCGATTACGGAGATAATCCTAATTTCCTCAACGGCCTGGAAGAGCGCCAGGAACGCCACGTGGTCGCCGTGCGGGCCAATTGCAGTGTGACGCTCGGCCGTGGGCCGACCAGCCCCGTGCTCCGGGCCGATGACGTGCTGGCGGCGCAGCCGCTCCAGGCCTGGCAAACGATCGCGTGGAGCGAAGGTGTCAAAGGCTGGTGGCGGGCGAAATTTCTGGCGCTGCGTTGCTGGCGGGTGGATGGGGATGGCACTCGGCACGTCGGCTGGTTGTTTGGGCAACGCCCTGGCCGGGGCCAGAGCGGGGACTGGAAATATTGCTGGAGTGACTTCCCGGCGCACACCCCACTGGCCGTGCTGGTCGAGTATGCCCATCGCCGCCACTGGGTGGAGCAGTATCATGAGGAAGCGAAAACGGAGCTGGGCTGGGACCAGTATCAAGGGCGGCGGTGGGATGGATTTCATCGGCACGCAATCACGGTGATGCTAAGCTATAGTTTTCTGGTCTGGCTGGAAAAGCGCGAGCGGGAGCACCGCTCAAGGAGCGGGCGGCCACGGGCCGCTTTTTCCCCCGCGCCCGGACCGCCGCCGCATGCCTCTCCCGGAAGTCCATCGCCGGGTGAGCGAATGGCTGCGCTGTGCCGCCATCCGTGAATTGATCGAATTGGAGCTCATTGATCGGTACTGCTCACGAAAACTCTAACTTTGACAAAGTAGTACTAAGGACTTGAGGAACTGCCGCACCTGGGTCGGTCCCCGCCTGAGCCCCGTCAATTGCTCAATCCGCTGAGCCGCTTCCGCGACACTGGCGGGAGGACGCTGGCGAAAGTCTGCGGCAATGAGAGCCTGGTAGTCCGCCAATGGACTGGGGTGCCGAGAAAAGGAGCCCGCTTTGAGTTTTTCGAGCCCGCCCGCGCGGTATTCGCGCAGAGAGCGGTACCACGTCGGTTTGGAAATCCCACACAGGCGACAGCCATCTGCAGCCGATACGCCTTGACTCTTAAGGTAGAGGGCTGCCATTTTCAGTTGGACGCGGGGGGGCGGGTGGTGAAAGCGCCCGTACGGTAACGCTTCTCTCTCGGCTGTGCTAAACTCCAGCAGGTCCATGGGAGAGCCTCCTGATCGCGTGTTTTCTTTGGCGAGAAAAATCACTCTATCAGGATCTCTCTACTGTTTCATTTCAGCCCGCGCGGGGTATACCAACACTCCCCCGGTGCCTCTGATTGCGGAGGAAGACAGTTCGATAACAGCTACACCCGTCTGCCACAGCGTTTTTATGCACGGCTACAACCCACGCCGGTGCGCAGCGCGCACATAGTGACAAGCGTGTCGCCATTATCGGCACGGGAGCGACAGCGATTCAGTCTGTACCGCGTGTTGCCAAATATGCCAAGCAGCTCTATGTGTTCCAGCGCACCCCGTCTTCGGTGGACGAACGTGGGAACAAACCGACCGATCCGGAATGGGTAAAGACGCTCACGCCTGGATGGCAGGACCACCGGAACACCAACTTCTGCGCCATCTTGTCCGGGCTCCCAGTCGAGGAAGATCTGGTGGGCGATAAATGGACAAGTCTCTTTAAGAATCTTTCCAGGCTGATGTCTGGCAAGGAGCAATCGGAGCTGTCCGACGAAGCGATGGCGGCCTTGTCGGAAATCGCGGACTTCCAGAAAATGAATGAAATTCGCGAGCGCGCGGCCGCGATTGTACGAGACTCACAAACGGCCGAAGCGCTCAAACCGTGGTTCGGGCAGTGGTGTAAACGCCCAACCTTCAACGATGAATATTTACCGGCGTTCAATCAGCCCAACGTGAAACTGGTGGATACCAAGGGCAAAGGCGTCGATCGCGTCACCGAGAACGCGGTGGTCGTAGCGGGTGTGGAGTATGAAGTGGACTGCATAATCTATGCAACGGGTTTCGAGGTCGGTACAGCCTACACGCGGCGCTCTGAGTGTGAAGTCTACGGTCGCAAGGGTGTCTCCCTCACCGAGTACTGGGCGAAGGGGATGAAGACGTACCATGGGTTCTTGAGCCACGGGTTCCCGAACCTCTTCCACATGGGGCTCACGCAGACTGGCCTGGCGCCGAACTTCACCTATATGCTGAATGGGCAAGCCCACCATATTGCCTATATCGTCACGCAGGTGACCGCGCGCGCGGCGAAGGCCGTGGAGCCTACCCCTGAGGTTGAGGCTGAGTGGGTAAAGCTAGTGACCGGGCCGACTCCCATGGCTGCGTATCTGGACGTCTGTACGCCGGGGTATTACAACGGCGAAGGAAAAAATGACGGACCAGGGTTCTTGCAGCAATACCCTGACGGCGCGGTGAAGTTCTACAACATGCTCGCCCAGTGGCGTGAAGATGGAAGGGCTCATCGTCAAGTAGGTCCAGGCGAGCAGCGAGAGATCTAGTCTGGTCGTGCTAAGGAGCCGAGCAGAAATAAGTTGATCGTTCTCATATTGTGGTGCAGGCGTCCCGCCTGCATTGTGAAGGGCAGGCCAGAGGCCCGCACCACAAGAATTGACCCAGTTATTCTTGCCCAGGTCCTAAGCACAACGT
>CAZCWX010000729.1:0-3080 GCA_964502465.1 uncultured Enterobacteriaceae bacterium | reverse complement strand
GTCGGCTCGTGCGTCTCCCCCTCGTGTCCCGGGGCTGTCGCGCTGCCCGCTGCGCGCTCTCTGCCCGGTGAGAAGGGGGAACACCGCAGACGAGTGCGGCATGGCAAGCGACCTATTGGGGGTGCGAAAGCCCATAAGCGTTAACTTAAGCCCTTGTGAGAGAGCTCTGTTTGCGATAGTGCCCCGGAGATGAGTAACACGACCCTTGGCGAACAGAGTTGGCAGACCCTTCTCCCCCTTTTTCCTCGCAATTGGCGAGAGTTAGCAGAGGAGACGGGCGCGAATCGGCGGCTCCGAGGCGTTCCCTCTCTTGAGGCACTCATGCGCACGCTGTTGTTGCACCTGGCGCGAGGGTATTCTCTACACGAAACCGTCGTGCGGGCCAAAGCGGCGGGCGGCGCCGAACTCTCAGCCGTGGCGTTGTTCAAGCGGTTGCAGAAGGCGGAAGACTGGTTCAAGGAGTTAGGTCGGGTGCTGTTGCCCCTCAGCGGGCTTGCGGTTCCCGCAGAGCCTCAGGCCGTACGCCTACGGCTGGTAGATAGTACAACGGTGAAAGAACCCGGAAAGACCGGGAGCTGGTGGCGGATTCAAGACAGTTTGCAGTTACCGGAGTTTGGCTGTGACTACTTTGGGCTCCACCCTGGGGAAGGCGTCGGCACGGGAGATTCTTTCACGCAGTTTCCAATCACTCGTGGTGATCAGGTGATCGGCGATCGGGGGTACAGCCATATTAACGGGGTAGAACATATCGCGGCGCAGGGAGGCGTTGTCTTGGTGCGGCTCAATCCCGTGTCGCTCCCCCTCTTTACGGCTGCGGGCCCGCGGTTCCCGCTGTTACGGCGGATCGCGACTCTCCGCACTGCAGGACAGGTCGGCGAATGGCCCGTGGTGGTGCACGGAGACCAGCGCCTCATTCCTGGTCGTCTCTGTGCCGTGCGCAAAAGTGCCGAAGCCATCACACTTGCGGAGAAGCGCCTGAAGCAAACCGCGTCACGCAAAGGACGGGAGATCCAGCCCGAGACCTGGGAGTACGTGAAGTACGTCATGGTGTTCACCCCGTTTTCGCCGCGCCGGTTTACGGCGGTGGAGATTCTGCCGTGGTAGCGGATTCGCTGGCCAGTGGAACTGGTGTTCAAGCGACTTAAATCGTTGGCGCAGCTCGGACACTTGCCGAAGTCCGATGCGCAGAGTGCCCGGGCGTGGTTGTACGGCAAACTCTTCGTGGTCTTGTTGACCGAGCAGCTGATGCGCCGAGGGCGCACGCTTTCCCCCTCAGCCACTTCGGGTCGCCCTGCACGCGCGCCGCAGCCCGTGGCGAGAATTCGCGTTTGCCCTGCATCAGCTCCAGCAGGCTGCCGACCCCGTGTTATCCTTACAAGACGTGCTGGAGAGTTGGCACATGATTATCCAAGCCCTCTGCGAATGCCCGCGCCAACGCCAACGACAGCTCACTCCATTCCCCATTCTGTTAAGTTAACGCTTATGGGGCGGTAGCCCCTGGTCGCGACAGAAAACGAGCTTCTTCGGCCTCCGGCTCAGGATGACAACACCGAACGGTTGCGGTGTACAATGTACCACTGTCAGGTATTGTGATTTAGCGATCTGAACCTGACCCACTCTTTGGTTGCATGACAAACCGAAAATCACAAAACGCAGCCCCTTGCATAATGGTCTGCGTCCGCGTCAGGTAAATGTCCGAGTTGAAGCCTTGACTCATGGCAAAGTCTCGATTGCAGGAGAGCAGCGCGCCGAGTTCTGGAATGCCCAGTGCCCGGTACAACTCGGCATAGCGGCAGCGCGTGACGTTGAACGAGAGCTTCTGCTCCACCTGTTCGAGCACCTCGATTTGCAGGGCATCGTCCTTTTTCCAGGCATCTAACGAGCCTCCGAGATGGGCCAGCGAATCTCCGCCGACGGCTTTGGCTAACTGTGCGCCCTGCTCGTGCGCGATTTTGACGATCGTGTCGCGAGCTACCTCCAGCACGCGGTCACGGCCAAATTCATGGCCAAGGGCTTCGAGGAGAGGCCCCACAATGCGTGCCTCGATTTCGCGGCGTTTGAGTACGCCAATTTCGTTCAAACGATCGGGGGGCAGTTGCGGGGAAGGATTTTGCTCCTGGCTCACAGTCGTTTCCTCCTTTGTTGTCCCTTGTTTCTGCTCTCTTTTCGTTGCAAAGTAAAGACTTCTTGCCAACTACGGCAAAAAGGAGAGGAACCGTGTCAGAGGGCACCCTTGAAGAGCGTGTGACAAATTTGGAGAGACTTGTAGATACTTTGTTGCATCGAGCAGACACGGCAGCACGCAAAAAAGACTGGCGACGTACTCTCGGGATGTTCGATGAAGATCGAATTATGAAAGAGATCATCGACGAAGGTCAGCGCATTCGGCAAAAGGACAGACGCAAAGCCGATCCATGATTATCCTGGATACTGACCATCTCTCTGTTCTGCAGTATCGGGATTCTCCGAAGGCGTTCGCGTTGCAATCCCGTCTGGAAACCTATCCGCCAGAAGAGGTCGCGACTACTGCAATCACAGTGGAAGAGCAAACGCGAGGTTGGTTGAGGCTCATTCGCCGCTATACTGATGTCCACCGGCAGGTGGCATATTACGATCGCCTCATTGGACTTTTTGATTTTTTCGCAGAATGGCAACTCCTGCCATTTGACCAGCATGCCGCTGACATGTTCAAGCAACTGAGGCAGCAGGGGATTCGCATCGGCACTATGGACCTCAAGATCGCTGCGATTGTTATGGTCCATAACGGCACATTGTTATCAAGGAAGGTGCGAGATTTTCAGCAAGTGGCAGGGTTGCAGGTGGAGGACTGGCTGCAGCCATGACTTGCACTGTCACCCATGCGTCGCGTTGGCCAATGATCAATCAGTCGCTCATCCCTGAATTTCGTTTCGCTCCATTCGGTCTACATCACTATTCACATCATATCCCTGCTTCTCTGCCCACTCTACGAATCTCCATAAAGAGACATAAAATTCCCCTCTGACTTCTGTTCCAAATGCTTCCCGTACTCCTTTAAGTTCTCCAATTTTTTTGATGAGTAGGTCTCTGTCATTCGGTGA
>CAZCWX010000728.1:0-3840 GCA_964502465.1 uncultured Enterobacteriaceae bacterium | reverse complement strand
CTCCCTGGTTTGGCACAAATTTTTGCAGAATCCCCACAGTGATAGGCTCTCTCTGTTCTTGCCGATACTCGAACGCCCCAACGACAGGGGGGGTATGAGGAAAAGCGGCGCGTTCAGTCAGGAACCGGCCGATCTCCAAGTCGGGGTTCACCCCTTGAGCAACACGCCGAAACAACTTCAGGATGAATTGCTCTCCGTACAAGATCGACGTGTTGCTCTGTTCCGCTTTGAAGAGAGCGGGCTCTAAAGGACTGTTGTCGGCCTTGCGCAACTGGCGGAAGAGGCGTGTCGGTACGGCGCTCAGCTCACCAAACAACCCCTTAAATCGCCGCCGACGGGCAATCGCCTCCAATAAGGCCTGGCAAAAGCTCTTGTCCCAAAGCACATCATAGAGCAGCCCTTCTTCCTGCTCTCCGCGGAGACGTGCAATGGCTGCCTGCGGGTTCTCTTTCTGGACCTGACTGGCCCGTTCTCCAGTAACGATGGCCACCGGTAACACATAAGTTTCGGGATCGCCATCTACATACGCCACAGCAACAGAAACAATATACGCAGCCGACGAGTCATACGGAAAGGAGACAACTTCAGGGATAGAGGTTGCCCGTACTTGTCGCGCCTTCCCGCCAAACCAGCGACGGCTTCGCAGATATTCTGAGAGGAGACTCTCCAGCGCAGTCTTGCTTCTGCCCTGGAAAACACGCTCCCATGCACCATCGACTGTCACAGTAGGGACACGGATCTCCGGCGCTTCGGCAGGTACGAGCCCCTCGCTCCGTCGCGGTTCAAGCGTGAACCAGTAAAAGGAATGCGGTCCTAAGGTCAGGAGGTACGGCAACTCCCCAATAGGGGGGAACGCAATGCGGCCAAAGGTTTCGACCGGCATCATGCCTTGAAATGCCGAGAGGTCAAGTTCGACATACTGGACAAAGCGCGAGAGGTTCGCCACGACCAAAATACAGTCCTCTTGATAGCGGCGCAGAAAGGCAAGAATCTTGCGGTTCTCAGGGTGCAAAAACTCCAGCGTTCCTTGCCCAAAGGCTTTGAAACGTTTCCGCAGGGCGATGAGGCGTTTCATCCACCACAGTAACGAGTGCGGGTTGTTCTGTTGAGTCTCAACGTTAATGGCTTCGTAATGGTATTCAGGATCAATGATAATAGGCAGATACAACTTCTGGGGATTGGCACGAGAAAACCCGGCGTTGCGGTCCCCACTCCACTGCATAGGGGTGCGCACGCCATTACGGTCACCAAGATATACATTATCCCCCATGCCAATTTCGTCTCCGTAATAGATGATGGGAGAGCCGGGCAAGGAGAAGAGCAGACCGTTCATGAGTTCGACCCGCCGTCGATGATTCCCTAACAAGGGAGCCAGGCGACGGCGGATTCCCAGGTTGATCCGCGCTTGGGGGTCCTGGGCGTACACCCGGTACATGTAGTCTCGTTCTTCGTCCGTCACCATTTCCAGGGTGAGCTCGTCGTGGTTCCGCAGAAAGATGCCCCATTGACAAGTTTCTCGGATAGGCGGCGTCTGTTGCAGAATGTCAATGACAGGGAAGCGATCTTCGGTATGAAGAGCCATAAAGAGCCGCGGCATGAGGGGGAAATGAAAGTTCATGTGGCACTCATCGCCGGCCCCAAAGTAGGCAGCCGCATCCTCAGGCCACTGATTGGCCTCGGCCAGAAACATACGATTGCGAAACTTGCGATCGACATGACGCCGTAGTTCCCGGAGAAACGCATGCGTCTCCGGTAAGTTCTCACAATTCGTGCCTTCCCGCTCATAGAGGTACGGGACGGCATCCAGTCGCAGCCCATCGATCCCCAAGCCAAACCAGAAATCGACGACTTGGGTAATCGCTTTTCGTACCCGTGGACTATCATAATTGAGGTCAGGCTGATGAGTATAAAACCGATGCCAGTAGTACGCGTGCGCGAGCGGATCCCATGCCCAATTAGCAGACTCAAAATCTTTAAAGATAATTCGCGCCTCTTGATATTTTTCTGCTGTATCGCTCCACACATAAAAGTCCCGCCAGGGACTTCCTGGCTTGGCTCGTCGGGCGCGTTGAAACCAGGGATGTTGATCAGAGGTATGATTCAACGCCAATTCGCCAATGACCCGAATCCCTCGCCGATGGGCTTCCCGCAAGAACACCTCAAAGTCGTTGAGCGTCCCATACGTCGGGTGGACGCCGGTGTAATCGGACATGTCGTACCCATCATCCCTCAACGGAGAAGGAGAAAATGGCAGCAGCCAGACCGCGGTAACGCCAAGATCCTGGAGATACGCCAATTTTTGCGCCAGGCCGCGAAAGTCGCCAACGCCATCTCCGGTGCTGTCATAAAAGGCCCGCACGTGAAGCTCATAGATCGTCGCATTTTTGTACCACAGCGGATCATCCTCAAGCTGACCCACATTCTTGTTCCTACCTCCCATCTCAGGCTCCTTCCTCACCTTGCTCTACCCTCAGTTCTAAAGCACTGGTCGTCTTTGACTATCAAGTCAATTATGACTATGTTGTCGTCAACTCCCTCTATTGTCAAGCTGCGCGCTTCCCTCATCCAGCAAGCTGCGAGAGGAACACGGTGGCAAAGCTCAAGGCGAAAAAGAACCCGCACATATCAGTCACCGTCGTCAGGATCGGCCCTGAGGCCAGAGCCGGGTCTACGTTTAGACGACGCAGCAGTAGCGGGATTGTGCCACCGAGAGCCACGGCCACTAAGGTGTTGACCGCGAGCGCCCCGCCGACCACCAAGCCAAGATAGGGGTTTCCCTTCCACACCCAGGCCACACCGCCAAGCAGTATCCCCAAGAGCACGCCATTCAGTATGCCGATCCAGGCTTCCTTGAACAAGACACGCGCCAGTTCATAAGGCTGCACAAGTCCCAACGCTAGTTCGCGCAGGCTCACAGCTATGGCCTGGCTGCCAGCATTGCCACCCATATCGGAAATGATAGGAAGAAAAACCGCTAAGGCGATCACACGCGCGAGGGTGTCTTCGTACAGCGCAATAACACTCGCGGCAAGAAGATTGAGGGGGATATTGACACTGAGCCATGACAGCCGCCGGAATGAGCGTACCGAGAAGGGCATACTCCGTAATTCTTCACCACCAATGATACCACTGATTTTTAGCAAAGTACGATCAGCACGCTCACCGACCGCCTCCTCAACATCAGCACGTCGCACAACGCCCACAAGGCGCCCCACGTCGTCAGTCACAGGTACGCCGAAAAATGGATGGCGGTCAAAGACCTGCTGCAAGGTGTCGAGGGTCATAGTTACTTCGACTCGGAGCGGATTGGGAATCATGAGGGCAGCAACAGAGGTCACGGCTGGGGACAGCAACAGGTCGCGCAAACGTAAAACACCTACCAATAAATCCGACTGCGAGGTAATGTAGGCGTATTGGACATCGTAGGAAGCATAGCGCTCTGCATGAGTACGCAGATCATCGAGTACGTCCGCCACATGGGCGTAATCAGGATACGCCAGATATTCCGTGATCATCAGGCCCCCTGCACTCTCAGGCGGGTACTGGCTTAAGTGGCGCACATCAGCCGCCTCCTCTGGGGCCATCTCACTCAGGATGGCGGCGGCATCTGGCGCATCCATTTCGCCCAGCAGGTCGACTTGTTCGTCACTTGGCAACTGGTCAAGGATTGCGGCCGCCTGCTCAGGTGGAAGACTATTGAGCAGTTCCACTGCCTGCGCCTCTGACAACGCTTGCAGCAAGCCAGCGACCTCTGTAGGCGTGAGCAACGTGAGGAATTTAGTGCGATCCTCCTCCTGCAATCGAGAAAGCGTGCGCGCAATCTCTCCCGGCGAGAGCGTG
>CAZCWX010000727.1:0-8192 GCA_964502465.1 uncultured Enterobacteriaceae bacterium | reverse complement strand
GTGCCGCCACAACGGGACAGACCAGCCAGGAGGCGCGAAGATTTCGCACAAGGGCCACTGCGGGCAGAGAAGCCCTACGTGCGGTATCGCTGTGAAATGGTCATAAACCGGTACAACTTCCAGCCCTTAGCACATCCTCGGTCTTTTGCTCGGGACCCTGTTCCGCCAGAGACTCCGCAAGCACAGGAAACCCCCACCTTGACCCCGAGTAGTTAAGTTTGCTAGCAGTTTTGCTGTATACCACCTTTTCTAGATAAGATATACAGATATGGATAGCCTGCCATGGTAACCCTTCCCCCTGAGCTGTCTCGCCTCTACACGACCTGTTTGGCGCGCCACGGGGTCGCCGTTGCCCAGCAGCCGCACTATACCAAATGGCTGCGCTATTACTGGGACTTCTGCCAGAAGTATGCCCGCGAGCCGACCGCGCGCCAGAGTTTTCCGCCATTTCGCGAGAAGTTGCGCGCCAAGCGCCAGTCCGAGGCCCAGTGTCAAGAGGCGGAGGCCGCCGTCTCGCTGTATTATGAGCTGGTGGGACCCGCACCCGCGCGGGACCCGCAGCCGCCGGCAGAGGGGGGAGCGCCGCCAGCAGCGGCGGCGCAAGGCGCCCCTCAGGAAATCCGCGCGTCCTCCCCTGCCAGGTTGGCGCGGACGGACCCGGCGCGGACCAGATCGGCGCCCGCCCCCCAGCTCCCTCCACGGGAGGAAGAGGCGACGGCGTCCGCTGCCCGCGTGCCGCAACCGCTCCCTGCGCCCGCCCGCCACGACCGAGAAGCCTCTGGGATTCGCCCTGCCCAGCGCCAGGGGGTTGGCGCGGCGCTGGCCGCAGACCGCGCACGCGAGGCGGCGGGAGCGCCGGGGACCGGGGCCAGTTGGGTGGCGGTGTATGAGCGGTTGAAGACCGCCGTTCTGGTCCGCCATTATTCCCCTAAGACATTACAGGCCTACCGCACGTGGACGCGGAAGTTCCAGACCTTCACGCACAGCAAGGACCCGCAGTTGGTGTCGATGGCCGACGTGCGCGACTTTCTCAGTTTTCTGGCCGTGGAGCGGCAGGTGGCGGCGGCCAGCCAGAACCAGGCGTTTAACGCCTTGCTGTTCTTGTTCCGGCATGTGCTGGAGAAGGAGTTTGCGCAGCTCGAAGGGGTGGTGCGAGCCAAGCGGCGGCGGTCGATTCCGGTCGTCTTGTCCCGGGAGGAAGTGGACCGCGTGCTGGGACAGCTGGCGGACCCGTATGCGATGATCGCCAAACTCTTGTACGGCTGTGGGCTGCGGTTATTCGAGTGTTTGCAACTGCGGGTGCAGGATGTGAATGTGGCGCTGGACGTGGTGACCGTGCATGATGGCAAGGGGCACAAGGATCGCACGGTGCCGTTGCCGCAGGTGATGCTGCCGGAGATAACGGCCCAACTCCAACGGGTCCAGCAGGTGCATCAGGACGACTTAGCGCGGGGCGCTGCGGGGACGTTTTTACCCGAGGCGTTGGCGCGGAAGTATCCGCGGGCGGCGCGGGAGTTGGCGTGGCAGTGGGTGTTCCCAGCACCGACGTTGACGTTGGTGGCGGCGACCCAGGAGTATCGGCGCTATCATGTGCATGCGACCCAGGTGCAAAAGGCCCTCAAGCAGGCAGTCGAGCGCAGTCAGATTGCCAAACGGGCGTCGGCGCACACGTTGCGCCACAGTTTTGCCAGCCATTTGTTGCAAGCGAATTATGATATTCGTACCATTCAGGAGTTGTTGGGGCATAGCGATGTCAAAACGACCATGCTGTATACCCATACGGTGCGCAGTGTCACGCGCAAGGAGGCGAAGAGTCCGCTGGATTTTTGAGGGGAGATGCCCATCCGACAGGTGTGGCTCGTCGCACTAGAACGCGACTAACACCCCATTTGGAGTGAACTCACACGTAAATACGTAATGCGTAAGGCGTCAGACGAAAAATGGCCTAAGCTACTCCTTACGTTTTCCGCCTTCCGCCTTACTCCTGCAGGTCGTAAATTTTTATGACGGTTGCTCGTAGGCCCTTTGATGTCCAGCCGACATCGAACCCAACGCGCATACCTTCACGGAGAAAGTGGATATCTTGGCGTGGGACACCGATGAGCGTGACATAGGGAAAGACAAAAGGAATATCTTTTCCAGAGGCGCTCCGAATCACGCCGCTGCCGTTACTCCAGAAGATTTTCCCGACAACGCCGTGGTAGAATTTATCCTCTGGTTTGTATCCGCCCTCTGTGCAGTCGTCGTCTTCTTCCACTCACATTCCTAAGCAAAAAGCATTTCATGCATGGCACTCCCGGCTGGGACCATGGGGAACACCCCTTCGCTTTGCGGGATCACGACATCAACGAGCACAGGCCCGGGAACCGCAAAAGCTTCCTGCAGGGTCGCAACCAGGTCTTTGGATTTTTCTATGCGAAAACCTCTCGCCCCGTAGGCCTCGGCCAGTTTGACAAAGTTGGGCATGGCATCCATGTAGGAGTGCGAATAACGGCCATCATAAAATTTTTCTTGCCACTGCCGGACCATGCCCAGATAGTAGTTATTCAAGATGATGACCTTTACCGGTACTTTGTACTGTACGGCAGTCGCCAACTCCTGAATATTCATCTGAATACTGCCGTCCCCACTGATCACGACGATCGGCCGGTCTGGCGCGGCAAAGTAGGCCCCAATTCCAGCCGGCAAGCCATACCCCATCGTCCCGAGTCCCCCAGACGTTAACCAGGAACGCGGTCGATCAAATGGCATCATCTGTGCAGTCCACATCTGGTGTTGGCCCACGTCAGTTGCGATAATCGCCTCGCCTTTAGTCTGGTGGTAAATCTCTTCCAGCACTTCGCGTGGCTTCACTGCCCCATCAGCGCCGTTTTTTTCGTAAGGGAGCGGCTTCTCAATTTTCCACTGCATGATCTGCTTGTGCCACTCAGCCCACGCTGTCTGGCGCGGGGCGAGACTTTCCTGACTCTTGACCTTTTTGAGCATCTCGAGCAGGACTTCTTTAATGTCACCCACGATCGGAATATGCACTTTAATGTTCTTGCTGATCGATGAAGGATCGATGTCAACGTGAATGATGGTCTTGGCATTGGGCGCAAAGTCGCTCACCCGCCCGGTCACACGATCGTCAAAGCGCGCCCCAACCGCAATCAGCACGTCACAATGGTGGACAGCCATGTTGGTCCAATAGCCTCCATGCATGCCCAGCATACCGAGACAGAGAGGGTCGCTGCTCGGATACACACCGAGAGCCATGACCGTCGTCGTGATAGGAATCTTGAGGCCGCGCACTAACTGCGTGAGAGGCGCGGCAGCGTCGGACCATTGGACGCCACCACCTACATAAAAAAGTGGTCGCTCAGCTCCTTCAATGGCTTCGAGCGCCTTCTCTATTTGGCGCGGGTTGCCTTGCAACGTCGGCTTGTAGCCCCGAATCTCAACCTTCTCAGGATACTTAAACGCTGCCTGCGCCGTTTGCACATCTTTCGGTAAATCAACCAGCACCGGGCCAGGTCTTCCCGATCCAGCAATATAGAACGCTTCTTTGATCACGCGGGCGAGATCGTGGACATTACGCACCAGATAGTTATGTTTCGTACATGGACGAGTGATACCGATCACATCGGCCTCTTGAAAAGCATCGTTGCCGATCATGCTGGTGGGGACCTGACCGGTGATCACCACGAGCGGCGTGGAATCCATATAGGCATCAGCAATACCAGTCACCGTATTCGTGGCACCAGGACCAGACGTAACCAGTACGACTCCAGGCCGGCCTGACACGCGCGCATAGCCTTCTGCCATGTGGGCGGCCCCTTGCTCATGTCGCACCAAAATGTGGCGCAGCGCCGGTGTCAGCATGAGCGCGTCATAGGTCGGCAGAATGGCTCCGCCCGGATAGCCAAAGATGGTATCGACGCCCTCGGCCAGCAGGCTCTCGATCGCAATCTGCGCACCGGTCATTTTCTTCATAGAGTAGCCCTCGTTATCTTTTATAGGGGAAGGGATCATATCGGCTGCTCTGAGAGAGCGCAAGAAGAGAGGAGAGACTGATATGCGTCATCCTGCAAGAATGGGGGAAGTGAAATTTTTCTGAATTTTATCTTGACAAAGACCCTTCTGATTCGCTATTTATTAGCCCCCAAGTGGAATTATCCTCATGAAATTAGGCCAACACGAGACCGAACTCGATGCTCTTGACCTACACATTCTCGCGTTGCTGCAGGAGAACTGTAAGCTGCCGCTGGTCAAAATCGGTGAACGAGTAGGACTGTCTGCACCGTCGGTAGTGGAGCGCATCAAGAAGCTGGAAGAGAGCGGGGTGATTCGTGGTTATACCGCTATTCTGGACGCCCCTAAGCTCGGCAAAGACATCACGGCGTTTATTGGCGTGTCGATTAATCACCCCAAGTCGATCAGTCAGTTTGAAAAGGAGATTGATCGCATCGAAGACGTACAGGAATGCCATCACGTCACGGGAGAACACACCTTGTTGCTCAAGGTTAAAGTAGATAACACCGCTGCGCTAGAAAAGCTGATCCGCAAGATCCGCTCGATCGATGGGGTTGCCCACACCGAGACCTCGGTGGTCCTCTCTACCTACACGGAAGGGCTCTGGATCTCACTGCAGCCTGAGGCTGCTCCGGCTGACACCCGACAGAAGAGCAATAGCGGGCCAGTCGTACCGCTCAAGTTACGGCGAGGAGGGTAAACAGGGCGATACATAATCTGAAACACGCTGTCACTTGTCGCGACGCGTGCACAGTATCATGACAAAATGACAAGAAGGGTATGCGTATGACACAACTCGGTTTTCCTCCTCAACAAGGCCTGTATGATCCGCGTTTTGAACACGATGCCTGTGGTGTTGGCTTTGTAGTCAACATCAAGGGCGATAAATCGCACGAAATTGTCGAGCAGGCACTGGCGGTGCTGGAGAATCTTGACCACCGTGGGGCCTGCGGCTGCGAAGACAATACGGGCGATGGCGCTGGGATCCTGATGCAAACCCCGCATGACTTTTTCCAAAACGTTTGTGACGGGCTCGGGTTCCAGTTGCCCAAACCAGGGCAGTACGGGGTCGGGATGCTCTTTCTGCCGCCAGAGCGAGAGCAGCGCCATCGCTTCCAACGGATGTTTGAGGAGGTAGTCACACGCGAAGGCCAGCGTGTGCTTGGCTGGCGCAGTGTCCCCACCGACAACTTCTATCTGGGAGAAACGGCTAAATCGTGCGAGCCGGCCATCCAGCAAGTGTTCATCGGTCGGAGTGCTGATATCACAGATGATCTGGCCTTCGAGCGCAAGCTCTATGTTATTCGTCGTCAAGCCACAAACGCCATGCGGTATGGCGGTATGCCAGGCGGGCAGTACTTTTACATTGCGAGCTTGTCATACAAAACCATCATCTATAAAGGCATGCTCACCCCACGGCAGGTCAGCACCTATTACCCCGACTTGGCTGACCCATCGGTAGAAACCGCCCTTGTGGTGGTGCATTCCCGCTTCAGCACCAACACCTTTCCAAGCTGGGAGCGCTCGCATCCCTATCGCTACCTGATTCACAACGGCGAAATCAACACGCTCCGTGGCAATGAAAACTGGATGCACGCACGGCAATCGATGTTTGCGTCCCAGCTGTTTGGTGACGACCTGCCAAAGATATTCCCCATCATTCTGGCAGATGGCAGTGATTCGGCGAAATTTGACAATTGCCTTGAATTTCTGGTGCTGAGCGGCCGCTCCCTCCCTCACGCCGTCATGATGATGATCCCGGAGCCTTGGGAAAATCACGAGAGTATGAGTGATGAAAAACGAGCATTCTACGAGTACCACGACAGCTTGATGGAGCCGTGGGATGGTCCCGCGTCAATCGCTTTTACTGACGGCATACGCGTCGGGGCTGTGCTTGATCGCAATGGCCTCCGTCCTTCCCGCTATTATGTCACCAAGGATGACCTGGTGATCATGGCTTCAGAAGTCGGGGTGCTCGATATTCCACCGGAACGAGTACTGGAAAAACGTCGCTTGCAACCTGGACGCATGTTCCTGGTTGACACCGAGGAAGGGCGCATCATTAGTGATGAAGAGATCAAGCAGCAGATTGTCACCGCGCACCCTTATCGACAGTGGGTGGATGAACATCTGGTGCGTTTCGACGATTTGCCCAGTATCCCTGAGGAGCAACCTGCCTACAATCATCTAGCAATCCTGCAACGCTTACAGGCATTTGGGTACAGCTTTGAAGATCTGCGTGTCAACCTTGGACCGATGGCCGTGAATGGGATTCAGCCGGTCGGCTCAATGGGCACGGACACACCGTTGGCAGTGCTGTCTGACAAACCACAGTTGCTCTATAACTATTTCAAGCAACTTTTTGCCCAGGTCACTAATCCGCCTATCGACCCTATCCGGGAAGAGTTAATCACCGCTACAACCCTGACGCTTGGTCCAGAACAGAATTTAATCAAACCGCAACCGGGCAGTTGCCGGCAGATTCGCATTTCGATCCCGATCCTCAAAAACTCAGAGCTAGAGAAACTGCGCCGGATCGCCCTGCCGGGACTCAAGGCAGTAACACTACCGATACTGTTCAACCCCGCCGAGGGGAGAACTGGTCTTGAACGAGCGTTAGACGAATTGTTTCAGGCTGCGGATCAGGCGATCAAGGAAGACGCCACAATCTTGATCCTCTCTGACAAAGGCGTGGATCAATATCATGCACCGATCCCTGCCCTGTTGGCCTCTGCAGGGTTGCATCACCATCTGATTCGTTCTGGTACTCGCACTCGCGTAGGGTTAGTGCTGGAGTCCGGGGAACCACGAGAGGTGCACCACTTCTGTTTGTTAATCGGATATGGCGTCCAGGCCATCAATCCGTATCTGGCCTATGAGGCGCTGAACGACATGATCGGGGAAGGCCTACTCAAGGGCATGACGTACCATGATGCGGTCAAAGGCTACATCAAAGCCGTGGTCAAAGGCGTAGTGAAAGTGATGGCGAAGATGGGGATCTCCACTATTAAGTCGTACTGTGGAGCACAAATCTTTGAGGCGGTGGGGCTCGGACAGGAATTCATTGACCAGTATTTTACCTGGACACCGTCTCGGGTGGGCGGCATCGGGCTAGCAGAGATCGCGCGAGAAGCGCAGCAGCAGCATGCGCAGGCGTTCCCAACGTTCCCGCTCAACGGCCATACGCTCGAAGTCCATGGTCAGTATCAGTATCGAACCGGTGGAGAACTTCACCTGTTTAATCCGAGAACCGTTCACCTGCTCCAGAAGTCCTGTCGCAACAACGACTACACCACGTTTAAAGAGTACACGAAACTCATTGATGATCAGTCCGAACGGATGGCAACCTTGCGCGGCTTGCTCGAACTCAAATATGCGGACAACCCGATTCCTCTGGAGGAAGTCGAGCCTGTTGAAAGCATTGTCACACGCTTCAAGACGGGCGCGATGTCGTACGGTTCGATCAGTAAAGAAGCCCACGAGGCGCTAGCGATTGCCATGAATCGCATCGGTGGCAAGAGCAACACTGGTGAAGGCGGAGAAGACCCAGCCCGCTACCTCCCTGATGCGAACGGAGACTCACGCAATAGTGCGATCAAGCAAGTGGCCTCAGGACGCTTCGGGGTGACGAGTTACTATTTGACCCAGGCGAAGGAGTTACAGATTAAGATGGCCCAAGGCGCTAAGCCTGGGGAGGGAGGCGAGTTGCCAGGGCGGAAGGTGTACCCCTGGATCGCGAAGGTCCGGTATTCGACACCTGGGGTTGGCCTGATCTCGCCACCGCCTCATCACGACATTTACTCTATCGAGGATCTCGCTCAACTCATCCATGATCTGAAAAACGCCAACCACAATGCTCGGGTGAGCGTCAAGTTGGTGTCTGAAGTGGGGGTTGGAACCATCGCCGCTGGTGTAGCCAAGGGACATGCCGACGTGGTCCTGATTAGCGGCCACGACGGTGGCACAGGTGCCTCACCACAGACGAGCATTAAACACGCCGGTCTGCCATGGGAACTGGGCTTAGCAGAAACACACCAGACGCTCGTCCTCAACAACCTGCGCAGCCGTATTGCGGTCGAGACGGACGGACAGTTGAAAACAGGGCGCGATGTCGTCGTTGCTGCCCTTCTGGGAGCTGAAGAATTCGGCTTTGCCACAACTGCCTTGGTGACGTTGGGCTG
>CAZCWX010000726.1:0-4645 GCA_964502465.1 uncultured Enterobacteriaceae bacterium | reverse complement strand
GCACCCGGAACCCCCACCTCCTGCAAGGCAACGTGACATTGTCGGCGGGTCATATCCACAGTCTTGAGTTGCGTGACATTCACCCCTGGGGCTTTCGCCTCGACGAGGAACAAGGTGATGCCGTCTTCCGGGTTGCTTCCTTGGGCAGTGCGTGCCGCGACCACCATGCGGTCTGCCACATGCGCGTCTGGCACAAAAAACTTTTCCCCAGAGAGGACAAAGTCGTTGCCCTTTCGAGCAGCCGTCATTGTCACTCCAGCGGCATCGTAGCGTCCACTCTTCTCAGCTAAGGCTAAGGAGAGAATCAGGTCACCATTCGCCACTGTGGGAAGGAGCGCTGCTTTCTGGGCTGCCGAGCCGCCGGTCAAAATCGCAGTACTGCCAAGCAAGGCAGAGGCAAAGAACGGTCCAGGTACGAGCGATTTTCCCATCTCTTCGAGAATGACAATGAGATCGATAAAACTGCCACCGCTGCCGCCGAATTCTTCAGGTACGATAATGCCAAGCCAGCCAAGCTGAGCGATCTTCTTCCACAGCTCGGTCGCATGCGCACTCTCATCGGCCATCATCTTCCGAACAAACGTGCTGGGACACTCACTGTCGAGAAATTTCCGGGCAGTGTCACGCAACAATTCTTGATCTTCAGAAAAACCGAAATTCATGTGTTCCTCCTATAGCTCGCTCACTTTGTTCGCTCTATGGCGTATAGCATATCGCCTATGGCTCGCTTGCTGTGCTCGCTCTATGGCATATGGTTTTCGTCATAGGCTATAAGCCATAGGCTCCATAAGAGCTATCAGCTATGCGCTTTTAACCCTTTGGCAGTGCCAGCACCCGATCGCCAATGATGTTGCGCATCACCTCAGAGGTCCCACCAGCAATGGTATACAACCGCGAGGCCAGCGCACGGCGAGACCAATAGCCGCCATCAATACCAAGGTTTTCCCCAAGGGCGCACTGGCTATACGGGCCGAGCAGTTCCATGGCAAAATGGACAACGCGTAAATTCAGCTCACTCGCAGCAAGCTTGCCGATGGAACCTTCGGGTCCAGGTGGATCCCCGCGCAGTTGCCGGGTGAGTTGACGAAAGCCGTTGTACTTGATCGCTTGGGTCTCGATGTGGAACTGTGCCAACTTTTGCCGCACGGCAGGATCTTCAGCCGCGGTGTGACCGTTGACCCGCAGTCGCCTCGCGACCTCGGATAACTGCCGCAGCAGTGGTTCGAGCTGGTAGACAATGCCAAAATTCGCCCGCTCGAACATCAACGTCGTCACTGCCACCTGCCAGCCCTGGTTTTTCTCACCCACAAGGTTCGCCTTCGGGACCCGCACATCTTCAAAGAACACCTCATTAAACTCGGCATCCCCGGTGATCTGGACTAACGGGCGTACCGTAATCCCCGGCGTCTTCATATCAACGAGCAGGTAAGACAGCCCTTTGTGTTTGGGCGCATTGGCATCGGTGCGCACGACCAAAATGCAGTAGTGCGCCTTGTGCGCGTAGCTGGTCCACACCTTTTGACCATTGACGACAAAGTAGTCACCCTCATCAACTGCACGGGTCTGCAATGACGCGAAATCCGACCCTGAACCCGGCTCGGAGTATCCCTGGCACCAGATCTCTTCAGCACTGAGAATCTTTGGCACATAACGCTGCTTTTGTTCCTCTGTCCCCCAGTGCATCAGGGTGGGGCCCACGATGGAGATACCGAGCGGATTGGCAACTCCAGGGGCTTTCACACGGGCCATTTCCTGCTGGTAGATCGTCTGTTCAACAACCGTTGCTCCGCGCCCACCGTACTCCTTGGGCCAGTGGATACCGACCCACCCAGCGGCAAAGAGCTTTTTCTGCCACTTGAGTTTGATCGCAAACTGCTTGTCCTCATCAATTTTCTCAAAGGTACTGGGGTCGTACCCTTCGGGCGGATTGGCAGTGAGCCAGGCATGTAGTTCCTGGCGGAACGCCTCTTCTTGAGGAGTATAATCGAAGTCCACGCTGTGTCCCTCCGTAACTGTGGCTGGCGGATTATAGTTTTTGGTCTGGGGAAAGACAAGGGAAGAGAAGAGAAGCGCCTAACGGCGCGTGGTCTGTTGCAATGAATGTGATTTGTCATTCTGAGGCCGTAGGCCGAAGAATCTCTGGGTTTCGTCTGTATGGCGCTGGGTTGCGGCTGATGGAATGTCTCCGGCTGAGTGAATTTCCTAGACGAACGTCTCTTCCCTTCACTCTGGGCTTTTCTTGGCGCGACAATGGGGTGGTTAGCCCTCGCCTCGCACCTTAGAGTACACAAAACAATCGCGTGGCTCTGCAGACACGTTCGGATGCAGAATCCACCGCCGTAAGACTCCCTCGCGGCTCATCCCCACCTTCTCTAACACCCGCGCTGAGGCGCCGTTGGCTGTGTCACAGATGGCCCAGACACGAAATATGGGCTCAAGCTTCGCCGCCCACTCCACGACCGCACGCACGGCTTCCGTGACGTACCCGTGGTTCCAGTACTTGCGGGCCACGACGTATCCAAGGTCCGCTGCATGCCCCCGCAGTCGACACGCCACCATCCCGATGACGCGATCATTGCCCTTGTGGGTGATCCCCCAGGTCAGCTCCTCGCCAGACTCCCAGCGTGCCAGAGCCCCTGTCAGGAAGTTGATGGTCTCTTGGATGTCCTGGTGTGGCCGCCAGATCAGATGCTTGGTCACTTCTGGATCCTGGCAGTACTCCTCAAAGATGGCTACAGCATCAGTCAATTGAGGACGACGCAAAATCAAGCGTTCAGTGCTCAGAGTTTCTGGAGCCTGGAGCATAAATTTTCTCGCTTTCTGTGAGGGTTAACACCCGGCGCGTGAGCGGCCGGTGTTGTGCCGCCCGCAAGAACTCGCCCGTCTCATACCGGTCCGCTCCACGCGCGTGATACTCATCCAGGCCTCCTCTGCTGCGATATGCAGCGGTAAGGTGGCTGTACCCAAATTTTCACCCCTCAAGGAGGAAGGTGGTAATGAGATTCTATACGCAGCAGCATAAACATTATTGTGGCATCGATCTACATGCCTGCTCCATGTACGTCTGCATCTTAGATCAGGCGGGCACGAAGCTAGTGCACAAGAATCTGCCGACCACCCCAGAAGCGTTTCTGCGCGTCAGTGCGCCTTACCGCGACGATCTTGTGGTCGCCGTGGAGTGCACCTTCACCTGGTAGTGGCTGGCAGACCTCTGTGCGCAAGAAAGGATTGCCTTCGTGCTGGGCTATGCCCTCTATTATGAAAGCCATCCACGGCGGCAAGGCTAAGAACGATAAGATTGCCGCCCACAAGATCGCCGTGCCGCTGCGATCAGAATCTCTCTATGTGAGAGATGACCGTATCGAGCCTCCATAGGTGTGTGATGCAGCCCCAGGTGGTAACCAGCCACCGAAATGAAGTCAGCCGCAGACGCTTTGGCGATGACGCTTCACTGGTTGGCGGACGGCCACCCCGCCCCCGTGATGCATCCGTCTGCCCGCTTGACAACGGAGGCCTGATAGGGGTTAGGCCGCCCTTGATGCCCTTAGGAATTATCAGGATCACAGTCTCTGTGCGCCATCAAGCTTGCCAAGGTCCCGGTCAAACGTGCCAAGCGGCACATGCCCCGCCTTCCGAGCCACTTCCAGCACTAAGCAGTCAGAAAATCCTAGCCTTGGTCGTTTCCGGAAATGCTCAAGCGCCGCCGCGACCGCATCAGCATCTTACAACGTGAGGTCTCTATGATTGAGGAACATCTCGACAGCGGTGGCAATCTCTGTCGGGCTCCGGTCATACACCGATGTTAACACCCACATAGTTTCGGCAAGCACGAGATGTGGCACCCAAGCTCCCTTGGCTACGAACGCCTCTGCTGCCGCCACTTGCTTGGCGTCATCCCGTGTCGCGAGCCGCACCAACACCTTGGTGTCAACGGCGCGCATAGCGCCCCTTCATGTAGCGCTGCACCCCCTCTTTCATCTCCGCCAGCGTCCGCGGCTTCGGCGGCTTGGGGAACAACGCCCTGTGCACCTCCTCCGAGGTGTAGCGACCCACGCGACGGACGACGACCTGTTCGCCGTCTTCCTCCCATTCCAGGACGGAGCCTGGACCAAGGCCCAACTTCCGTCGAATCTCAACCGGTACTGAGATCTGTCCTTGAGCTGTGAGTTTTGAGTGCGCAATCGTCATAGTGAGACGTGTAGTACCACGGTAATGAACAAGTGACAATCTATGTCACGCCCAGTCTAAGCATTTGGAAAGAGCAATCTCTCAAGCGGCCCAACGCCTCCGCCTCAGCCGCCGCGGCCCAACTAGGTCTTTTCACATTCAGTCAAAACCGCTCGCGGGCAGCGGTCAGGTGGAACAGATTGTGTACGCCCGGCATGGGCGTGAGGGTGGGGGTGCAAGTCCCCTGTAGAAGGTTCACCTTCATGAGTCGCAGGATACACGAGGATAACGACAAGTCCAAGGCCAGGGCGTCACCGTGAGGTGGGGTCTGAAGGAAGCCGGCGACCGTACTGCGAGGCGAGGCACACGAACGACATAAAAGGCTTGTTTCCCTCGGACGAGCTGGCACAACACCGCACGGTCCGGTGAACCCGGGGAGCGGGTACATGTCGCGCTTGGGCCGTAACCACTCACGGTC